>CAVAHB010000151.1:0-22304 GCA_963588415.1 Faecalibacterium sp. CAG:74
GAGGTCGGCGAGGTCGTTCGTCGTGGCGTAGGCCGCGAGGTCGTTCGTCGTGGCGCAGGCGGCGGTCGCCCTGTTGATTTGATTCGTCACCCACGGCTGGGTGGCGGTTTTGACGGTATCGGCGCGGGCGGCGGTTGCCGCGAGGGCGAGGGCGAGAAGTGCCGGCAGACGTTTCATTTCGCGACTCCTTTCTGTTCGACGGCGACCGTGATGACGCCGTCCTCGTCGACTTCCGCGACGAGCTTGTGGTAGAGTTTCGTCACTGGGTTGTAGGCGTAGGCGTCGTCCGGGATGACGTCGGGCGTGACGGCGGATCCGTTCGCCGGACAGTCGCGGACGACGAGCGCACCCGAACCGAGCCAGCGCGGATTGGCGTCTGCATCCGTTCCGAGGACGTGGTATTTGAGCGCGTCGGACACGTCGGGGAAGTGGAACGGAGAAAGGTAGCAGCGGAACGAGCCGTCCGGTTGGCGTGTCGCCGCCGCCGTGAAGTTCTTGCGCGGATCGTGCGTGTTGGGGTCGGCCGTCCGCCCGATCTGAACGGAGATGTCGTCGATGTCGTCCGGGACGTCGCCGCCGATCCTGAAAACCGCCGAAGACAGTTTTCCGACGAAACAGGTTTCGAGCGGCGCGTTCAGTCGGTCGGGCCTGAGCCTGATTCTGTTTTCCTTCATGGCGCGATGCTTGTCCTTTCACCATACGCGCCGCGGTCAAAATCTCCCCCTACACCGGGATGCAACTCGTGGCATCGATTTCCGCCTGCGTCGGCTGACACGCGGCGGGGATTGCGCTGATGTTTCGGAGGAAGCCGAATACGGCGGTCTTGAATGCCGTTTCGTTTACCGATATGCCGATTCCATCCGGTGTGTTCTCGATTCGGATGAGGAATCCCGGTTTCGGGTTTGTCGCCGCCGCAAGTTGCCGAAGGTCCTCGCGGGTCAGTTGCGTGATGTGCGTGATATCCGTCTTCATGATACCCATCCTGAGTCGTATGTTCCCTGCTTGCCGCGCACTTGAATCGTCTGGTTCGTGATGTTGAGTGCGTAGAGGTTCGAGCCATTGATCTGCGAGAAGGTTACGGAGCACATCGTACCACGACTTCCCGGTTCGACCATGCCGCCCGGCCATTGCCAGTAGTTCATGTTGATGTCGCCATCAACCGCGAGTGCCGATGTTAGGGACACTCCGAGTTTTGCTGTGACGATCGTTTTCGTTCGCTGGTAGACGTAGAATGCGCCGCCGACGGCTGGTCCAGTCGATCTCAAAGTGACGGACGAGCCGCCACTTGATGTCACGCCGTCGCCTGTGTAGTAGCCCATTTATAACCCCCTTTCTGCAACGATCTGCCACATTGCATACTGTTGTCCTTCCATCTGTTTCGGCTCGCCGAGCGAGGCAAAGCCATTTTGCACGGTTGGTGCGGTCTCGCCGTTTGCCGCGACCGTCGATGCGGTGACGGTGATTTTCCCATTCACGACATCGCTGGCGCACGGCATCATGTTCTCCGCAACGACGACCGGATCGCAACATGCGACGAGGTTGCAGGCATTCAAATGCCCGCCGCCGCTGATTGCGCCAATAAGATTCTGCGCCCTTGACCGTGCGACAATCGGCACGGAAACCGGGAACAGGTTGATGGCATCCGACCCCTCGTTTGCCGTCGCGCTGACGGTAATCGTCGGGAAAGAACCGACGCTGGTCGCAACTTCAATCTCGGTGATCATGTAGCCGCTCACCCCGGATTGGGTCGCCGCGAACGCCTTGCCGAGCGTGGCCTTGAAGGTAAACGAACGCAGCACGGCGTAGGTGACGGTCGGGTTCCTCCATACGCCGGAACACGCTTCAACATTCTCTTCGAATTTCCCCACATGGGCAACGCAAATGTGCTGCTTGTTGTCACCGCTATTCGACGAAATCGGAACGAGGGAGGAGGAGGTCAGGCCGAAGTAGTCGATGGCATTCCCGAAGTTCTCGCTGATTCTCGGAAGCCACATTGCGCGGACGGTCACGTCGGAATCGAAGTTCCAGACGGTTGTAGCCTCGATCTTTTCGTTGCCGGCAATCCAGCCGATGAACACGTCGTGGCCTTTTGTCGGTACCGGCAATGCGCCGACGGCTGCGCCGAACGTGACCTGCTTCTGCACGGTGGGGCCTTCGGAAAAGTGCAAGATGTAGGTGTTCGGCGAATAGCGGGCGTACACCGTCACATTCGCAGTTATGCCAACGGCGGCGACAATCGCACCGTCCGCGTTGACATACTTCGACCCGCCTCTTTTCGAGGCGAAATATCCGATGGTCGTGTGCCCGCGCTTCGTCGGCACGATGACGGATGTCATCTTCGCCATCAACTGGTCGTCTGCGTAGTAGTCCGCATTCGTGCCGCCGCAGTACAGTGCGCCCGATCCGCCCGAACCACCGTTGTCGTCGAGTGTCAGCTTGTACGAGACGCACGCCCAGTGCGCGTAGAAGGTCTTTGCGGCTGTCGGCGCGAGAGAGGTGAGCGCGTCCGTGAACTGTCCGGACGGCGTGACATACTGCGTTCCGCTCGTCGCCGCCGAAAAGTAGCCCTCGAAGCGGTAACATTCGCGCGTTGGCGGCGTGATGGATGAAATCTGCTGGGACAGTTCGGCGTTGTTGAAGTAAGCTGCGTCGAGACTGGAGTACCAGAAGGAACCCGTGCCGCCCGTGCCGTTGTTCCCATTGAGCGTAATCTTATAAACCGACACCCAATGCCAGTAGTAGGTTTTCGCAGTCGTAATCGACGAAACGGCGAACTCATCGGTGAACGATCCGTCGCGGTTGATCTGCAGCGTGCCGCCGGAAGACGCGGTGAACAAGCCTTTCGGCGCGTAGCCGCTGCGCGCAGGTGGGTCGATGTTCGTTGCTGGCGTCTTGCACAGATCATCGAGATACCAGCCGACAGGCGCACCCGCCCCGTTCGAACAGTAGAGTGCGTCCGTACCGCCCGTACCGTTGTTCTTGCCGAGGGTGAGTTTGTACGAGACGAGGAGCCATTGCGCATAGATTGTAATCTTCGCCGTCGGCACAAAGGCTGGCAAGATCGTCCCATCCGGTGCGACATACTGAACCCCAGTCGTAGCGTTCGTCGCGTAGGCTCCGAGGAACTTGTAGGTCGAGCGTATGTGCGGCGTGATGGATGAAATCGGAGGTTCTTCAATGTCGGGTGTCGCGTAGAAAAGTCCGTTCACCGAATCATAGTAGAATGTCTCCGTACCGCCCGTCCCCGAATTGGCTGAAACCGTGATCTTGTAGCACGCAACCCATTTGGCGTAAACCATCTTGGCGGCGGTGAGTGAAAGTGAGCCGAGGGCTTCGGTGAGGTTGCCGCCCTTGTCGATGTACTGGGTCCCCGGCGTAGTCGTGCCGTTGTTGTACCCAGCGAACGCATAGCAACTCTGCCTTGGCCGTGCAACCGAGGAGACAGGCTCGCCGTTGCAGAGGTCACTGTGGAAGTACCCGCCGCCATTGATGCGGTAGTAGAGTGCTCCGTCTCCACCCGTGCCGCCATTGTCGCTGAGAGTCAGTTTCCACGATACTTGCGTCTTTCCGATATAGATAGTCAAGGCACCAGAAAGTGTCATCAACTTGTCGTAAAACGCGTCGGTGAAGCTGCCGTCTGTGTTGATGTACTGCGCGCCAGGCTCGGTTGCCGAATTGGAGGCGTAGAACCCGTCGAATTGCCAGCATTCTCTCGTCGGCTTTGGCAACGAGCCTATTTCCGCGGTGAGATTTGCATCCTCGTACAGGGCTTGCGAAACTGTATCCCAGTAGATTGCGGCAACCGTCTGCGTCCAACCCGTTGCGGAAAGCGTAATCTTGTAAGTCGCCATATGTCACCCCTTCACGGAAAGAAGTTCGTCCAGCTTTGCCGCGAGGTCGGCGGTGTTCTTCTCGATCTCCGCGAGATGCTTCTCTGCGGCCTCCTTCTCCTCGCGGGCAAGGGCGACGCGGCGGACGGCCTCCTCGTCGACGGAAAGGTCGTCGGCCTTGCGCCAGTCCCTGCGGCGGTCCTTGAGGCGGGCGAAGTCCTTTTCGAACTGCTTGCTGGATTCGGCGTCGGCCTTCTCCTCCTGGAGTTGCGCGGCCATTGAATCCTTGTCGCGGTACCAGCCCCACGCCCGCTGGAGCTTGGACTCGGCGGCGGAGACGGCGGAGCGCGTCTTTGATTCCTCCATGCGTTCGGCGGCGAGGAGCGACTGGTGCTCCTTGATCCGGGCGGCGAGTTCGGCCTGCCGGTCGCGCTCGCGGCGCGCGGATTCCTGCGCGTCGAGCCGCGCGCGCTCGGCGGCGACTTTCTCGGCGGACTTCTTCTCTTCCTCGGTCCTCTTCGCCGCCTCCTTTTTCGCCGATTCCTCCCTTTTCGCCGCGAGTTCGTTCTGCAGCGCGAGTTCACGCGCCGCGCGCTCCGCGGCGAGCGTTTCGAGGGCGTCTTCGGCCTGCTCGATCTTCGCCTGCGCGGCGTCGGCGGCGGCAAGGGCTTTCCCGTCGGTCTTGATTCCCTTCAGCGCTTCCGTGGCGTTGCGGATTTTCTCGCGCTGTCGCACGGCTTCGTCGGTATCCTCGAAATCGGCGGAGGCCTTCTCCCTGTTTTCTGCGATCCTGTCTTCGGACAGGCGCACGGATTGCATGCTGAAGCCCATTCCGCCCGCCACGTAGGCGGTGGTTTCCGCGTTCTTCCTGACATATTCCTCGCGCTTCCGCTCGTACTCCGCCTCGGCGTCGGACTTCGCCTTTGCGGCCTTTGCGACTTCCTCGGCGGTCTTCGCCTCCGCGTCCTTCGCCGCGTCCACGCGCTTCTTCTCCGTCGCGATCAGGTGCAGCAGCCGATTCTCCTCGGCGTCGTAGTCCACCTGCGCGGAAAGGTCGGCGGCGGCGGCGTTCGCGCTTGCGGGGTCCATGCCGCTGGCAATGGCCTGTTGCTTGGCCAGTTCGATTTCGGCCTTCGTCAGCTCCCTGACGCTGTTTGTCATCGCGTCGAAGCGGGAAATGCTCCTGTCCAGTGCGGACATGGACGACGAGAACGCCTCCTCAACCGCCGCCGCGCCGTCCTTGACGGAGGCGAGGCCGTCCTTCCATGCGCGTTCCGCGCGCTTGGCCTCCTTCTCCGCATTTTCGCCGATCTTGGACCATGCCCACGAGAAGAGCTTGGTGACGGCCTGCGCCGCCGCGCTCCAGATACCGCCCTGCAGGAACATTCCGGCGACGCTCCCGAATGCGCCGCCGATTCCACGGGCCGCGCCCTTTGCAGCGTCGGTCAGTGCGGCGAAGCCCCTTGACGCATTTGACGCAGCCTCCGCCGGCTTGGCCATGGCCTTGCGCCACGCCTCCTCGATCTGCCTGGCGGAGAGGACGGCACGGCTTGCGGCCTTGTCCGCCGCGTCGCCGAGCGAGTAGTATTCGCGCGTCGCCCGCATCGTCGCCTGCCGCATGTCGTCGTTCTTCCGTCCGACCTGCATGGCCATGTCGGCGAGTTCCGCGTTGACGGCGCGGATTGCGGCGAGGTTCGCCGCCGTCACAAGGTGTATCTTGATGCTCTTCTCCGCCATTTGTCACGCCCCCGCAGATTGTGGTATAATTCGCGGCATGGATTTCAGCAGGATGACGCCGAAAGCGGACGGGCGAGCCGGCACACTGGTTGTCGGCTTCGTCGCCCTTGTCATCTTTATCGCAGTTGTCGCCATCGCATTTGCCCTCGCCGGCGTTGAGCCCGCCCGCGAAACCGGCCCGTTGCCGTTTGTCGTGGAGTAGTCCGCCGCGCCGCGTTTCCATTGTCGGCGCGGAGGTCAAACGCCGATTACCCGGCGTCCCGCGCGGCCTTTTCGGCCCTGAGCCTTGCCGTTATCGCGTGGAGCGTGGCGAGGTAGTCGGCGTGTGCTCTCGCGCTCGTCTTCGACATCTCCATGCCCGCCTGTACGTGCGCGGCGTAGATCATGCCACGAAGACGGGACGGGGTCTGGCACATGAGGTCGTCGAAGGTGAGGCCGGTTGCCGCCGCCGCCTCGGCCAGCCGCTCCTCCAGCGCGGCGAAGTTCCGGCGCTCCCGCCCGTCCGGCGTCTCGTGCCTTTCGCGCGACTTGGCGAGGTCGGTCTTCTCCGGCTGCGGGTCTTCGACGCCGACCGCCGCGTAGTAGACGGCGGAATCGACCTCTGCCTTTGTGGCGGCGATTCCGCCGATGAACTTGCCGAGGGCGCGTTCGATTTCCGCAGGGTCATGCAGTCCGCCCAAATAGCCGCGCTCCCGGCCCTTGGCGCAGGCGAACGCGAACATCCAGTCGGCGGTCGGCGTGTCGTCCGCGAGCCTTTTGGCGTATGCGTACCAGTAGAGCGAGGCCATGGTCGGCTCCCAGAAGACAACGCCGCCCGCAATGGCGAAGCGTGGCGCGTTGTAGGCGGTTGTCTCCGGTCCGTCTGTGATCCTGAGCGCGCACGCGTGGAGGCGGATGATGTCCTCGTCGGAGGGCGCAAGCCCCTCCGCGCGCAGGTCTTCGAGGTCTTCCCCGGCGAGCTGCGAGGTCATGCCGCGGCTTCCGTGCCGGTGAGGAATTTCGTGGCGGTGGCGGCGCGGGTGACATAGTTCGCGTCGGGGTCGGTCTCGGCAGGGGCGGCGGTGACGGTGAAGCCGCCGCTGGTCGCCGCCGAGATGACGCCATCGCCCGAACCGTCGGTCATGGTCGCCTGGACTTCGATGCGTCCGTGGCTTGCATCGCTTGCGACGGGCGTTCCGGCGACGGTCTGGACATGCGGATCGACCTGCGCCGTGGTGTTGATCTGCGTGAACTTCTCGGACGCGGCGAACGCGCCGCACACGTCCTGCGCCTTGCTGCGCGGGGTGAGCGTTCCCGTAAGCGCGTAGGTGCGCCTGGCCATTGCGGTTGCCTCGACTTCCACGCCGCTGATCGTGACGGTCGGCGGGTTTCCGGCCTGGGTGCTGATTGAAACCGAGGTGAGCATGATCTTTTTCGCCGTCGCGCCGCTGCCGACGTCGTGGACCGAGCCGAGGACGATATTCGAGAGATTCACCGTCCCCGTGACGGCGAACTCCGTCTGCGGGGCGATGACCTCGCCGTACACGTCGTGGGCGGCCGTGTCGCCGTACTCGTTCGGCGCCTCCGCCGTCGAGGAGGTCTTGCCGTCCCCGGACGATTTCGGGGTGAGGCCCGCAATCGTGCCCCAGTAGTTGACGGCCTTGCTGAATCCTGCATTTGCCATGGTTGTGTTCCTTTCCGTTTGTCAGTTTGCGCGGCCCGTGACGGTCGCCGTGAAAGAGGTTGTCCAGGAGCCGCCGCTCTCGTCGTCCTGGAAGGTCGGCTCGTCGCCGTCGGCAAGCTGGAAGCCGTCCACGGCGAAGGCGAACTGGCCGTCGGATGCGGCGGCGTCGCCCTCGTCGCCCAGCGCGGTGCAGTTGTCTTCACGCGCCAGTCTGTCGAACACGGCCCACAGTATGTCGTAGTTCGCCTTGAAGAGGCTTCCGCCCTTGTCGTCGTCGAGGGAGACGGTCAGGACGACGCGGACGGAGAAGGTGTAGAGCGGCAGGGGTTCGGCGACTTGGCCTGAGACGTGGACGTTCAGGGCGATGCCGCTTGACGGCGTTTCGTGCCGTTCGCCTTCAAGGGCTTCGAGCAGGAGCGAACCGACGGGGACGGTTGCGCCCGACGATTCGATCGCCGCTTTCAGTTTTCGCGTGATGAGTTCGGCAGGGGACATTTGGGGTTGGTCCTTTCACCGTTGGCGCGGCGGTCAAAGGAGGAAGAGGTCAGGTCAGTTCCCTGCGGGCCTTTGCGAGGCCCTTGTCGATCTGTGCGTCGATGGCGGACGTGGCGGCGCGCATGGCCTCTTCGAGCGCGTTTGCCTGCAGTGCGTCGCGGATGTAGTCGAGGTTGTTGACGATGAGGCACTCGACGCGAGGGTCGCTGCCGGTCGCGACCTCCTTCAGGTAGCCGTCCACCATATCGTCGCGCACGACGGCACGGGGGTTGCCGTCCGAAGGGGCGGCTCGGTTGAAGAGCTTCTGCATGAACCAGCCCCACGACTTCTTTGCGAGCCTGTGGCGGACGATCTTGCCGTGCCGCTGCCAGGCGTCGCGGCGGCTGGCGGCGGCATAGGTGTAGACGTGTGGCTGGTGCTTCCTGTAGCCCTGCTTGGTGAAACGATGGAGCGGCAGGCCCTTGAACTGGCCGGACTTCGGGGTTATGTAGTGCGGGCCGTCGCCGTCGTAGGGCGCGAATGCGGAGAGCTTGACGCTCTTCCCTGCCGCCTTCGTGCGGGCGCGGACAGACTTGATGAGGGCGATCACGCCGCGTCGCAGGGCGACGGCCTGCGTGTTGCCCAGTTCGTCGCGGAAGCGGCCGCAGGCGCGGGCGAAGTCGCGGATTGTCGCGTCTGGGACGCTGGCCCGGATGTCGAGGAACTGCGCCACGGCGTCAGCCTTTCGTGCGGCACTTGAGGATGAACCAGCCGCCGTGCCGCGTGACGGCGGAGACTTTCAGCGTGAGAGGATGGCCGCCGGGCGCGACTTCGAGCGCGTCCGAGGTTTCCGGGTCGGAGATCTCCGGCCAGTCGCCGCGCCTGACGGCGACCGTGTAGACGGCCGCGTAGGACGGCGCGAAGGCGCCGGAATAGGCGTCCGCCGTGCCGGATTCGAGCAGCAGCACGTCGAGCGGGTGCCGGATCGTGCGGACGCGACCCGATTCGCGGCGCGTCCCCGTGTAGGAGGACGGGCATTTCTCGAATTCGGCCGACAGGCCGACGGTGAATGTCGCGCCGACCGCATCCTGCTTCATGGACACGACGACGCGGAGCGAGCCGTCGAGTTCGACGGCCGCGCCCCTGTCGAGCGTCGGGAAGTCCGCCGCGTTCGCGACGAACCGCGCCGCCGTTGCGGGGGCTGCGTCTGAAACGGGCTCCGCGAAGTCCCGCGACGACGACTGCACGACCGCGCCGCGCTCCGTCTCGCCGTGGCACATGGTGCGGACGGCATCGGGAGCGGCGGCGGCGACTGCGCCGAGCGCGTTGCGGAAGTCTTCGCGGAGTCCCATGGCCTGTACCAGGGCTGAACGGTCAGAAATCGAGGAAGCCCCCGGCGGAGAAGGACGAACAACGCCGCCGGGGGCGCAGGGGTCAGGCGAGAACGCCCGTCGCCTTGCAGAACGCCTCCGGCGTTTTGATGAGGATGTCGGAATCCTGCAACGCCACAAGGCGGAGGCCGCCGTTGGTGGAGTTGGAGTAGGGGTCGACGATGATGTCCGTTCCGCTCCACAGGCAGACCGCAAGCTGGGTGAAGTCGCCGAAGAGGAGCGTCTTCTCGGGCATGAGGTTCGACTCGACGAACTCACGGCCGGCGAGGGTGTTCGTCTCGATGTCGAGCAGACGGCGTGAGCCACCGATTGCGGCGACGTTCTTCGCATCGGAAGCCGAACCGTCGGTAAGCACCTCGTAGTCGCGGGTGGTGGCGAGTTTCGCCCAGACGTCCGCGTCTCCGACGAACTTCATCGAGGGCTTGTAGGAGTTCGCGGACTTCGCGGCGGCGATGAGGGCGACCGCCTTGTCGAAGGACGGGGCTGCGGCCCACGCCTTGGCGCGCGCGGTGGCGGTGGTTGCCGTGACGACGCCCGTGGGCTGGCCGCCCGTGCCGGAGCCGGCGAACGCGGCGGTTTCGAGGCCGTTCGCGCAGGCGTACATGAGCCACTCCATGATCTTGCCCTGCACGTTGACGGAGGACTGGAGGAGGAGTTTTCGCGTGATGTCCACATACGCGCCGTAGGTGTGCGGGGTCGCGGTGATCTGGCCGAAGGTCGGGTTCTTCTTCGCGGCGTTCGCGCCCTCGGTGATCCAGCCGCCGGAGATGCTGCCGCCCTTTGGGATGGAGACGTTGCCGACGAGGCCGGTGAGGACTTCCGCGCCGAGACGGTCGCGGAGGACGAGCGCGGCCACAAGCGCCTCGATGAACTGGCCGGAGAGGAGGAGCGTCTGCACGATGTTCTTTCCGCTTCCGCCGACCCCGGCGATTCCGCCTGCGGTCGTGTCGGCGCCGTAGTCCGGCGTGCCGAGGGTGAGGCCGCCGTCGGCGGAGTTGGCCGCCGCGCGGACGAAATCGGGGAGGAGGATGCCCTGGACGACGCGGCCGGTCTTCTGGGCGAGTTCCTGCGAGATTTCGCGCTCGAAGCCGATGTCAATCGTCGAGGCCTTGTTGTCGGCCATCTCCGTCAGGTAGCGGAGGACGTTGACGACGCTGTAGCGACGCCGGATCTCGCGCTTCGTTCCATCGTCGAGGACGGCCCTGGTTTCGGCGGCGGGTTTCGCGGGCTTCTTCGCCAGTTCGGCGAGATACTTCTCGCGGCGGTTCAGCAGTTCCTCGCGGATTTCCTCGAAGGAGCGCTCGGAGGTGAGGATGTCCGCGACTTCCTCGCCGCTGACATGCGCGGCGGAGGCCATTTCGCGGATTTTGGTCTTCTGTTCGGCGGTGTAACCCGCCTTGTTTTCGGGCTTGTCCATGATTCGGACTTCCTTTCTTGTGGCGGCGGGTTCGCCGCCGTTCTCGGTTTCGTTCAGTTTCGCGTCGGCATTTCTGCCGACGCCCACCCCCGTGTCTGCGGGGACGTTCACAAACGACGCCTCGTAGGGCGTCCAGTTCGTCACGCGGATTATCGGGAGGCCGTCTTCGGCCTCGCCGACGACCTTCGACTCGTTGACGATGTAGCCGATGCTCATGTTGCGCCGGATTCCGGCGGCGGCATCCTTGGCGATGACCTGCGCCCGTTCGCTGCAGCCGAACTCGATCACGCCGCCAATCCTGCCGTCCTTGACTTCCGGGCTTCGGATGATGCCGATCTGGTCGCCCCAGTGGGTGTCCTGGATGACGAGGCCGTCCTTCATGCGGCCCAGGTCGATCTCGCCGTCGGCATGGCCGAGGACTTCGTAGCCCCTGCACCACTTCTCCTTCTCGGGGTTCCAGATGGAGCCACGGAGATAGGGCGCCTCGCTCGACACGGAGGCGCGGACGACGGTTTCGGTTTCGCCGTTTTCGCTCGCCCGCGTCTCGACGGCGAACGCCGCCTCGCGGAACGTCCTGCCGTCTCCCGGCCCTGCGGCGCAGGTGCGCCCGTCAGTCGTCAGCTTCTTCGTCATCGTTTTCCTTTCCCGCCGTTGCGGTCTTTTCCGCCTTTGGCGGCGCGGTCAAAAGTCCGGCGGATTCCTTCTTCGGCAGGAGGCGTTTTGCCTCATCGAGATTCTCCTCGAAGTCCGTGCCGTAGTCGGCGGCGATCTGCGTGTCGGTCTTCCAGCCGTGGGAGACGGCGATTGCGGCGGCGTTGATGTCCTTCATCGGGTCAACCCAGTCCCAGGTGCGGCCCCTGAACTCGTGCTCGGAGAGGCGGTCGAAGTCTTCGGGGAGGTATGGCGAGGACGTGCGGTACTTGAGGAACGACGCGAGCCATGCGCGGAAGACCGGGGAGGCGACCTGCTCAATGAACTGCGCCTGGAGGATCTTCCAGTGGTCGCGCTCGGCGATTGTCCCGGCGCGGACGGACGAGAACGAGACGCCGCCCCAGTCGTTCGCGAAGCAGGCGTATTCGAGGCCGAGGCCGCTTGCAATGTCGCGGAGCATGGAGTTCTTGAACGCGGTCAGTTCGCGATTCGGGTGCTGTGGGGTGACGGTCTTGTAGTCCCAGCCGGGTTCGAGTTTGAGTTTCGTGCCTGGTTCGGATGGCATGGTGAGTGCGGCATCCTGTTCCTCGGTATACTCGCCGAGTTCGCCGTCCCTGCCGAGAGGGGCGAAGAAAAGGCCCGTGGTGTTGGCCTCGTCGCGGGCGGCGACGAGTTCGGCGACATTGTACTCGTCGAGCATCTTCAGTTTTTTCAGGACGGCGTGGCCGAGTGGAACGCCGCGCGTCTGGGTTTCGTCGTGCTGGGTGTAGAGGTGCAGCACTTCGGCGGCGGGGATGCGCACGACCGGGCGGTCGAGTACCAGACAGGCGGCCGGGTCCTCCCTGTCGGCGCGGAAGTAGTAGGCGACCGGGCGGAGGGTCCGGCGGTCGATTTCCACGCCGTTGCGGATGGCCGTCGAGCCGTTCGTCCCGTTCATCGTCTCGTCAATTGCGTCCGGTCGGACGACGCGGAGCGAAAAACCGTAGTCGTTCTGTGCGGCGCGGTCGATCAGGAGAAACGCTTCGCCGTCGCGCGCCCAGTTTTCCGCGCAGAGACGGCAGATCGCCGCAAAGGATTTTCGGCCGGAGACGTCGGCGAAGTCTGGCGAAACGCACCACCGCCACCAGTGGTAGTTCAGGAAGGCGGCGGCGCGGGCATCCACGGACTTGCCGTCGCCGCGTTTTCCCGGCAGGGCCTTGAACTTCACGCCGTCTCCGATGACATTGGCCACGAACAGGTCGAGCCAACGGACGTAGTGCTCCGAGTTCTTGGCCATGTCGCGCGAGCGGGCGCGGATGGTCGCGAGTGCGGCGGCAATCTCGGTGTTGGAGAAACCGCCGTCCCAGATCCACGGTTTCAGGATCCGGGACACCTCGGCAGCGGCGAACATTCGCGTGAAGACGCGCGGCAGGCGCTTCGGCCTGCGTGTGGAGAACAGACTGAACTTCATCCGAACCTCACTTTCAGGATCTGTACGCCACCGGCGGGGGTCGTGCCGTTTTCGTCCGCCGTCGCCTTGCGCTGGTAGTAGGCGAGGATGTCGAGCAGGTCGGCGCGGTCCTTGTAGGTAATCGACAGTTCGCCGACGGAAATCGTCTTGTTCGGGTTGTTCGCCCAGTTCTGGAGGGCGGTTTCGATGGCGGTGACGACGGCGCGGTACTTGGAGACGAGCGGTTTGACGTAGACCGTGCCGTGCGCAATCTGCTCCGTTCCGCGCGGATCGTGTCGGCAAGGGCGGACGGCGCAACGATCCCGCCGCGCTTTCCGCCGGGGACTTTCGCGCCGATTGTCCCAGCCCAAATCTGCCAGCGCCAGTCCGCGCCGAGCGCATTCAGGTGCGTCGCCGCCTGTTCAGCCGGGGCGGACGGGATCGCGGTCGGCGACATTTCGCGGAGGGTCTTGGAAGTCGCGCCGCGCCCCTCGATCACAAGCCGCGCAACCATGCCGCGCACCTTGTCCGGCAGGGCTTTCCGCGCCGCTTCGCGCTTCTCCGCCGCCGTGGGTTCGCGGCGAAATTTGTATGGCGTGGGTGTCGTCTCCGCCCCATAGTCTTTTCGCCCGCCGAGTTCGACCGTCCGTGCCGCGTGTTCAATGGCGCGACGGACGGCGGACGGGTTCGGGCGCGTGTCGCCGGGTGCGTTCGCCATGATGTCGGCGTAAAGTTCCTCCGGCGCCATGCCCGCCTGTCGCCCGTGAAGGGCAACGGTCACGAGGTTCGCGTCCCGCGTTCCGGGCATGAGGTTCGCAAGGGCGGCGGCGTACTTCCCGCGCTGCCAGCTTCGAAAGGCTTCGTCGGTCATTTCGCGTCGCTCCAAGTGTATGTGGCGCAAGCCGTCAAGGTCGCCGCCGCCCCAGGCGAAAAGATGAAGCGAGTATTTTGGCTTTTCAGCATTTGTCGTCCTTTCAGGTGTCGCCGGGCGGCGTCCATACCGCTGGATCACCGCCCGGCGGGGTGGCTCAGAACGGCAGGTCGTCCGTGTCGTCCACACCTGCGGGAACAGTCGCCGCCACGGCGTTCTGCGCCGCCTCAATCGCGTTCGCCACGTCCGCCCAGTCGGCGATGGTGTACTCCTTCGACGCCTTGCCGGGCTTCTGCGCCTTGCAGAACTCCGCAAACCCAGCCTTGTCGTCGCCGTGGTATTTCGTCCACGCCTCGATGGCCGTTGCCGCCGTACAGCCGAGAATGGGCTTCTTTGCCTCTCCGCCGCTGGATCGCGCCGCACCCGTGCCCACCACCTTCTCGAGTCCGAGACCGACGATGTCCACGTAGTACCGCCCGTTGTACTCGCGCCCGTTGAGAACGTACGGGATGATCACGAAATCGCCCTCGGCGACCCCCTCAAGGTGGCTCACCGCCTCCTTCTGGAATGTCACCTTCAGCGGATTCGGAAACCGCAGGCCCGTCTCGACGACGGCCTCCCGCTTCCAGAACGTGCCGGTGTTGTTCCGCCATTCCTCCATGACGGCGATCACCTTGCCCTTGATTTCGGGCCTCGTCCGCCCGCTTGTCTGTTTCTGTTCGCTCATTGTCTTTGTTTCTCCTTTCGGTTTTTAGGAAATGCGCTTGATGTACTTCACCATGCCCGGCACGGTGAAGTACCGCACATATGCCGCCTCGCGGTCGGCTTTCTTCACCGTGCGCCCGTTCGCGTCGTCAACCGCTTTCAACAGGCCGTCCACCGCCGCCTTTGAAATGCTGACGGCGGCGGCGAAGTCGTCGGGCTTCACCCCGTAGCCGATCACGCTCTTGGCAAGTCCGCGAAGGTCGGCAAGTCTCGCACTTCCGCGCCGCTCGGCGTAGCCGTACTCGATCCCGCTGGCTTCGTCGCGGACGCGTCCTCCGGCGTCAAGCGCGGCCTTGACCTCGGCTTTCACGCCCTTGACGAAACTCTCCAAAACGGGGACGACGGCCATGCGCACGGCCAACGGCTTCTGGAGGATTCCGCCGTCGCTGACCATCGTGACGGCGCGGCTGATTGCCGGGCAAGTCGCCGCGTGCGCGCACGTCTTGCACCATGCCGACGGCTTGCCGCACTTCGCCCGCGCTTCCTCGCCGGTCGCGAAGACTTCGCCGCCCTGGATCGCGGCAACGCGGCGGATCGTCTCGACGGTGCGGCCGATGGCCGTCTCCATGTCGAAGTCGTACCGCGCGACCGTCCGATCGCCTCCGGCGACGACGAAAAAGACGACGGAGGTCGCGGCCTTCGCCTCTCCCGATCTCAGGAGAGAGGCGTACATCATGCCTTGCGGCCTGTAGCACTTCTCGCTGTCCCCGTTCGCGTAGGTCTTGTAGTCGGCAATGAAAAGGGTCGCGCCGTCCTGTGACTTCCAGTAGGCGTCAACCGTCCCGAACTTGCCGCGCAACGTCTCGCGCTCCTTCTCGGAAAACTCCGAAGGCGCATCGACGAAAGTCACCCGCGTCTCTGTGTGGATGTGCGCGTCCGGTGCGGTTTCGTCCCGCAGTCGCCTGATCGTGTCCGCCCCCCAGACGCCGCGTCCGATCTCATCGTCCGTCGTGTTCGGGAGATAGTTGTCGGCGGGCTTCATCCCCATCATTTCCGGGGATTCCGCCACGCCCATGACGCCGGAGTCCGGCGGTGTGCAGCACCGGCCGTTGGCGATATTCGCCTCGACAACCTTGTGGCTGCGGACGCCGCTTTCCGCATCGGCTCCGCCCTTGCCGGATTCGTGGCACGGGCAGACGGCCCGCGCCGGAAGTGTGGACGGCCCGATCTTGCAGTGGGCCGCGCTCTCGATTTCTTTCGTGTTCATCTTGTGTTTGTCCTTTCTGTCTTCAGAATCCCAGCGCATCCGCCGCCGCACTCGCGGACGGGTTCTTCGCGCTCGGTATGCCGTGGTTCGTGGCCGCTTCGCCGTCGTCGTCCGCGCCGTCGCCCGTGACGATCTCCAGCAACGCCGTCAGCGTGTAGCGGCGGGCGTAGGTCATCGCGCTTCCGACGGCCTGCGGCGTCGCCGCCTGTGCCACGATCGGGAACGCGCAGCAGATTTCCTCGCCGCTCTTGACCTCCGCAACGTGCGTGACCAGTTCCCGCTTGCCGTCGGACATCGTCTCAATCGTGCAGAACACGATCAGCCCGGCTTCGTTCACGGCCTTGCGCACCGTCTCCCAGACCTCGTCGAGCGTCGCGTACTTGCTCTTGAAGTGCGGGTTCTCGCCGTTCTTCCTCACCGTCTCGATCCGGGCCTGCGCCCTGTGGATCGCGGCGTAGAGGTTGACGGGCGGCTTGCGCTTCAGCCCGTCAACCTGGGCGCGGAGTTCCGCCGCGACTTCGCCGATTCCCGGCGGAACGTCGCGGCGGTATTCCTCGATCTTCGCGGCAAGTTCGGCTTCCTCGCGCTTCTTCGCGCCGTCGGCCTCCGACAGTTTCGCCGCGTTCATGCTTCACCTCCTTCGATGAGCCCGCCCTGTTCGCCGGCCTTCGCCGCCGCCTCAAGCCAGGCGATGTACTCTTGCCTTGTCATTCCTTCGTCCTTTCGGTTTGTCTTACCTGTCATATCCCTCAGCCGTAGGCTGTCAGTCACCCGACGGATGCCCCGACAGGGGTGCGGCGGCGCGGCCAATCCGCTCCGTCGCTTTCAGAAGTTCGTAGTTGCCCATGGCGCGGACGGCTTCCGCCGCCTCGCGTTCCGCGCGCTCGTCCCATGCCGCGAACTCACGGCTGGCCTGTAATGCGCGGTGGCTCTGGTAGCGCATGCCGCCCGCAAACGCCGCGCCCAATGCCGCAAGCCCAACGGCAATCCAGCCGGCGACGGCAAGCCGCGGAAAGCCGCTCTCGTCGCCCGCATGGACCGGCTGCCGCTCGGCGCGTTCGCGGCGGCGGTTTTCGTACGCGATGTCGCGCTCGATGATTTCCGTCAGCGTCATTTGCACGCCCCCTTCCTGCCGCCGATCCCGACAAGCCGCTCCACGTCCTCTCGTAGCCACAGGCGGCGGCTTCCGATGGTCACGGGGTGTGCGTCGTTTGGGTCAATCTCGCCCTTGGCGGGCCTTGCAACGCGACGCTGGAGCGTCTTCACGCTGATTCCGAAGAATGCCGCCACGTCCGCGTCGAATATCACGCGGCTGTCGCTCGGCCGGACTTTCGCTTTCGTCATGGCTGTGCCCTCCTGCGGAGGTTCTTCCGCGCGAATGACGCAACGGCCGCCGCGTCCGCCTCGGCCCCCGTCTCCGCCTTCATCGCCTCCAGTTCCGACGGCGTGAAGCGCGTCAGCACCTCGCGCTTGCGCTCCTTCGCCGTCTTCGCCGTCTTCGTCGTCTTCGTTTCTTCGTCCATCTTGTTTTTCCCTTTCCTTTGGGTTCGTTGGATGTGAAATGGTTGCCCGGCTTTCTCCTTGCCGCGCCGGGCGGCGGCTGTGTGCAAATTCACTGCGCGGGATGCGGGTAGCCCTCCTGCCCCCACCGCGCAACGTGCGCCGCCAGCTCGATGCCGGCGAGCGCACGGTTCATGTGCCGTCCGCATTCCGCGCTGTCATGCGGCTGATTCGCAAGCGCGGCGGCGGCCCGCCACTCGATCTCGCGCAACGCCGTGCGCATCCTCTCGTTCTCGGCTGTCATCGGGTCCTCCTTCCTGCCGCTTACAACACCCCGCCGCTCGCCGTCGGCACAAGCCCTGCGAACGTCCGCTCCGCCGTCTTCGCGTCCACGTGAAGGGCGCAGAAGTCGTCCAGCCGCACGCACGGGAATCCGTACCGCGTCGGGCGCGCCACGTGGCACTCGCACATTTCGCGCCGTGCAGTCTCCTTCCCAGCCTTGTCGTGGTCCACGACCGTCACGGGCCGCCCGAAGATGCACCCTGCGCACGTCGCCGTGCCGCGCGTTTCCTTCTTGATCTTTGCCATTGCCTTTCGTCCTTTCTTTTTCGTCGTTTGTTCGTTGGTGGTAAATCGATTCAGAATGTCAGCCCTCGCCGCTCGCCGCCGGGTACGCGGACAGCAGTTCGCCCAGCTCCTCGTCCGTCACGCCGGCAAGTCGCGGCAGGGCCGGAAGCGCCCGGCATGCGTCCGCCGCCGTTGCGCCGTCCGCATATGCGACCCAGTCGAGAATCGCCCGGACGAGAATCGCCGCCGCCGCCGCCGTCTCGCACCTGATGTGCCGCCCGATTTCGGCGGCGATGGCCTCGCGCGTGTCGTTCGCCCCCTCGCCATCCGGTTTTCCTTCGACGGCTTCGGTGATTTTATTGAGAGTCGCCACAATCCGAACGCGCTCGGCTTGCCTCGCGGCATCCAGCGCCCCGGCTTCCGCGCGTTCGCGCTCCAGCCGTTCGTCCGCCGCCGCCTTGGATTCCCCCCAGCGCACCGTAACCTCGCCCGTCATCGGGTCTGCGAAGCAGTAGGCGCACGGGTGTTTCGCCGTCCGAACCGCCGAACTCCCATCCTCCTCCGGCAACGACCACGCGTAGTTCACGCGCACGACCTCCGCCGCGCCCTTCGTCGCCGCAGAAACCTTCGCCTCCACCCACGCCGCGCGCTTCCGCTCGAAGCAGTCGCACGACAGGCACGAGCCGAGAGACCCCTCGACAACCCCGAACAGGTCGCCTTCCGCGCCCGTCCGCTTCGGGCACCCTCGACACTCCGCCGTGTCGAACTTCACCCCGTCGAGGTCGCGGCTCTCGCGCTCGAACCGGCCTTTCAGCTCCGCCCAGCGCGAACCCGCCGCCGACTTCGCCACGCGCTTCTGTACCGCCGCCGGATACGCCGCAATCCGCTCCAGCGCGTCCGCCGTCAGTTCGCCCGCTCGCGCCTTCCACGCCTCGTCCAGCGCAAGCAGTTTCCGGCGGCGGTTCACCCAGGCGACCGAGCGGCCCGTCTTCGCCGCGATTTCCCGCGCGTCCATCCCGCCGTCAAGGAATTCCCCGACGAGCGCCGCCTCCTCCAGAACCCCGATGTCCGAGCGTTGCAGGTTCTCCACAACCGTCACCATCCGTGCCTCGTCCTCGTCCCCGTCGACCTCCGCATAGTCCTCCTCGGCAATCTCCCAGTCCGCGCCGAACGCCAGCCGCAGGGCCGCGAGCCGACGGTTCCCCGCCACGCAGTACGTCCTCCCGTCCGGCGACTCCCACAGCGCGATCGGGTGAATCAGCCCGACCTCGCGGATGCTGTCCGCAAGCCCGCGCACCGATTCCTCCGAAATCTCGCTGCGCGCGTTCCACGGCGCGGGCTCAATCTCGCCTATCCTGATTTTCTCCTTCATTCGTCTCGTCCTTTCATTTTCGTTTCTTTCTTGGGCAGGTGTGAACCACCTTGCTTGTAAATAAAAAGAAAAGCGAGGCCTATATCGTTAGGTGTGAACCACCTTGCGGGCAAAAAAATAAGCGCAAAGGGCGTCCACCGAAACGCCAAGTAATTTGGCGATTCGGTGGCACTCTTCGGCCATGTACGTTGCTACGGGGATGGTTATCGTCTTGGTTCTCATTGCTTGTGTCCTTTCTTGGTATTGTTGATCTTTGCCCAATTCGCTGCGACCATGCGCTTGATTCGCTCCTGTTCTTCTGTTGTGCTAACGTCAATAGACATTAAAGCGTCCCCCAGTATATGACGGGCGCGGGTGGCTGGCTTGTCGCCGTGATTTTCCGCGTCGATTTCCAGTTGTCGGAATACCTCCATCGGGAGGCGCAGTTTTAACTGCTTTATTTTTCCACTTTCTTGGTTTGCCATCTGTTGTCGTCCTTTCATTTTGCCCCACTTGCCCTATTGGGGGCTTTGTTGCGCGTATTATACCATAGGTGTGAACCACCTGTCAATGGGCATTGATAAGTTTTCGTAAATATTCGCAAGCAACACCCATCAAAGACCATCACCTCCCATCGCCGCGCCGCTTGTGATATAATATGTAGCGTCATGAGCGCACCATACACATATTGGCAGGATCCAAAGGACGGGATGTGGCTCGGCTACTGGAACGAGTATCCGGACTACCAGACCGAGGGGCGTACCCTTGGAGAACTCGGGCGTATGCTCATCTCCCTTCGCGCCGACATCTCCGCCATGATTGCAGACGGCTCGATGGAAGCCAGCCATTTCCATGTTGGCGAAATGGCGTTTGCATGAAGTTCAGCGACCTGATACGCCGCATAACCGAAGAGGGCGCAATCTTTGTTCGCCACGGCGGCGACCACGACTGGTATCGCAATGTGATCACAGGCGCAATGGATGCCGTGCCGCGCCATCGCGAAGTCAACGAGAATACGGCACGGAAAATTATCCACAAACTGTCATCACCCGAACCAGATGCAGAGTAGGGATGGCAAAGGTTGATTGCTCCCTGTCAATGGGGTTTCGTAAGTTGGCGCGGAGCCAATCCTACAAGGGCTTGGCTCTTGCTTTTCCGCCTCGTCTATGCCCTCGCCATGGCCGTGTGCGCGGCGGAAAAACCGAGCGGGTAGTCCCGTCCGTCGATTTCCACCTGCATCTTGAGCACGCCGCCGAGTGCGCCGACGATTCGGCGCAGCGTCCCGATTCTCATGTTGTCGTTGCGCTCCTGCGTCGCGTATGTCGGCTGTGCGACGCCGAGCCGGTCGGCCATGTCCGCCTGCGTCGCGCCGACCTCGCGGCGGATTTGCGCCAGCACGTACTCGCGGTTCATTTCCGCCGCCGCCGCCGCGTTCGCCGCCCTGCGCTCCGGCGACATCCTCGCACGGAGTTCGTTGAAGTTGTGATGTCCGCTCATTGTCTACCCTCCTTTTCGATTTCCTTCAAGTGCTTCGCGAAGATGCGCTCCGCCCGCGGCACGTTTTCGGCGTACCACCGCTCGTTTCCCGTCTTGTCGCCGCCGAGAAGCAGCAACGCAGCCCGTGCCGGGTCGAATGCGTACAGGATGCGGAACGGATGTCCGCCGCTCTGGACGCGCAGCTCGCGCATTGCGATGTTCGCGCCCCTTATGTCGGACGAATACGGCCAGCCGAGCGTCGGCCCGTGTTCTTCCAGCAGGGAGACCACCCGGTCTATGTCATCCTGCACGCTCTCCGCGAGTTCAAGCCACCAGGCCTCGAACTCATCGGTGTATTCGACTGTCCATGACTTCGCCATCGCCGCGCATTATAGCATATTTTCTATATCGCCAGCAATGGGGTTTGCTACACATTCTTCACCATTTCTAATCAATACCCATCATTCCCCGTCGCCGCGCCGCTTGTGATATAATATGCCTCATGGACTACGCGGAACACAAAATTGTGCAGGCGCTCGACTACATTGTGAGCGCCGTTCCTGGAGGAGGATGCTCAAAACTTATCCTCCTTAAGTTCATTTTCCTTGCGGACCGCTACCATCTTCGGAAGTTCGGGCGCACGATTACCGGCGATTCCTATCGCGCTATGACATACGGTCCCGTCGCACAGCATGTGCGTAAAGACGATTTCCCGTGCGGTGGGTGCCGTACGGGTTTAAGACAAAACTAATGTACACATAACGACTGGTAGGGTTCATTGATTTTGAGTAGGTGTGACAGTTCGCTAAAATCTGAGCAAAGTCGCATTTGTCCCTTGGCGTTTTCGCGCGTCCCCGCAACAGCGGAGAATGGCATTGAGAAGGTCAGGGGTTCGACTCCCCTTATCTCCACCAGTTCGTTTTGTGTGCAAATACAGGGGTTTCCGCGCTTTCTGGTCTGCGCGGCGGTGACCTTGTCGGTGAGGCGGGCGTTCCTGACGAGCTTCTCCACGTCCTCCGCGTCGACCTTCCTTCCCGCGAGGATGCGCTGGGCGACGGTGACTTGCAAAGGGGGTGGGTCAGGAAAAACTCCACCCGCCAGTTGATTTCGACCACTGAACACACAGAAGCCGCCTTTGGCGGCACACTGAAAACACTGAACCCTACGCCTCGACACCTTCAGTGCATTCTGTGCCGGCTGACGTCCGCTCTTCCTCTTCGGTCTCCATGGCCTTCCTTTCTTTTTTGCTGACCCGTTAGATTTTACAATTTCTACCTAAACCCCATTACGTAGCCCGGAAATGCTACAATGTGCGCGTCTCATTTGGAGAACGGAAATGCAGGCAACGCGAACAGACACCGTCAGGGCGAGGATATCGCCCGCCCTGAAGAGTTTCGTCGAGGGGATCTTTTCCTCGCTCGGAATGAACTCCTCGCAGGCCATCGTGCTCTTCTTCAAGCAGGTCGAACTGCACAACGGGCTTCCGTTCGAAGTCCGCATCCCGCCGAAGCCGATTCCCGATATGGCGACAATGCCCGACGAGGCACTCGACGCTACCCTTCAAGCCGGGCTGGACGAACAGGCCGCCGGGAAATGCATCCACTCGGCAACTACGTCCGCGCCGTCGAGGAAGTCAGGAGCCGAGCCAAAGGGAGCACAGTTTGATGACAAGCCACCCCCAACCAACGACAATCAACGCCTTCACAAGAAACGGCAGGCGGCCGAGGCAAGTCGGCTCAATCTCCTTGCGCTTCCACGGCTTGCCCGTGGAACTGAGGATGCAACCGAGTTCTGCAAGTGAAATGTCCATGCGCGTATTTATAGCATAATCTCATGAACGCCAATGCCATCTACCTTGCGGTTAGGGGATATTAACACCTGACGAAATCAACCAAAGCCATCGACAGGAATTGGTCGGACCGACGAGATTTGAACTCGTGACCTTTTGCACCCCAAGCAAACGCGCTACCAGGCT
>CAVAHB010000152.1:0-17201 GCA_963588415.1 Faecalibacterium sp. CAG:74
CACTTCCAAGCCATGACCTTGCAAGTTCCTCGATTATCGCGAATTCGCATATCCGAATTTCTATCAAGGGCAATCGCAGTTTTGTCCCTTTCAAATGTGTCAAGACATCCATGTCTTTCCTTTTTTGACAACCGCACATCTTTTCTTTTGCATTTCTTGATTTGAACATTATAGCATTTTCACCATGCCAAAGATAGCGAGGATAATTTTCTTTTATTTCCCCTATTGCAAAGCGGGTGGGACTTATGCTATACTATGCGCAGATTTTTTTGAGGGGCAATAGGGCAACTCAAATCAAAACAAAAGAAGGACGAACAGATGGGCAACAAAATGAGCATGGTCGCGCTCGACAAGTATGAGAAACGATTGTCGGTGGATGTGCGTGTCTTCGTGAAGTACGAGAAGCGTGCTAATGCGGCAGGAATCAGTGTCGCCGCCGCGATGAACGCGGTGCTTGACGATGCGGTCGCCGCCGATCCGTGGACGCGAGAGGACGAGGAACGAGCCCGTGCTCTCATCGACGCGAACTTCGCGAAGCGCGAAACCAAGAAAGCCAAGAAAGGAATCAAATGATGAAATCCATCGTCAACATCAAGCACCTCTTCCACCCTCAAACGTGGGTGAAGATCGAGAATCGCGCACGGAAGGAAGGAAAGTCCCCAGAGGCCGTTGCGCTTTTTATTTTGTCGCAAGGGGTGGGACTTATACCGCGTAAAGTGGATAAATGACGTTTTAGCCGTTCCTCTGCCCCTCAATTTTTTTTGGCCAATCGGGTGGGACTTATACCGAAAAGGAAAACAAGATGATGAACAAATCAGAAGAATGTCGGCAAATCAGTATTCGCCTGACGGAGAACGAAATCAAGTGTGTACGTGAAATTACGAAGGTGGATGCGATTGCCGTCGCCGTCGTCGCGATTGTCCGCAAGGCTATCGAACAGCAAACGAAAAGCACGAGGTGAATTTCATGTCGAGAGATTGGCTCTGCCGCCGCTTGCGCCTGTCGCCGCGCCAGTCGTATTCGCTGGTGCGATCCGGCTACGGCCCTTGCGTGTCGTCGGATGCCGTTCTCTCGCTCGTGAACAAGTCCCGCCGGAACATCGCCGCGCCGTTTGACCATGTGCCGTGCGACATCCTGACGGCGGACGAACTCGCCCAGACGCCCGAACTCGCGGAGAGCGGTTTCGCCCCGCGTGACTTCCTCGTGTTCACGCGCCGCGAAAATCCAAACAACCAGCCGCCCTTCCTTCGGATCAATAAGCAAGTCACGCGCTTTGTGAAGTCCCTTTTCCTTGACTGGCTTGCGGAACGCGCCAAGGATGCCGAGCGCACGGGAAGGAGGCGTTTCGTATGACGCAGGAGATCGAGAACCGCATCGTGGCTTTCGTGCGCATCATCGCAAACCGTTGCGACGCCTGTCTGTACCGCCGCGAGGAGAATTGCTCGAAGTGCGATTCCCGAATCGCGGCAAGGCTTCTGAAGGACATCGAATGCGACAGGGCCGTCCCGCCGAAAGACTACTCGCTCTTCGCCCGCATGGCGCGAATCGCGGAAATCCTCGGACGATCCGAAAAGCCCATCCGCTCGTCCGAAATCAACCTTGACGGGATCTGCTCGAACCAACTGAAGCAATGGACGCTGAAGCGCATGATGCGGATCGGCGTCATCGGCCGCCGCCTCGTGCACAAGACGCACAGCGGCTATTGCGTATATAGCTATTTCCTCAAACGGGAAAAACAGGAGACGAAAAAATGAAAGACAAAACCAACACGCCGCAGGAGCCGGTCAAGATACTGTGCTTCTCTGCGGGAAACTTCAAGGCCCTCAAGGCCTTCTACTGCGAACCCAAGCCCGAGGGGCTGACCGTCATCGGCGGCGACAACGGCGCGGGCAAGTCCTCGTGCCTCGACGCGCTTGCGTTCGCCGTCGGGGGCGCGAAGTACCGTCCGTCACATCCGAAGCGCGAGGGCGCGGTAGGCGACACCACCCTTCACGTCGATCTGTCGAACGGCATCACCGTGGAGCGCAAGGGCAAAAACCTCTCGCTCACCGTCACCGACCGCGAGGGGGCGCGGCATGGACAGGAACTGCTCGATGCGTTCATCAGCAACATCGCCATCGACCTGCCGAAGTTCTACAATGCGTCGCCCAAGGACAAGGCGCACATGCTCCTCGACACCCTCGGCATCGAGGAGAAGCTGGAGGAACTCGCCAAGCGCGAGAAGGAAAAGTACGACACGCGCACGGTTGTGGGACGCGAAGCCGACCGCAAGCAGAAAGCCGCCGAGGACATGGACTGGTACGAGGACGCGCCGGAAAAGCCCGTGTCCGTCTCGGAACTCGTCAAGGAGCAGCAGGCGATCCTCGCCCGGAACGGCCACCGACAGGAATGCGCCGCCCACCGCGACCGCAACAGCCGCCGTCTTGAGGAAGTCCTTGAACGGCTGAAGGAACTGAACGCGGAACGGGATACGCTTGAATCCGAAATCAAGAAGGACGAAAAGGCCGTCCAGGAGGCTGGCGCGGCGGAATCCACCGCCGAACTCGAAGCGTCCATCGCCAACGCCGAGGAGATCAACGCCAAGGTCACGGCGAACGCCGAGCGCACACGCCGCCTTGAAGAAGCCGATGCGCTGTCCGACCAGTGCGACGCGCTGACCAAGGAGATTGAGGCCATTCGCGCAGAACGCCTTGCGCTTCTTAAGGGTGCGGACTTCCCACTTGAAGGGCTGTCCGTCAACGACGACAGCGAACTCGTGTACAACGGCCAGCCGTGGGACTGCATGAGCGGATCACAGCAGTTGATCATCTCATGCGCCATCGCCTCGCGCATCAACCCGACGTGCCGCTTTGTCCTCATGGACAAGCTGGAACAGCTCGACCTCACGACGCTCAAGGAGTTTGATGCCTGGCTCAAGACGCAGGACTTGCAGTGCATCGCGACGCGCGTCTCGACGGGCGGCGAATGTACGCTCGTCATTGAGGACGGCGAGGTCAAGGATGGCGAGAAGAAGCCTGTCATCGTCCCCCGCAAGGCGAAAGCCGCCAAACCGGACGACAAGAACCTCTCGGATGAGGACTACTGATTTCTCCCGAAGTCATGGGACAGCGGCCAAAGGGTGCGCCGGGGATCATCTTTTCACTCCACAAAAAAGAAAGACAATAAAATGACACTTAAAGAAAAAGTTATGGAACTGTTCGGCGTTTCGCCCGACAAGTCCGAATCTGTGCTCGGCGGCAACAACGTCGTGCTTTGGCTTGTCTTTATGGTCATCTATAACAAAGGATTCTGAACCATGAACATCATCAAAGGGAAAACGAAACCAAAAGGCCTGCGCGTCGTGATCTACGGTGTGCACGGCATCGGAAAGACAACGCTCGCCGCGAAGCTGCCGAACGCGCTCTTCCTCGACTTCGAGGACGGCACGCACGGCCTTGCGGTGGACAAACTCGCCTCGGCAGACCTTCCGAAGTCCTACGACGGCATGAAGGGCCTTGTCACGGAACTGAAACGCAACCACCAGGGCTACGAACGTCTCGTGATCGACACCGCCGACAAGTTCGAGCAGACGCTTGCCACGGAACTTGCGCACGAGAAGAAGGTCGAGGACATCTTCTCCGTGAACGACTACGGACGCACGATTGCCGTCCACAAGTCGGGCATGGCATCCGTCCTTGACGCGCTTTCGGAACTCGCGAAGTCCGGCATGGACGTGATTGTCCTCGCGCACGAGACCTCGCGCAAGGTCGAACCGCTCCAGAACCGCGAGACCACGGGGACATACGACCACCACGAGCTGAAGCTCTCAAAGACCGTATCGCCCATCTTCATGGAGTGGGCGGATACCGTCATCTTCTGCGCCTACAAGACGTTTCTCGTTTCCGGCGAGAAGAAGTCCGACAAGGCGCACGTCGAGGGCGGAAAGCGCTGGTGTTTCTGTTCGTATTCCAACGACTGGGACGCCAAGACGCGCACGGGAATCGACTTGCCGGAGGACTGCTCCCTTGACAAGATGGTTGACATCCTCCCCAAGGCCCTTGCCGCCGCCGTGGACAGGGGTTCCGCTTCCGCCGCGCCGTCGGTGGACAAGGCAAAGGCAGAAGCGGACGCAAAGGCCGCACTCGCCGCGAAACGGGCCGCCGCCACCGCGAAGTCGAAGGAAAAGCCCGCCGAAACGCCGCCACCCAAGGACGAGCGAGAAGCGATTGCCGACTTCCGCCGACTCATCGCCAACTACGAAGTCACGCCTGACGAGATCATGGCGTATCTTGCAAGCAATCCAAAGGTCGTCGCGCGCTTCGGCTCAATCGAGGGCATCGCCTTTGAAGACCTTCCCGACCCCATCGTGTCATGGCTGACCAAGGGAATGGAAGTCGTCTCTGAAAAAATCAAAAACAACCGCTAACAGAAAGGAACACAGAAATGGCAAGTTCAAATGGTGCAATCGGATGGGACGACGAGGTCTCTTCCGCCGACGCTGGCGAAAACGCACAGCAAGACGAGTTCGTGATTCTGCCGGACGGGACTTATCCCTTCAAGCTGCAGAAGATCGAGCGCAGCTCTTTCAAGGGATCGCAGAAACTGCCACCCTGCAACATGGTGAAGGTTGAACTGGTCGTTGACGGCGGCAAGGCTGGACGCGCCTACGTCTACAACCGATTCTACATGCACACTTCCACCTTGTGGCAGATCTACCAGTTCCTCGAAGCCGTCGGACTGCGCAAGAAAGGCGACACAACAGCCGGGCGCATCCCGTGGGAGAAGGTTGTCAAGGGCATGACCGGGCGTTGCAAGGTCACTCATCGAGAGTGGCAGGACAAGACCTACAACGAAGTCCAGAAGTGGCTGCCCGACGAACCCAAGGAAACGGGTGACGCCCAAAAGCCTGGCGATGCACAGGAACTCGACGAATCGGACTTCTGATGGAACTGCGCCCGTACCAGAATGAGGCCGTTGCCTCCGTAGAGGCGGAGTTCTCGCGCGGCCTCCGCTCCACGCTCATCGTCCTTGCGACGGGATGCGGGAAGACCATCGTCTTTTCGCACCTTGCCGCGAGGGAGGTGCGGCGCGGAGGCCGCGTCCTCATCCTCGCCCATCGCGGGGAACTGCTGTCGCAGGCGATTGCGAAGCTCCGTTCCGCGACAGGCATTGAGGCAGGGCTTGAAAAGGCCGAGGAAACGTCCGACGTGGCGGTGGACGAGATCCCGTACACCGTCGTCGTCGGCTCCGTGCAGTCGATGAAGTCGCAGAAGCGGCTTGCGCGTTTCGCCCCGGACGAGTTCTCGCTGATCGTCATCGACGAGTGCCATCACGCGCTGACGGGAACGTATCGCGCCGTGATTGACCACTTCCCGGAAGCGCGGCTTCTCGGCGTGACGGCAACCCCCGACCGTGGCGATCTCCGCTCGCTCTCCGAGGTGTTCGAGACGATAGCCTACGAGTATTCCATCGTGGACGCGATTCGGGACAAGTGGCTGTCGCCGATCTACGTGCAGACCGTGCCGCTCCAAATCGACCTCTCCGGCGTGGCCGTGCAGTCCGGCGACTTCCAGGCGGCATCGCTCGGTTCTGCGCTTGACCCGTACCTGAGGCAGATCTGCCGCGAAATCAAGGAACGCTGCCGTGACCGTAAGACAATCGTGTTTACGCCCCTTATCGCGACTTCGCGAAAGATGCTGTCGATATTTTCCGAAGAGGGTGTCGCGGAAGTGCGTGAAGTCAACGGGGAATCGCCCGACCGCGCCGACACGCTCCAATGGTTTTCCGACGCACCTCCAGGATGCGTACTTCTTAACTCTATGCTCCTCACCGAAGGATATGACGAGCCGTCTGTTGATTGCATCGTTGTTCTTCGGGCAACAAAGGTTCGCGCGCTTTTTGTTCAGATGGTTGGGCGGGGAACCCGTCTTGCTCCAAATAAGAAGAACCTTCTGCTGCTCGATTTCCTGTGGCTCACCTCGACGCACGACTTGTGCCGTCCTGCCTGTCTGCTGTCCGATGACCCTGAAGTCTGCGAAACCATAACGAAGCGACAGGAGAGCTGCAAGGGCGGCGCGGAACTCGACCTTTCGCCCGAAACCCTTGAAGATGCGCAGTCCGAGACCGTGCGCAAGCGCGAGGATGCCCTTGCAAAACGTCTGCAGGCCCAGTCCCGTAAGAAAGGGAAGCTCTTCGACGCGCTCCAGTTCGCCGAGCTGACTGGCGTGACGGATCTCTCCGACACGCCCACGACGTTGCTGGAGAACGACCGCCCAACGATGGAAATGGTTGACCGACTTGAACGGCTCGGCTTCGCCTGTCCCGGTTCGCAGACCGCCGCCGCGAAGTTGCTGACAGCCTATCAACAGCGTGTCGATAGCGGGCTATCCTCCCACAAGCAGATCAAGCTTCTCACCTCTCGTGGATTCCGCAACGTGGCGTCCTGGCCGTTCTCCGCCGCGAAAAAGATGATCGACAGGATTGCCGCGTCCGGATGGAAGACTCCACGCGGCATCAACCCGGAGACTTATGCGCCATGAACGAATATTCCGACTACGGCATGGTGGAGGCGAAACTCCGCGAAGGAATGTACGACGGCAACATGCACGCCTGTCTGCGCGATGTCGGACGCATTGCCGGAGGGTGTCTCGCCAGCGGACGCCTGACGCAGGACGAACTCGACTCGTTGAAAGACCTTGCCGTGTCGCTTTCGCGCAACAAGGCCCAGGGCGAACGGAAGTGGAACGAGGCCGTCGCGTTCGGGCAGCGCCAGCCGCTGGAGCATACGGGTTTTGCCGCGCACACGCCGTCGTGCGCCCCCCACGCCGTCGGCTGGGACGAGGTTGTGAGCCCCGAAGACTACCGCATCGTCGATGCCAACTGGCTTGAAACGGAGGTCGTCAGCGAACCGAAGAGGTGGAATCCCTGCGCTCAGCTGCGTGAATACCTGACCGCCCTCTTCGAGCCGGACGAGCACGTCGCCTACTGCACAGACCCGTTCGAACGGGACGGGCACTTCATACCGACGCAGGGAATCTACCACAAGACCGTCTCGGAAATCCTGAAATCGCTTGCCAAGAACAGCCGCACCGGCTTCGAGGAGGCCGTGGGAACCCCAAACGAGAAGTGCGGCGCATGGATCGTGATCAACCCCGTGGACGGCAAGGGGCGCAAGGACGAGAACGTGACGGACTTCCGCTACGCACTCATCGAGTCGGACACCAAGCCCATAGACGAACAGGTGGCGATCTACAGGAAACTGGAACTGCCCTGCGTCTGCATCGTCCACTCCGGCGGCAAGTCCGCACATGCCATCGTCCGCGTGAACGCGCCGACAATCGAGGAGTACCGCAAGCGCGTGAACTTCCTCTACGAGGTCTGCGCCAACAACGGCCTGCCGGTCGACAAGCAGAACCGCAACCCTTCCCGCTATTCCCGGATGCCGGGAGTCCTGCGCAACGGCAAGAAACAGTTCATCATCGAGCGCAACTGCGGTAAGGCATCGTGGGACGAGTGGGAAGAGTGGATCAAGGACCTCAACGACGATCTGCCCGAATTCGAGACGCTGACGGACGAGGAGCTGAAGAATCCGCCGCCGCTCGCGCCGGAACTGATCACGGGCGTTCTCCGTGTCAACCACAAGCTCTGCATCGTCGGCCCGTCCAAGGCCGGAAAGTCGTTCCTCCTCATCGAACTCGCCATTGCCGTCGCGGAGGGCATCCAGTGGCTGGGGCGGCAATGCCGACAGGGGCGTGTCCTCTACGTCAATCTGGAACTCGACAAGAAGTCGTGTACGCACCGCTTCCACGACGTCTATGCCGCGATGGGCATCGAGGCCCGACACAACGAATTCATCGACCGCTGGAATCTTCGCGGCCGCACGATGCCGCTCGACAAGCTCACCCCGAAACTCATCCGCAGGGCGGCAAAGCGCGGATATGAGCTCATCATCATCGACCCAATCTACAAGGTTCTCACGGGCGACGAGAACAGCGCATCCGAAATGGCGGCGTTCTGCAACCTCTTCGACAGGATCTCCAAGGACTGCGGGTGCGCCATCGTGTACTGCCACCACCACTCCAAGGGATCGCAGGGCGACAAGCGTTCGATGGACCGCGCATCGGGTTCGGGCGTGTTCGCCCGCGACCCCGACGCGATGATAGACCTCCTGCCGCTCGATGCGGACTCCGCGCGAACCGTCCTGCAGCAGCGCATGGAATGCGACGCGATGATGAACGCCGTCCTTTCTGCGCCCGACGGACAATCCGCGCTCGACATGATCTCACAGGACGACAAGGTCGTGCCCAACAGGTTCGAGGGCGCGTTGCTTGGACTGTGGGGCGAGAGCCGCATCGACGGCATCCGCAAGGTGCGGGAAGCCGCCGCGAAGGAGTGCGAGTCGATCACCGGCTGGCGGGCGTCCTTCACCCTGCGCGAGTTCGCCACGCCAAAGCCGCAGAACTTCTGGTTCGCCTATCCGCGCCACCTCACGGACGAGGAGAACTACCTTGCCGACGCAACGCCGGAGGGAGAGGCTGCCCCGCGCGCCCGTGGCGGTGCGCGGAAGAAAGACAAGGCCCCCAAGCAGGACAAGCTGACAGCGTTCAAGCAGATCGTCGAGTGCGACCCCTCGCAGGTCTGGACAGTCCGCAAGGCAATCGAGCGGTTCAATGTATCGGAAAGAACTGTTTTCAGATACTGCAAGACCCTCGGCTGGAGAATTGAGAAAGGCACGATTTGCGCACCTCAAACGGAGCAGGAAGATGAAGACTGCCCATTCTGACATCAACCTGTTCGTGCGGATCGAGCCGGACGTGCCGAAGCTGACGCACCAGAACGGGGTCAAGCCGGCGGTGAACGCCCGGACGAACAAGCCGCTGCTGCACAAGACGGCCGAACTGCTCAACCTTGAGCTGAAGTACCTGTCCCTGCTCCGTCCCCACGCTCCGCCAAAGCCGTGGACCTGCCCGATACACCTGACGACCATCTGGCATTTCCGCACATCGCAAGCCACATGCGGATGGAAGACGACGCGCCCGGACACGGACAACCTCGTGAAGACCCTGAAGGACTGCCTGGCGAAAGCCGGATTCTACGAGGACGACGCGCTCGTCTGCCTTGAGACGATCGCTAAACGCTGGGCACCGCCGGAGGCCAGGCACGGCATTGAAATCAGGTTGCACGACCTCTCGAACGAATGAGCGAGAACAGACAGTTTGTCCGCAATTGCAAGGACTGCCCCGAAAGGACGGCAGCCGTGTGCCGATACGTATTCGGAAAGTTCTGGGTTGACAAGTCCCTGAACGGCGAAGGATGCAACTACCCTCTCGATGAAGTGGCAGAGGCTTGGTACGCAAGGGGATGGATGCTCAACACGGACAAGACCGTGACTCTAACGCCACCCGTAAGGAAAACACCGAAGCCCGTACCACCGAAAGCTGCGCGGACAATGCCGTCCAAGAAGAAGCCCTACATTCAGCCCGACCTTGTGCCAACGACAGAACTCCCCCCATTGTCGGACGACGACTATTGATGATTTCAACATAAAGAAGACGAAATGAAAGACAGTACGAGACGAATAATGGCGAATGCCATTGAGATCAGCGGCGGACTCATCGCGCTTTTGCTCTTCGCCCTTCTTGCGTGGCTGTTCCTGATCTGTACGCCCGACCAGCCGAGCGCGGAGGCGGACCTGGAGCGGGCGGCCATGGCGGCATCGGGGGCGGCGGAATGAGGATAAACCTCGACTACGCCGCCGAGGAGAGGCCGCAGGAGTCCTTCGTGAAGCCATTCTGCTACGCGGTGGATGACCCCGCCGACCGTTCCGTGGAAGTCCGCGACATGCTGATTGCGCTCCTCTCAAGCCCCTTCTGAAACCAAACCCACCGAAAGGAAAAACCAATGAACGCCACGAAATCCGAAATTGAACTCAGGAGCGAGAACGAATCGCTCGTCTTCGAGAACCGCCAGCTCCGAAACTTCTTCGTCGACGCAAGGCGGAGGTTCGAACTGGAGAAACTCGCACGCGACGAGGCCGAGCGCAAACTCAGGCGCGAACGCTTCACGCGCCGCGTCTACATGGCCGGCTTCTTCGCCGCCGCCGCGCTCTCCGCCGCCTCCGCGCTCGCTCTCTTCCGGTAATCCGACACGATTTTCCCATGCGCAAACAAAGTCCCGACCAAGAGACTCAAGAAACGGCGTGGCGGACGCCGGCGGACTTCCCGGAAGTCCCGAACCTGTATCCTAGGCGCACCCGACCGGACGGAGCGTCGCGGCGCGTGACGCGGCAGGCCGCCCGTCCCTGACCGACAGGACGATAACTTCCACAAGCGGTGACGGCCCGGAGAGACGGGCGACTTCTTCAACAAACCGAAAGGGGAAAAAATGAACGAAACCGAAACGAAACCGAACGCCGAACCGAAGGCCGCGGCGAAAGTCGCACGACGCGAATTCGCCGACGCGCTGAAGACCGTCGGCATCTCAGCCTCCTCAACGCCCGAAGCCCCGCTCGACTGCGTGGAAGTCTCCGCGCTCTCCGACGGCATCGGCCTGCGCACGTGCGACGCCGCCTCCGAAACACGCGACACCTGCGCCTGCGCCGGCGACCCGCCCGACCTCGCCGCGCCGCTCCTCGTCGACCACGCCAAGCTCGCCGCGTTCGCCAACGCCGTCCCCTCCGACACTATCGACCTCGTCTTCGGCAGGGACCTGACGCTCGCGGGCGGCGGCGTCAGGTTCGCCCTACGCCCCGTCGCCGGCGAACTCCCGCAGATGCCCTCCGTCGCCGAGCCCACCGACACGGCGTGCGTAAGCGCGGACGAACTCGCGCGGGCGATTGGCGCGGTCGCAAGGTCCGCCGCGAAGTCCGACCCCAACCGCAGGGCAATCACCGCCGTCCGCCTCGACGCGGAGGACGGGCGGCTCGTCGCCGTCGCCACCGACGGACGCCGCCTCGCCTCCCTCCGCACCGCCGGCACGGTCACCTCACCAGAATGCTCGATCCTCATCCCCGCCGCGTTCGCCGCACGGCTGCGCGGCGTACTCGACCGCCACGGCAACGCCGAAGTGAGGATAACCGCAGACCGCCGGCGGGCGTCGTTCGAAATCGGCGGCGGCCCACTCGTCCGCACACGCCTCGTCGACGAAACCTACCCCGACTGGCGCAGGCTGCGCACCGCGCGTCCGCACGCCGCCGCGTTCGACGCCGCCGCGCTCGCCGACGCCGTCAGGTGCGTGCGAACCGCCGTCTCGGACGTCGAAAACCGCACCGTCGGCCTCACCGTCGGCCGCGGCAGAATCGAACTCCGCGCAAGCGACTTCCTGGGCGACGCCCGCGCAACCTGCGAAATCGTCGCGAAGACCGACGACGCCGAGCCCGTCCGCTTCCTCGCCAACCCCGACTACCTCCTTGACGCGCTCGCGCCAATAGAGGCGAAGTCCGCGACCCTCTCCTACTCGGACGGCAACGGACTCTTCGCAATCTCCGACGGCGACGGCGGTTACGAGGCACTGGTCATGCCCATGCGCATCGCCTGACGGGAGGAACGCCATGACGAACCTCCAATACTACCAAGAGGTCGAGTACGACACCAACCACGCCGAGGAATCGGCGTGGGTCGAGTGGGAGTCCACCGACGGCGCGGACATCCTCGACGACCCCAACGCCACCGAGCGCGAGGTCGAGGCGGCCTTCGACCGGTGGCTCAGGAAGGAGCGCACATGACGGAAATCAGGAAGAGCCGTCACGGCGACGACCTCCGCGTCCGATACCGGGGCCACGTCTGCGCCGAGGCCTACACACAACCCACAACCAACAAACTACCGAAAGGAAACAGGACATGGAAACTGACGAAATGAAGGCCGAAATCGCCGAGGCCGCGAACGACATGGACTACATCGCCCGCCGCGCGCAGATTGCGGCAAGCAACCTGCGGTCGGTCGCGGACGCGCTCCAGCCCGTCCTCTCGGGCACCCCCTTCGACAGGCGGAAAAGGCTGCTGGAACTCGAAGGCCAGTGCAACAACCTCGTGGCTGCGGCGACGGCGATGAGACTGCACCTCGGAACGGTGCTCGCGGAGTTCGGCGGAGGCGCGGCAAAGGCGGGGGGCGCGGAATGACCGAGGCCCAGGACTACGCCGACGCGCTACGCAAAATCGCCGCGTGCTGCGCCCGCCCCTTCGGCAGCGACGCGCGCCACGCCCGCCAAATCGCACGCGACGCCCTCGACCGCTGGGGCAGGTCCGCCGCCCCCTGCAGTCCCGCCGCGCCGCGCTGCGTCGCGGCGCAACTCCCGCAACCAACCGCAAAACCACAACCGAAATGAAACCACTCACCTACGGCTCGCTCTTCTCCGGCACGGAGTGCATGAGCGCGGCGGCCATCGGCCTCCCGCTCGTCCCACGCTTCTTCGCCGAGGTCGAGCCCTACCCCTGCGCAATCCTGCGCTCCAAGTTCCCCGACGTCCCCAACCTCGGCGACGTCACCAAAATCAAGTACGACAGCGAAAGGAAAACCCTCTCAAATGACTACGGCACAGCAGTTGACCTTCATGACGGACTGGACGTCCTCGCCGGCGGCAGCCCCTGCCAAGACTTCTCCGTCGCAGGGAAGCGGGCGGGCGCGGATAGCGAATTGCTCAATGACGGCGGCACAACAAGGTCGTCCCTCATCTTCACCTACATTCGCCTCCTTCGGGAGATTCGCCCGAAATGGATCATCTACGAGAATGTTCCAGGTCTCCTTACCTCGAACGAGGGAAGAGATTTCGCCCACTTCCTCGTGGCGCTGGCTCAATGCGGGTATGGCGACTTCTCCTGGCGAGTGCTTGACGCTCAGTACGTGCGAGTGGACGGGATGGAGCGCGCCGTGCCGCAGAGACGACGGCGTGTGTGGCTTGTCGGACGTCTTGGAGCGAATGACGGGCGGGCTGCGGAGGTACTTCTTGAGCCTTACGGCGATCCGGGGGATATTCCGCCGCGCCGAAAGACGGGGGAAGAGGTTGCCCGAAGTCTTGCGGCGCGGGCTGGAGTGCATGGCGGCGTGGTGGGAGGCGCAGGGCAGGGCGGAGTGAGCGCGTTCCGCAGCGGGTCGTTCGCGCAGTTCGTCCCCGACGCGGTGAGCGGCACGCTCGACTGCGGCCACATGGCGTGCGTCGGCAACGGAACGCCCTGCCTCGCGGTCGGCCCCGCGTCCTTCGACCCTTTCGAGCCGGGCGGGCTGAAGTCCGTCCGCACCGACGGCGCGTCGCAGACCGTCGTCAACGGGACCTGCCCCGGCAGCCACAACGCGGTCGTCACCAACTCCAACGGCGGAGACGTCGCGCCGACGCTCGCGGTCGCAGACCTCGTGAAGCAGTACACGGGGCAGGCCGACAAGGGCGGCGGCTACGTCTGCGCGACGATCAAGCATCATGCGTCCGACGCGCGGGCGACGGAGACCGCCGTCGCGCCGACGATGGGCGCGTCGCGGAACGCCAACGCCTCGAACGACAACCCCCTCGTCGTCGCGCAGCCGCGCTCCTACGGCATGAACCCGCAGAACGGCTCGCAGATGTTCCCCTGCACCGAGGAGGTCGGCCAGACGCTCGCCGTCCAGCACCAGGGCGGCGTCGTCCAGCGCGTCGAGACTGGCTCAAACGGCAACGCGGTCGCGCCCACGCTAACAACGGAACTCGCCCACCAGCAGGGCAACTCCGCCTTGAAGGGCGGCGGTTATGTCCGCTCCACCTGCCTCACGCCGGGCGACCCGCTCGCGAAGCGCGTCTACACCGCCGACGGGGCCGCCCCAACCCTCATGGCCATCGCCAAGGACAGCGGCATCTCCGCACAGTCCTTCGTCCTCCCGGCCCCAGCCGAAGCCCGCTCAAGTCTGGCTCCGCCGCGCCGCGTCGCGGCGGGCGACCCGCTCCCCGAAGTCGTCGTGCGCCGCCTCACGCCCACCGAGTGCGAACGCCTCATGGGCCTCCCGGACGGATGGACCCGCGTCACCTTCACGCCCGAACAGATCGCCGACCCCGAAACCGTCGCCTACTTCCGCCGCGTCCACGACGACTGGCAGAAGATGAACGCCGACGACGGCAAGACCCCGAAGCCGAAGACGGCGGCGTGGGTGCGCAACTGGCTCGCGCGCATCAGCGACCCCGCCACATGCCCCGACGCGCCGCGATACAAGGTCTGCGGCAACGGGATGTGCGCGAACCAGGTGAGGTGGATTCTCTTGAACTTACTTCATTCCGAAAAAATAGACCCGTGGTATTTGGAGGAAGCGAAATGAAAGTGCTGGAACTTTTCGCGGGGACGCGCGCCGTCTCAAATGCGTTCGCCGCGCGCGGACACGAGACGTTCGCCGTGGACTGGGACAAGTCGCTCGGCGGCATAGCCCTCTATGCCGACATTGGCAGGCTCGGCGCGGACGACGTCCTCCGCGCCTTTGGCCGCCCCGACGTCATCTGGGCTTCTCCCGACTGCGCGACATACTCCGTCGCCGCGCTCGGTCGGCACAGGGACGGGGCGACGCCCAAGACAGACTACGCAAGACTTTGCGACGAGGTGAACGCGCACGTCATCGACCTCATCCTCTCGCTCCGTCCGCGCTACTGGTTCGTGGAGAACCCGCGCGCCATGATGCGGCGGATGCCGTTCATCGAACGTCTCTGCCGCGACGGCGACGGGAAGCGGCATACCGTCACCGTCGCGGCAGAGACGGACGCGCCCGACGACTTCATCCCGATATGGGAGCGGCACAAGCGGTCGATCATGAAGATGAAGTGCGAGAAGTGCGCCGTCCGGCGCGAGCGTCTGTTCGTCAACAGGCGCTTTGCGGATCCGCCTTTGGCAGGATCCTGAAGAACGCCTCGCCCTCGGCCTTCGACGCAAGGCCGCAGTAGTTTTCAGCCCTCATCTTCGCACTCGTTCCGACGATGGCCTGTGTCTTTGCCGGATCGCCATACGCCGCTACATGGAATGTAATAAACGAATGCCGTCCGCAGTTGTGGAATACAGGTATCCCGTGTTTCCGGGCGAGCTTGTAGATTTCGCTCTGCGTCTTGCTTGTGATCATCTTGACGGCCGGCAGGAAGTCAAACGACTTCATCCACGCAAGCGCGGTTGCATCGATATGGAATGCTCGCGGACGCTTTCCTCTCTGATAACCCTTGCCTTTGGCGATACGCACCATTTCATCGTCGAGGTTGATTCTGACGGCATCATCACCCAACGCCGCCGAGCGTTGAATCTCAATGGCGCGACTCCCGCAGAAGAAATTGATAATCGCGTAGGCGAGATATTCTGGATGTGTCCCCTTCTCTCCTTCCAACAGGCGGAATAACTTCTCGGCATCCGTCGGCTTCATGTATTCGGGTTCTTCCCACGGCTCTTCCTTGGGCTTTATCCATCGTATCGGACTTTCGGACAGGTATTTCCGCTCATCCTTCGTGCACCAATTGAAGAACGTCTTAAGGTAAAGAAGGTGTGAGTTATATGTCTTTGGTTTCTTGTCGCCATAATGACGTTTCAGATACTCGACAATATCCTTTGCCGCCACGTTGCTAAGCAAGATGTCCTCCCCTGCCTCTTTGAGCCACTTGCCGACGGTCGCAGCCGTCTTGTGCTTGTCCGAGCCCTTTCCCTTTGATGCGTAGTATTCGGAATAGGCCGCACCAACGGTCATTCCTGAATCGTCTTGCTTCTTCTTGGCATCGCCGTCCAGATAACCACGCACAGCATCCGCAAGGCTCATCTTCACTCCAGCCGCCTGGAGAAGGTCAAGCGCATTCTTTGCGTCAATCGCCTCAATGGGAGTAAGCCTCACTGCGGCATCCCCTCCTGACTGATGCCGTTGATAGAAATCCTTTATGTCCCTCTTCAACTCGTCTTCGCTTGCGCGTGTCATGCGCACCGCGAACTTGGTAAACGGATCGGTGCCGAAGTAGGCCTCATACCCAACCCTTTCACGTCCTTGCCTGTCCATGCGGACACGCTTCTTGATGCTCTTTTCGACTATCGTCTTCGGCAAATAACTCATAACAGCCCTTCTGTTCATTAGTTTTTTACTATGTGATTCTGATGTGACAATCAAGATTTATCGCTAAAACCTATCACACGAAAATCACAATGAGAGTATTGTATCATAAGGGCTTTAGCCAGTCAATAGCACCACATTTCGTGAATGGTATTATACCAATTCGTGGCCGCCTTTACCACCGGATCGCGTAGAGGATGCGCACGAAGGCCGCGTCGGTTCCAGACGTGTGTGCCGAGATGAGGCTCTTCGTTTCCTCGTCTCCTCGTCAAGCGTCGGGACTTCCCTCTCGACGGTCGTGGAGAACCTGTGGGGTTTCGCACCCTCGGCGGGTGCGCGGCGCGGCGGATGGTCGGTCAGGGCGGCAAGGCCTGTGAGCGTAACGGCCAGCGCGGTGGCGTTTATGTTCGTGTTCCTTTCGGATGTGTGTAATGCACGTCTAAGAACGCATCCGTCACCGAAAATCCACACAAAACCATTCCACCAGATTTGGTACAATATGCCGCGATGACGGTGTCTGTTCAAAGGTATGTGTCGCCGCTGGGCAGCCTGTTGCTGGCGGCGGACGAGATCGGGCTGACGGGTCTCTGGTTCGACGGCGCGAAGTTCTTCGCCGACAGCCTCCCGGCGGCGCACGAGAAGAAGGAGACGGCGGCACTTGCCGCCGCTAAGCGATGGCTTGACGTCTACTTCGGAGGCCGCGAGCCGCGCTTCATGCCGCCGCTCCATCCCTTCGGCTCGGCATTCCGTATAAAGGTCTGGGACATCCTTCTGAAAATCCCGTACGGGCAGACCGTCACCTACGGCTGGGTCGCCCGAACGCTCGCGGCGCAAGAAGGCTGCGGACGCATGTCCGCGCAAGCCGTCGGAGGCGCCGTGGGACACAACGCAATCGCCCTCATCATCCCGTGCCATCGGGTCGTCGGATCGGACGGCCGCCTCACGGGATATGCGGCCGGACTGGACAGGAAACTAGCGCTACTGAAAATGGAACGAGTTTTGCAGTACTGCGCGACGTCCCGGAATCAATGAACCTTGAAAAAGACCTCTCAAGAACCCGAAGGAATTCGTCATTGGTCATTCGACTGCCCTTTCCCGCTTAAAAACTGGTTTTTGACTGACGCTTCCGCCGTTTGTCGTTCGACAGCATGCCGTGGAGCGCATGGTTGAGATAACGCTCGAGGTCTTGTGAACTGAACGTATAG
>CAVAHB010000153.1:0-16935 GCA_963588415.1 Faecalibacterium sp. CAG:74
GGATGGTGTAGAAGCCGCTGGCGCCGCCGGTGACGGAGATCTTCGGCGTCCAGGGCTCGCCGTCGCCGACGGTCGAGGCACCGTCCGCGTCCGCCGCCATCGCCTCCAGCGTCGCCCCCTCCTTCAGGCGGATGGCCGAGTCGAGGTCACCGTGCCGTCGGGAAGCTGCCAGACGGTCTTTCCGTTGAGAACATACACGTTCGCGATGCCCTTGCGCCTGTTCTCGTCCTGCGCGGCATGGACGGCCTTATTGCCGATGCGGGTCATTCTCTCGACGATTTCCGGCATAATCCCTCCATGTTTGCAATCGTGCTTTTCCCGCTTCCGTTCGCTCCGGCAAGAATGTAGAGCCGTTTCATCTGCCCCATAGTATATCATATTCCGCCCCCGCTATTCGCAAACTTGCCCTTGCCCACATTTCATGAAATGTGGGCAAGGGCGTGGGGAGACTTTCTCATTCAGCAGAGGCTGATTCTGGCGGCTTAAGCTTGACTGCCGCCTTATGATTCGTCTTCTCTGGACTTCTTCGCCTGCGCTTCAATCCTGTCAAGTTGCAGGTCAAAGTCGCTCTTGTAGCCGATGTCCTGACGTTCGCGGAACTTATCGAACTCGTTCTCGGCCTTCGTCTGGGCGATCTCCATTGAAATCTCGCTCGCCCGCGTAAGCAATTCGTCACCGGAGGCGACTATGATGCGGTCGAGATGCTTCGCCCACGCCGCCATCGTCATTGGCAGACGCTTCTTCGCTTGGCGTTCGGCGAGATCGAGATAGGCGTTGACGATCTGTCCGAGAGAATCCAGTTCGTCTTGCGTCAGGTAGTTCTTGGCAATGCCGACATCCGCCTTGACGATCTTGCCGTTCGGCGCTTTCTCCCATGTCGTAAGTCCCATGTGCGCCTTGCCCGCATCGGCTCGAGCCCAGATCAGCTCTGCCGCCGTATGCCCATGAACGGCAAAATGAAGCTTGTTCTGAACCTTCGCGAAGAAGATTCGCGTTTCTTCGGCATCCTTGTCGTAATCCATCGCCGTCGCGTAGATGTCGGTGATCTTCTGGTAGAACCGGCGTTCGCTCAGGCGGATTTCTCGGATCTCGGAAAGCAGATGCTCGAAGTAATCCTCGCCGAGGAAGGCCCCGTTCTCCATCCGCTTGCGGTCAAGGACGTACCCGCGAACTGAAAAGTCACGCAGCACCCCCGTCGCCCAACGCCGGAACTCCGTCGCCCTTGCCGAATTGACGCGATACCCGACGGCAATGATCGCTTCAAGACTGTAATATTCCAGCTCGCGCTCAACCTGCCGGCTGCCCTCCTGGCGAACTGTTCGGAAATTCCGAACGGTTGCCGACTCTTTCAGCTCGCCAGACGCGAAGACGTTGGACAGGTGCTCCGACACGGTTGACTTCGCGACATCAAACAAGTCGCCCATTGCCGACATCGTCAGCCACAGCATCTCGTCCTGGAACCGCACGGCAATCGTGTCCGCCTCGTTCTCGCGGGCGAACATCAGGAACTCCGCCGTCGAATTGCGGATCGGCAGGTTCTCGCCTTCCATCGGATGCCTCTTGCCTTTAGCCATATTACACGTCTCCCGGATCCTGTGTGTTCTTCGCGCCTACATTCCGCCGTTCAGCCCATAGCCTAAGATTCCACTTTGGAATCTCATCCTGTCGTCACTCCATGCCGCCTTTCGTTATCTGCCCCATAGTATATCATAATCCGCCCCCGCTATTCGCAAACTCGCTCTTGCCCACATTTCATGAACTGTGGGCAAGGACGGAGGATGCGCCGGGGTCAGACCCCAGTGCATAGGATGGAGTGCATAGGATGCGCCGGGGTTAAGGGATCGCCGCGCCGGAGGCGGCGGATGCATTCGCGGATTGCGAAGGGGCGCCGCAAGGCCGAATCGTCAACTCGCAGTTGAGCGCCTTGGCGATCTTCGCCAGAAGCCTCATCTTGTCGGCCGTCGAGGAATGCGTCTTGACGAACCACCCCCCGGCAATCGGGTGGACTTGCGTCGGCTGCTTCCCGAAGTCCGCCTTGCGGCGCGAGACCAGCGGCTCCCCTCCTTTCACGACGTTCAGCGCGGCGACGGCCTCGACCCCGAGCTTCTCGATGGACTTCGCGAACACGGTCTTGGCTTTCCTGTCCGCGACGGTCGTGCCGTCCGGGAACGTGACCGTGAAATTCGTCTTCGGCGAAACCGTCTCCACCTTGCGCGTGTAGCCGGCCTTGTGCGGACGCGCCTTCGTCGGCAGGACGATCTCCTTCACTTCGGGGGCGGCGCCCTCCATCTCCTTCTGGAGCGCGTTCCACGCCTCGCCCAGGTTGCGGACCTCGCCGACGAACTTCTCCATCCGCCTGGCGAAATCGATCGCCTTTGACGCGGGGTCGAGCCTGTTCTGGCGCAAGGCCTCGCCGCCCGCGTCGCGAATGCGCTGCGATTCCTTCTTGACTTCGTCGATGACCAGGCCGAGTGCTTCAGGGACTTCTGCGTGCTTCACGAATGACCGCCTTTCGTTGTCTGCCCCATAGTATATCATATTCCGACCTGACCCATCAGAAGACAGAGGACACATGACATACGGCTACATTCGCGTCAGCAGCGGCTACTCGTGCCTTGACAGGGCTCACGACAAAGTGGTTGGCAGTTTTCGGCGGAGTTTGAATGGCGTGTAGTGGCAGTTTTCGGCGGAGTTTGCGACTGGCAAGCCCGCATCTGTCGGCGGAGTTCGGACACGGCGCATGTCGCCGCCGTTAGCATCTTCCACCTGCCAACAGACTCTGCCGTGCATGGCTAATGGAAGAATTGACATGGTGCTAATGGAATTTTCGTCAATGTCCTACTGGAATATTTTACACGGAAATGATATACTCTCTCCCATCCAAAATGGAGGTAAAGCATGGCAGAAGCCGAATACGGCAGGTGGGCAGTTGAACGGGTGCGCGAGGCCCTTGGCATCTTCAGGTCTGTGTTCATTGCGGGCGTGCGCCAGTGCGGAAAGACGACGCTGGCGCGGCAGCTTCGTCTGCCGGACTGCGAATGGCGGACTTTGGACAACTCGGCTCAGCGAACGGTTGCGCTGGAAGATCCGGCGGGGTTCGTCGTCCGTCAGACTTCAGGGACGATGATCATCGACGAGGTGCAGAAAGCGCCTGTGCTCCTGCCGGAGATCAAGCGCGTCGTCGACGATGACAAGTCCAAGGGGCAGTATCTGCTGACGGGGTCGGCTGACGTCAAGAAGCTGCCGACCGTCGAAGAGAGCCTGGCGGGCCGCATGGGCACGATCCGTCTGCGTCCGTTGACGCACGGCGAGATAGCCGGCAACAGGCCGACGTTCTGCCAGAGGGCTTTCGCGCACGAGTTCCCTTCGTCCGTCAGGGGGTATTCGAAGCGCGAAGTCTTGTCGTTGGCGTTTCGCGGCGGCTATGGCGAGACGCTTGAGATGCCGCAGCGGGCGAAAAGGCAGTGGTTCAAGTCCTATCTGGACGCCCTGCTGCTGCATGACGTGCGGGAACTGATGGACGTGCGCGCCTACCAGGTCTTGCGCAAGATGATGGAGCAGATGCTGGCGTATTCGGCCCGGTTTTTCTCGGAAGAGGATTTTACGACGGGGCTTGGCATCAAGCACGAGACGTTCGCCCGGTTTCTCGCGATCTTGCAGACGCTCTATCTCGTCGACGAAGTGCCGGCCTGGTGCAGCGGAGACTATGGCCGCATCAACAAGCGGTCGAAGTATTTCGCGGCCGACACGGGGATGATTGCCGCCGTGCTGGGGTGGAAGGAGGACGACGTGTATCTTGACAGTGACAGGTCGGGGAAACTCGTCGAATCCTGGGTCTACAACCAGCTGGTCGCGCAACTGGACCTTGATTCCGACACCTCGATCTTCCAGTATCGGGACAGGCAGAAGCGCGAGATTGACTTCATCGTCGAGGCGGGCGACGGCAGTCGGCTGGGCATTGAGGTCAAGGCCGGCTCTGACGTCGGCGAGGGGGATTTCCGGCATCTCAAGTGGTTCAGGGACAACCTGGCGAAGGACAAGCCTTTCGTCGGCATCGTCGCCTATACGGGCGAAACGACCTTGCCGTTCGGCAAAGACCTCTATGCCGTGCCGGTGGGGACAATCTGCAGTTAGGCTTGCGCTTTGACGCGCCTGGCGACGCTCATCGATGACAGGCTCAACCTGACGGCAGGCTCCGGCATACACTATGTGAATTTCAGAGACCTCGGAAAGTCCTGACGCAAAGTCGGGAGTTTAGCAGGGAGAATTTTCCCGCACGGCAGAGGCTGATTCCGGCAGGCACCATTCTCACTTTTTTAAAAAAGTGAGAATTGATTCGCGCTCAATTTGATTCGCGTCCACAGGAACTCGGCGTCGCCCCAACGGTGAAATCACCCTGCATACGCCACCCTGGGATCTCACATTTTATAAAATGTGAGATTCTGAGTTCTGGCAGGGGCGCAACGCCGTCAAACTTCGCGGCGGCGAGCCCGTTCAGCGTGACGAGCAACGCGCCGAACGCACCCTGATGCAAGTCGTCAGTTCAGGCACACGTCGAACTTGATGTCCTTGTCGCGTTTGACGTGAATCGGCGTATTGTAACGGATGTTCTTGTGATCAAAAGTCTTGTTCGCCGTGCGGTAATAACCGTTGTCGAGACTCCAGCCATTCGCAAAGCCGCCGTCCGGATAGATACTCAACGTCTTGCCGCCGCACGCAAACCGAAGCTCGCGCCAATGCTCGAACTCGTACGCCCTCCTCTTCTCGACGGCCACACCGCCGCAAACGGGCGTCTCCGACACAGACCCTTGGCCAGGCACGACTCGAATCGCTCTTCGTTGACCTTCCATCTCACGGATTTTCGCCTCGACAGCGGCGGCATCCGGGAGATTTGAGAAGGCGCTCTCATTCGAACGTCCTTCTGCGAAATCCAGAATCTTGAAGGTCAACGAGAACGGCTTGTTGATCTTCTTCACGAAATGCTCGACGACCTGAAACGTCTCGACGATTCCAAACATCGTCTTGAGATGCTTGTCGCAATATTCGACCTTCAGATCGTCCGCACAATTCGCGCAGTGATTCACGAAGGCGTTGACGACCGAACTTGCCCGCGCCTCAAGGATCTTCCCCAAACCCGTCGAGACAATGGCCTTTGTGTCCGAATCGCTCAGTTTGAACACCGCCGTGTTCGCCGAATACGCCAAGTCGACGTCGGCCCTGCCGCTGACGACGTCATCCAGGCCTATCCTGGCCCGATACAGCGTGCCATTCCCCCACGCCTTGTTCCACTGGGCCTTCTCGCGCTCGGTCACGACGTAGAGGCACCCGTCGGCATAGGCAATCGGAAAGACGCCACGCGGGGCGAACGCGCTCTGGCCCGACACGATCTTGTCCGTCACGCCGCTGACGCCCCGAAGCATCTCCAGAGCGGGCTCCGGCATGGCCTCCGTGCCGGTCTTTGCGACGCAAATCGACGCAAAGCCCCTGTTCAGGCACTTGTCCTTGAACCAGGTCAGCCACTCGTCCGAATTCCATGCGCCGTAATCGTCGCCGAAGAACAAGACCCGCGTGTCCGTCGCCGACGCGAAGGCGGCCTGCAGATCGGACGCCGAGACCTGTGTCGCATTCGGCAAAGTCTCTCTCACGGACGCATTGCACGCCGCGCAAGAGGTCTCCTCCTCGTTGATCCAGTCGATCGCCGCCTGCACGTCCATGTATTTGGCGAAACGCAGCGTGTTGCGGTCCAGCAGGTTGTCGACAGACTCCTCGCCCGCCCCCAGGATCGACTTCGCCCGCGCCAGCACCTCGCCCATGACCGCGACGTCGGCAAGCTGGTTGGCGTAGCCCGCACCGCCGGGATTCGTGTCGAACAGGCAGAGGTGGCCGTTGGGCATCACGGTGAAACTGACCGCGCCGGGGTCTTTGCCGAGGCACTCCAGAAGCGCCCGCGTCAGCGCGACGCCCAGTGTGTAGAGAAGACGCTCGTCCTCGGCCCTGTTCCGGCTGCCGTGCCACCTCGTCTCTCCGCGACGGCGAATGCGGATCTCGCAGAAGTCCGTCTGGACGAGGTCGCCCAGGATGACGTTCCGCCGCACGCTGCCCCCTGCCGACGCCCCCTTGCAGGCCTTCGGCTCGTCATGCGCAATGTTGAAGTGGTATTTCCACGTCGTGCCGTCCGACATCCTCTTCTCGCGCGGATTCATCTCCGGCGGGAGCTCGTTCAAGCTGTTGGCGGCGTCCGCCGCCTGATGCTCGACGACGGTGCGTCCGCACCACAGGCACAGGCAATAGCCGAAGCCGACGCCCTCGTTGTAGTAGAGGATCTTCGCGTCGCCGGTGTCGCGGTTGCATCGCATGGAGAACAGATGCGGCTCGCTGACCGTGTCCGACCAGTCGGTCGTCCCGATCAGCTGCGCATTGACGTGCGTGAACGGGCTCGGCTCAAGCAGGCGGTTCGTCTCCTCGTTCCTGTCCGGCAGGAAGCTGACGGGCCGCGCCAGCTCGACGTCGCAACGGCCGCTCGCCGACCATCTCATCCTGTCCACGAGCGACTCGGGGTTCTCGACGACCACCCGGTCGGCGTTGCGGTAGATTTTCTTGAACGTCTGGGTCTGCCGATAGCGGTTCCTGAACTCCACGCCCCTGACCGTGTAGCACACGCCGTCCACGACCACCGTGTTGCCCGGCGCATACTGGCCGAGAGCCTCCCGCAGCGGGTAGGAGGGATTCGACGATGTGGCCGACGTATATGCCTTGACGCCGCCCGTCGTGTTCAGGTCGAAGGTCAGGACGTTGACCGGCATGTTGGCGTTCGGCGTAAAGCGGTTCGTCGCCCAGTAGGACAGCAGTTTGTTGTTCAGGACTTCCAGATATTGCATCTTGAGCCGGGTCCTGAACCTCTCCCTCCTGCCGTCGCCCTTGACCTCGGCGTACGCTTCGCCGTATCCAGAAACGAGGTCTTTCAGTTCGTCGCGGCAACGGCAGTTTTCCTCCTTGGCCTTGGCAAGGACTTCGACCAACATTCCGTCAAAGCACGTATTCGCCAAAAGGGCTCGAAGCTCCTTTTCTGTCTCGGGCTCCAGAACCTTCGAGCAGTATGCGTTGAACGCCTCGAACTTCGTCCCGGCCTGCTCGCCGAGTCCGGCATCGGGATAGCGCTGTTCGCTGTCCTTCAGGACGGCTATCGTGCCGTGGCCGCCGTCGATCTTCCCCACCCGAAACGGCGTGTAGAAGTCCACCACGCGCTGTCCGAGGCTACCGCCCGTCTCTTCCGCCGCGAACACGCCGGATGCGCGGATCAGGAACGCATTGACGTGGCGCTGGACGACCTGTCGGCTCAAAAGGTCGACCGTCGGAATCATGACAGGGCGGTTGACGATCGTCTCAAGCGGATGGAAGCACGTCCGAAGGCCGATCGAGTCAGATCCGCACAAAGTCATGCACACGCTCTTGACCTTGTTGTTTCGCCCGCTACGCCCCGCCCTTTGCTTGTAGTTGGCCGGCTGCGGAGGCACGGAGTTCAGCAGCACCGCCTCCAGGTCGCCGAGGTCGACGCCCATTTCCATCGTGGTCGAGCACGCGAGGACGTTGACCTCATGCCTCTTGAACGCCTCCTGGCGCTTGCGGGCGAAGATCTTGTCAACCTGCGCCGTGTGCTCCTGCTGCACGAACAGGTCGGGGAACTGGTGGATGGCCGTCAGCTTGTCGGCGAACTCCCCCTCGTCGCCCCATAGGCCGTTCTCCCACAGAAGCCTCCGGTTCGTCTTCGCCCAGTCCGTGACGACGGCGGCGTCCGTCCGCCCGCCGTCGTCGCGATAATGCGGATACGCCGGCCACGCCTCGTGCCTCGTCTCGTCCAGGCGGACGACCTCGCCGTTCTTCAGATACGGCGACAGCCCCTTGAAGGCGCTGCCGACCGGCCGCATCTTCCCGCCGCGCACCGCATCGTCGCTCACGTCGCACAGATAGGCGTCGGACACGAGCTCGAACGCCAGGTTCGCCAGGTTGAAGCGGATCGGGTCGATCTCGTTCTCGGCTTTCGGAGGCCTGTCCTTCACGTGCCTGTTCTCGTCCGCGCTCCAGTGCGTAGACCACTCCAGAAGTTCGTTGCCCTTCCTGGTCAGATCAGTCCACAGCGCATCGACGACGCCCGTGATCGCGCCGCGGCAGCTCGCGTAGACGGCTTTCAGGTCGTCATGTCCCCTGTCGTTGCAGATGAGCCAGCACAGGTAGCGGACAATCCTCGATGCGGACAGCGACTCATCCAGCGTCGGCTTGCGCACCGGCCGGCGCGGCGGCTTGTGCGACGCGAACCGCGAGCAGCTGAAGATGTCGAGGCTGTCATTCGCCGACAGGCGCAGGAAGACGGACTGGTTCGAGCGGACCGTGTAGTCGAGGAAGACCCGCAGGAGGTCCCGCCAGTCCTTGAGCGAAATCTTGTTGTCCGCGCCCTGCAACAAGGCGTTGAAGGCCTCGACCTCGGCGGGCAGCGTCGTGATCTTGGTTTCAAGCTGCGGATAACAGGGCTGGAACAGGCCCATGTTCTCGGGCGAACAGGCCGTCAGCGGACGCCCCGCCAGCGTGTCCACCATGACCGAATACACGTATTTCCTGTATGTCTCAGGCTTCACGTCGCCCTTCTCGTCCAGCTCGTCGCTGTCCTGCGCCTGCCGGATGAAGAGCGGCGCAAACGTCTTGCAGAGCGGATCGTCGAGAAGAATCTGGCCGACGTCCTCCCACGTCATGTACGTCCTGACCTGTTTCCGGAGCGAATCGATCCGCTGTTCGATAGCCGGCAGCAGGAAAGCGGGCGCCGTCGCCTTCTGGTCTTCGAGCGCCTTGATCTCATTGAGGACGGCGTCATCCCCTTTCGCCCGGCGGTTCAGCGCCCTGTAGATCGCGGCATAGACCCACAGCTTCTCCTGTTCAAGGTCGACCTTCAGGCTCGCGCGCGCCGCGCCCTGGCGGCTGTCGGCGAAGCTGAGATACTGCTGGCCGCGATGGAGCAGCGTCTTCCCGGGCGCCGCCGCCACCTCTTCCATCTGGTCGAGAATCGTCGGCGCGATGAGCCGTCCGACGTAATCGGCGGAGACGCGGAACTTGGCCAGCTTCTTGCCGACGTTCATCTCTCCCAAGTCCTCGCCCTCGCCGCGGGCCCTGCCCGTCAGCCGCGCCGCGCAATACGGGCACTTCCTGTGCATGTTGCCGACCATGTGCCAGTCAGGCCCCGGCGACGTCAGGACGTCGAGCCTGTTTCCATGGACGGTGAAAAAGGCGTTTCCGTCAGTCCCCGTCACCCGGTCCCGGGTCAGGCCGAGCACGATCTCCTTCAGGTCGCCCTTCCCCGAATCCCCTTCCTCCAGGTCGAACATGTCCGAATCGTCCATCACCGGGGCCTCGTACTCGCCCGCGTGCGCACCGGACGGATGCCACTTCGCGAGAGCCAGGTATTCGCCGCACTGGCGGCAGCGGCAAAGCTCCAGCGTCGGCGTCGCCGCCGCGTCCGAGGCCCGCGCCGGCGCGTTCTCGGTCTTGACCGTGAACGCGCCGTCCGTGCGCTCGTCGAGCCGCACGAACAGGCCGTTGTTGGGGACGCGGTAGAACAGGTGAAGCTTGGCCTGGACGGGCGGAAGCGCCGTCTTGTCCGCCGGCTCGACACGCGCGCACATCGCGTCGAGCGCCGCGAGCCGGCCCTCGACCGTCGCGCCGTCAGGGCAGAGCTCGTCCAGCGACATGAAGTCCTTGTCGAAGAGCTCCTGCCATTTCGCCCGGTCGGGATTGCCCGACAGCCGCGCCGTCCCCGTGCGCCGGCCCTCGACGATCTCGACCTGCCCCTGGTCATGCGACGCGCCGGTCAGGCCGCAGATGAACGTGCGCAGGGCCTCCCGGTCTTCCGCCGCCTTCGCGGGGTCGTTCGCGTTTCCCAGCGTCGCCGAGGACGTCGCGAACCGGACGTCGCGGGCGGACACGCCGAAGGCGATCAGCACGCGCCGGAGGAGCATCGCCAGCTCCGCCGCGCCCGCGCCCGTGTAGGAGTGGGTCTCGTCGATCACGATCCACCGCAGCGACTTCACGGCGGGGTTCGTCAGGGACGCATCGCTTCCGCGCAGAAGGACGTATTCGAGCATCGTCGGATTCGTCAGCAGGATGTTCGGCGGCGTCTTGCGCAGCTGCTCGCGTGTGCAGATCATCTTCGGGAACTTGGCCGTCCCGTCCTCCCGCGCGCCGCGCACGGCGTCGATCCTGGACTTGAGCCGCTGCTTCGTCTCTGGATCGTCCGAATCCTTCGGCTCGCGCTCCGGCAAGTCGCCGTTGTAGACGCTGTACGTGAGGTTCGTCCCTTCGAGCGCCTGTTCGAGACGCTCCTTCTGGTCTTCCATCAGCGCGTTCAGCGGATAGAGGAAAATCGCCTGGATCTGATCCTTGTGCGCCTCGGCGTTGAGCTCTTTCAGGTCCTTGACGAGCGGCAGCATGAAGCACTCCGTCTTGCCGGAGCCGGTGCCCGTGGTGACGCAGATCGACTTCGGCTTGCCGTCCGCCGTCCTGTCCTCCAGAAGCGTCTTCCAGCACCTGTACTGATGCTCATACGGCGCGTAGGAGGGCTTCCAGAGTCCGCCGACGGTCGCCTTCGCCGTCTCGACGTCGACGCTCGTGACGGGTTCGTAGGCGTTCATGCACTGCACGAGCGGCATCGCCCTCTGCGAGGCGAAGACGTCGCCGATGATCCTCTTGAGCTGCGCATGATAGGCGGCCTGGCTTTCGTTGGCCGCCTCGCCGCACCACATGGACGACAACGCCTTGCTGACCGCATCCCGATTGTTCCGATAGAGCGCCTCGAACTTCATGATCACGTCCCCTTTCGCTTAAATCGCCTCTCCGTCGTCCCGGACGCATTCGCCCAGGTTGACGCCCACGTCCATCCAGTCGAACCGGCCCTCTTCCGAAAGCCGCATCAAGTCGCCGCAATCCTCCCGCGTCAGCCTGCCGCCGCGCGCGGCGAGGAGCGGCTCCAAAATCTCCTGCCGGATCTCGTCGCGCCTGTCCTGGAGCAGCTTCCGCAGCGGATTGAAGATGAAGAAATACTGGCGAAACCTCGTCGCGACCTCGTAGCACCGGTAAGGCGTCGCCAACGCGGGGCGCTGCCTGAAGAGCGCCAGGCGGTCGACGGTCGCGCTCGACATCTTGGGGAAGGCGATCCGCAGCGCGTCGGCGCCGTCGGCCGCCGCAAGATCCTGAAAGGCGACGCTGAAGGCCGGCAGCGGGCTCCGCCCCTCCCAGGGCGCAGGCTTCCCCGCCCCCGAATAGACCCACAGCCAGTCGTGGACGACGCTGGCGTTCTCGGACTCCGCCGCGCTCAGGCCGAAGCCGACCTCCAGTCCGTCCGGGGCCTGTCCGTCCAGTTCCGTCGCCTTGACTTTTTTGCCCTCGCGCCAGAAGTTCAACGCCGCGTCGTTCTCGTTGCCGAGAAACGGCGCCCGGTAGAGCGACCCCAGGCGGCCGCAGTCATACGACCGGTAGCCGTGTGCGCCGAAGTCGCGAATCCGGACGCGGCTCTTGAGCAGGCAGGGGAGGGCAAACGTCTCGCCCGCCGGAACGCGCGTGGCCAGGCGCCCGTCTATGTAGACCTCCTTGACGTCAAACGGCGCATACACCTCAAGCCGCACGCGGTCGTCCCCGCCGTCCAGCGTCAGCTCCAGCGAGCGCGGAATCGGCGCGTCCCCGTCCGAGGCCTCGCAGACTCTCTCCCGGACGGCCCCGTCCGCCCCGCAATAGCGGATCGCGTGCTTCGCGAAGTCGCGGACGACCGGCTGGGGCGCGTCCGCCCCCTCGAAGAGGCCCGGCCAGTAGAACATCCGCTTTCCGGGGAACTCCCGTCCGCGAAAAGTCACGCGAAGCGTGACGACCCCGGCCGCCGGGTCCTGGCTCTCCGTCCAGTCGCGATAGCCGCCGCCGTCCTTGAACTCGACCCTGTCGGGCTTAAGCTCGTCGGTCAGCCGCCCGCCGTCCGCCGCGCCGCCGTCCCGGTGGCAGACAAGCACGTCGTCCCGGCGGAAGAGGATCGGCAGCGCGTCGGCCTCCTCCTCGTCCCCGTCCTCGTCGAGGACCCCATGGCGGACGAGTCCGCCCGCCTCGGCGCAGATCGTCCGGGGATACGGCCGCACATAGACCGTGTCCGTGCCGGCATGGCTGTAGACGGTCGCCTCTTTCCCGGCGGCGTCCCTGACGACCGCGACGTCCCGCACGACGCACCAGACGAAGGCCGGGCTGAAGGCGCCCAGGCCGTCCTTGAACGGGAGGCGCTGCACCTCTTCCGCCGCCGCCGTCACCGCGCACGTCCCGTCCGCAAGGATCGCCGTCGCCTTGCGGTCGTCCTTCCGCGTCGACCAGAGGCCGCCGCCCGGGTCCTCGCGCCAGTATTGCCGCCAGGCCCCGGCCTTTTCCGCATACACCTCGCGCATCTCGCCCGCATCCGCCCGCACCCAGAGGCGCGTCCGCGCGAACGGGATCGCCGGCACGCGCCGGAACTCGATCTTCACGCTCGGGTCGGCGACGACGAACGCGCCGCGTCCGCGTTCGTCCGCGCCGGCGTTGACGCACGACAGGACGGGGCGGTCGAAGTCGGCCGGCACGAGGACGCGCCCGTGGGCGTCCTCGAAGCTGACCGCGAAGGAGAGGGCCCTGACGGAGGCCGGATCGGCGATGCCCCAGGAGCGGGCGCGTTCGTAGCGGACGTAGCCATGGCGCGTGCCGCCGGCCTCCTCCGGCTTCAGGCGGAGGCGCAGGCTCCGCCGCATGTAGGCGTCGCCCGGCTGATGCCGCACCAGCCACTCCAGGGCGAACTTCTCGCGGAGAACCTCGTCGTTCGCCGTCTTGACCCGCTGGACAAGCTCGTTCGCAAGGTCGTCGTCGCCCGCGAGCGAACCGTCCAGGATCGCCCGGATGAAATGATAGAGGCTCTGATGCCGCGCCACCGACTGGCGGAACGCCACCGACCGCCCCTCCTGGCCGGTCCCGTCGTCCAGCGCGACGTCCTCGCCGTAGTAGAGGCGGCAGAGCTGGCGGAGGAACGTCCTGTCCTTTCGTCCGGTCTCGAAGCGGACGGCGAGTCCGCCGAGGACGTAGGTCGAATACTCCCAGGCGATGCCGTCCTTCCTCTCGTATCGGTACGCGAACGCCTCGGCGTCGAACCCGGCCTCCGTCCAGAGTTCCCCGATCTCCGCCGCCGAAAGCGCGACCGCCTTCGTCTGCGCCGCGCTCCCGTCATAGCGCCGACGGTACCACTCGGCGAGATAGACCAGCGTCTGCCGCGCCGTCGCCCGCTTCGCCGCGACCGCCGCCTCCAGCGCGGCGAATTCTGCCGCCGTGATCCGAAGCGCCCAGACATACGGACGCCTCGGGTCTATCGCGTCGATCCGGCTGTTCAGGTCGCCGCCGGCCGCCGTCATCGTCCGCCCTTCCTCTCGGCCAGGCGCGCCTTCAGCGTCGCGAGCGCCGCCGCGCCTTCAAGCGCCGTCCCGTCCGCATTCCTCTCGGACGCCATGAGCCGGTGGATCATCGCGTGGCAGTTCGCGCAGAGCGGCACGAGGTCGGTCGTCGGATCGACATCGTGCCGACGGCCGCCGGTCTGGCTGATGGGGCTGAGGTGATGCACCTCGATGTAGCCGTCGCCGATCTCGCCGTACACGTCCCCGAACGACATGCCGCACGCCGCGCACGCGATGCGTCCGCCGTTCTGCGCCTGGCCGTACGCGATGCAGGCCCTCCGCAGCGCCGGGTTCCGCTCGCACTTGGAAATCTGCAGCTTCCGGATCTCGCCCTCCTCCAGCACGACCGGCAAGGTCGCGCCGTTCGCCGGGGCGCCGCCCGCGCCTTTCGCCGTCTTCTTCGCGGCGGGCTTCGGCAGCGTCCGCTCGCCGGGCGCGAGCCTCGCCTTGTCGGGACGGAACGCCTTGGACTTGACGAAATCGGCGTAGCTCGTCAGCGCGGCCTTGAGGCGGACGATGTCGCGGCCCGCCGTCCACGACGGCCGGGTCGTCAGCTTCTGGCGGATGTCGAGATACCAGTCGCCTGTCGCCGCCGCGCCCTCGACGGCGTAGAGGGCGAAGTTCGGGTCGATCTCCGCCCGGATGAAGTCCGTCATCGGCCCTTCGGCGTCCGCGACGATCCGGTCCCGGATCGCCTCGGACCTGAACTTCATTGCGTTGGCCAGAAAGGCCCTGAACTTCTCTTGGTATGTCATCTGCTCCCCCATCCGGCTGACGCGCCGACTGGCAATTTCAGGATGAAAAGCCTGCCATGCTCGGTCAGCGTGTACTTCTGAAGCCTGCTCTTCGGGACGTCCGGTATCGTATAGGCGACCAGGCCGTCTTCCATGAGCCGCGCCAAGGACAGCCGCAGCGAATTCGTCTTTGGCGTGACGCCGACCTTGGCGCAGATCTCCAAACGGGACATCTCGCCGAAGAACAGCAGGGAGAGGATCTTGTTGTCCATCGACTGGGGCCATGACTGGGGCCATGACTGGGGCCATGACTGGGGCCACGACTGGGGCCACGACTGGGGCCGGGCGTCGGTCGCCGGATGCGAGACGCTTCCGGGCGGCGTCTCCGAGGAGCCTTCGTCGGGCAGCGCCGTCTTGCGCGGAATCGTCGTGACGAAGAACCGGTTGCGCACGGCGCACGTCGGGTCTGGAAGCCCCATCGCACGGCAGGCCGACACCATCATGGCAACGCCAGACCCCGAACGCTCGATGTAGCGCGTCAGGAACATCGGTTCGGCCAGCAGCAGGTTGAACGGGATCGACGGATGCTCCTCGAAGAGCCAGGACGTCGGCAGCCCCTCCGGCATCTCGCCCGGATTCCACACTTCAAGGCGATTGGCGAAAAGCCGGATTTCCACGGACGCGTTGCTCGCGTAATTGCGGTGGGCCACGGCGTTGACAATGGCCTCCTTTACCGCGTCATACGGTATGTCGTATTCAACGTCCGTCTGGTTTGTCGCGGGGTCGGTTCTTCCGACCATGCGGTTGCAATGCGACATGACGAAGAGAATCGCCTCGTCGACCTGGCTGAACACGTCCCCGTAGTAGACCTGCTGGACAAACGGACGCTCGTATCTCGTGCCCGCGCAGGAGATGCACTTGACCATGCACGACGGACACATTCGCCGAGCGTCCTTCCCGAAGAGCAGGACGGCCGCCTTCGTGAGCCGTCCGCCCGTCCGGGAGACCAGCCCAAGCTTGGACAGGACGGCTTCGTCGGTCGCCGCCTCGTCAATGCGGTATTTGCGCTCCTTGATCGCCTTGCGCACGAACCATCGGATGCGCTCGTGGTCAAGGTCCTCGACCGATTCGCCGACCGCGACGGAGGCGTCATACGGGACGTTGGCCAGGATCTGCTTCGCCCTGAGCAGGTCGACGAACGACGCGAAGACCTCGCGCTGCAATTCGGGCATGGAGGCGATGCGTTTCCACGTGTGCTCGCCACTCGCCCGCTCGCGCAGGAGGCGCATCCGCCTGTCCACGGCGTCTCCCTTGTCAAAGAAGTAGATCCACTTCGGGATGCCCGCAGCCGTGGCCGCATCGTATTCCACTTCCGTCGGAGAGGGCTTTCCCTCGGCCACCTCGTTGCCGTATCGGCATCCGAACAGCCCGATGTAGACGTCGGATTCGCCGACTCGCGGCAAGAAGATCCTCGCCGGCGGGCGGACGTCGGCCGTCTGGTCTTCGAAGAGGTAGACGCTTTCGACGTAATCGCGCAGAAATGCGTCACCCGTCAGGAACGCCTTCAGCGCGCGCCGCTCTTCGGCGAACTCCGACTGAACGCTCGATATGAAGATCCTGAATTTCATCGCTTGCCCATTATACCATACCGCCTCTCTCCCGCCTCTCACGCCATCGGCTTGATCATCTTCTCGATGAACGCGACCTCCTCCTTCGTCAGCTTGTATTTCCTGTAGAGCTGCCGGTCGATCTCCGCGACCGACTTCGACCAGTCAATGTCAGACCCCGCCGTGAAGTCCTGGAGAGGGACGTACCGCCAGGTCGTTTTCGGGTTGTGCTGCGTCGCCTTGAGGATGCCGAGCATCGTCCGCGCGAACTTCGTCTTGACGTATTTCATGCAGTTTTCCGCCTCGGCAGAGGTCCGGAATTTTCCGACGCTGATGAATGTATCGGTCGAGCCGATCATCGGCTCGCCGATCATCGGGGTCGATAGGACTTCGCCTATCGCCCCCGTTCCGTTAGCCTCCGGGACAAGCACGTTCCATGTCGGCAGGTAGTCGTTCTCCTCGACGTATTTTGCGAGTATGAAACGCGAAACCCGTTCGTTCCCGATGCGCCCGACCAGTTCCGCATAATTGCCGTTTCCCTTTCGACTTTGCAAAAACACCTTGGGCAATTGCAGGAATGCGTTGGACGCAATCATGTTCCCCGTGCCGTCACCGACTGCGGTCGCCGCCTCGGGATGGTCTTTGTAGAAGAGGGCCGAGAAGCGATAATGGCCACGCGAGGAGATGATTGTGTCAAGTCCGTCCAATCCGACCCCGCTCCCCGCCCCTCTGTCCGCGGCGCCTTTCCAGACCCGTTTCAGTATTGAGGAGAGTTCCGGAAACACCGTGAATGTGCCGATCGGGGTGTTGTTCGATTGCCTGTCATACCAGAGAATGACGACACCGCCCTTGATGTCAACATTCGGGAACAGCTCGGACGACTTCTGCCAATAGTGCACGACTTTCACGTGCGGATCTGACAGCATCTTCTCGTTCCACGCTTTCGGCGTCTGACCGGCGTCAAAAAGGAAGCGTCCGGGCGAAATCAGCGAAACGCGGTCAGAGAGCGCGAATGCGACGTCATAAAACCGGTGGTAAATCGGGTTGTCGCGATCGCCTTCGCTCTTTCCCTTCACCTGATACGGCGGATTGCCGACGACTGCATTGAAC
>CAVAHB010000154.1:0-16181 GCA_963588415.1 Faecalibacterium sp. CAG:74
TCGTCTGCCCTGCGAGTTGGTTACCGATACTATACGACGCGTTCATCTCCTTGCCACCGTAGCGGTTAAAGACAATTTGAAGTCCCTGATTACGCACAAAAAACATCAGTGTATCTAATAAACTCCACCATGAGAATGTGAGCATACTACGCCATTTGCCCTTACAAAGCGCGAAACCACCAATCCGCGCCTCAGCAAACGAACGCATACACCAAACGATACGGATAGCACAATTCGCAAGATTGACCGTCATCACCGTGAGCGCATAAAAGAGGAGCCTGTCTCCTGAGACAAACAAAAGCGCATAAGCTAGAATGAAAAGCGCGATTGTATTGAGCATTTGCAAAAGCGTCATAGCGAATATATGCTGTTTCGCCGTAAACATCGCCACAAAGGGCGCACTGATTATGCCCGCGAAACCAGACGCAATAGCCGCCCAATAAACTATTTTACAAGTAACTAACCGTTCAGGCGGGATAACAAAGAGAAACCTAAACCCAATAAAGTAAAAGGGCAATGAAAGCACAATCACCAGAAGCGCACAGCCTAGATGAATATAAAACGAGGTTGTGAACCAACGGACGGTCTCCTCACGATTTCTATCCATAGAGCACGAGAGAAAGCGCTGGACACTCGCTGCGAGAGCATTATTTATGAACATAATGCAAGCGACAAGCCCACCAACGAGGAAATAAAGCCCGAAGTCTTCCGCACCAAGTGAATTAATGATCCAGCGTGTTGTAAAAAGAGAAAGCGCAACCGTTAGCAATGTTCGTGTATACGAACAAAGCGTATTTATAACGAGCAATCTCTTATTTACTGCCATCTTTACTCCGCGACTCCCACATTCTTCATCAGAAACGCGTGCCCTATGCGAGATAAATCCGCGAGCGAATATTCGCTTAAAGCGCGGCGCAAGTCGCGCGTCCGTTCGCTTCGCCAATAATCCGCTCCATCAAACTCCAGTAACTTGCAGGTGACACCAAAAATCTGCGAGAAACAATAGCCATGAAATGAGTTCGTGACCACACACGCGGCATTCGCGAGATGCGAAAGCCATTCCGTAAGCGAGAGCGCGTCATTAAGTTTCACGACCTTCATATCTTCTACTCCATATTCATTAAATGCGTCCGAACACGCCTTTTCAAGCCGCGCGACATTCTTCCAGCCCAACATGTAGGTCGCAATATACCCCCCCCCCCCAGAGGTAGTAAGTCTAAATGCCTGACGATAATCCTCCGCCGTCAATAATAAGGTCGGGTCAGGCGTCCATTCTCCGTCTATATTCATCCACTCCTTCAAAAGCGCAACGCCCGAACGCTCGCGAAGACCAATTGCACTCAAGCGCGTCATGTTCGCACGAATTTCGTCATTTGGACGCAAGTCCGCCGTTGTATGCGTACCGAAACTCGCCGCATAAGTTAGTCTCTTAGTCCCCTTATCTCCAAAACCCAGCAATATAGGCAACCAACGCGGACGCGATTTGAAATTATTTGGCGAGAATATCTGGTCGCTTCCGGCAATAAAAAGATCGGCTTTCGGAGGATGCTTCAACAAAGCCCCAAGCGAATCATATGGCTCCGTTTCAGGAATGCCGCCCAGTTCCTCTTGTACATTGCGCACAAAACGATTTATCCGCAACTTGCACAAGAAGGCGGAAACCGAGCGCGAACAGAGAAGTTTCTTCCAACCAAATACGCCAGGCCACATATAGCGGCAATTAAGATACCGTACGCTATGCCCCATGCGTTCAAGTACCGTGCGCAATGCCCACGCCTGAAGCATCGCCCCGTAATTGGCAATCTTATAAGGTGTCGCTATAATTATTTGCATAAAAGACTCCGAATAAGTGCCCCACTGCCGAACAAAAGCCGGTCGCAAATCTTACGAATGAATGGCGGCAGATAGACGAACCTGAAAACAAAGCTTCGATAAACTGGGCGAGAGCTTGCCTGCGTCAACTGCCTGTTCGCCTTAAGCGCAAAATCGCCCTCGACTTCAATGTATTCAGCAACATCTTGTGTGGACGCGACAAGACACTGTCCCTTTACGGACTGCACACTCACAAGAGAAAGCCCGTCTGCCACAAACTTCTGGAGACGCGGCTCTTTTTCGCCGCCCCAGAAGTCGCCAAGCGTAATGTCGCCCTGGCGCGGCACCTTGGCAAAAGGACAGCGATAACAGCCCTCTTGAAAAGAAGCATTCCCTAGAAAATAACGACTATACCAGTTCTCGGCACCTAGCACAAACCCTGTCCGCCCATCTAAAAGACGGTAAAAATGGAGGTGCGTTTTGGGGTCATTCCATGCGCAATTCTGCTTCGTTCGGAATGCATACTCAACAATCTTCCCACCCAATTTTTTCTCAAGTTCTTTCACCCAATGCGTAAAGAGTTTCGCGGGCGGCTTACCATGACAGATAAGATCAATGGTCACAAGATTCGGGTTGTCACCACCCAGGAAGCCATAGACAGCGGCAATTTGACAAGGGAGCCCGATGAAAAGAACGCGCCGCCCTTTTTGCAAGCATACTTTCACGCGTTTCAAGGCTTCGCGGATGTCGCTCTCGACATACTTGGAACCCTTAATGCGTGCAAGCCCTTCTTCGTCCGTAACTTCAATATGCTTAAGAGAGGGGAACGGATCAAACGCCGCGCCGAAAACAACACCGCCCTCGGAAAGAATCTGCCGCGCGAGAATAGTGGCAATTCCACCCGAAGATGAAGTCCTAACCTCATCTCGGCTTCTTGCCGCCGCGCCATAATAACGCGCCGCTATTCTTTCCATCTTATTCATCACGCTGCCTTTTTACCTCATAAGGGGCTACTTTACCAATTCTGCCACCCGCGAGAATGGCGTAGGCGCGTGGCAAATGACGCTTCAATTCAATTGCTATCAAGATATCTAGTCCAAATGTCAGCCAACCAGCGAAATAGCCTGCAAGCCGTGCGACAGGTCCTGTGCCAAACGCCACGCGCAGAACGCCGCCTACCCAGCAAATCGTAATTAAATGGAGACAATAGACGACAAACATCCCTGATAAACTCGGCGGATAGTCCCTTACGCCCCACTTCTCAGCAATAACATCATATCCAAACCACAAAAACGAAATCATCAGAATGGGCTGCACGAAACTACTAAAATAATGTTCACCAATAAACGCTACATTTTGCGTCGCCATAACGAGCAATACCGCGCTGATAATTGCCCAAAACAACGAAATTCTTAAAGGATACTTATACATACCCCCCCCCCCCGTTTGGGCAAGGATAATGCCACCAAAGAAGAAAAAGAGCGTGACAGGCACATGCAAATGCGCCGCAGTCGTCCCTTGCGGAATCAACAAGCCCACAATCATTGGAATCACGCAAAGCCATACACGCTTCATACAGAAGGCAAAAAGCGGAAGCGCAAGCGTCAGTACAATCAAGGCGCGGACATACCAAAACTGAATCGCTCCTGAATTAAGGTGCATTAACGGAATCATCAACACATCAGAAAGCGTTGGAACATCATGTTGCGCATAAAGGCGAATTGGCAATAAAAGCGCGAGGCTAATAAAGCTCCAAAGAATCATCGGCACATAAAGTGACCAAAACTTGGTCTTCAACATTCCCCAATAACCATGCCGTTTGAAAGAGCCGACGAACATGTAACCTGAAATAACAAAGAAAAGTGGGACGGCAAAATAAAAGATGTCCGCAACATGTGCTTGAACGGCATTCCCGAAGTCCACCGCCGTAGGATTCCACCGCTCCGTCCGCGAATGGATGCACACAACCGCCCCCGTCGCAATAAACGCGAGCCACCGAAACTTATTTGAAAGATACTTGTTCATACCTTGTCCTTTGTTGCACTGTCCATTAGCCGCGCCCATAGCCACATCCACGCCTCGCCCGCCCGCATCACGCGAACAGGCGTCCCCTTGACGTCAATCTCGGCAACCTTCTTCATTCCTCTCTTGTTTTCTTTCTACATCTCTACAACTCTACACGGCTATATCTGTATCTCTTCGATCCACTCCGTGAACTCATTTTCTCTTCTTCCTTATCACATCGTTCTTGATCTTGACGACGGCACGGCTTGATTGAGGGCCTCCGTCTCCACGCCATAAATGGACACAACATCGCAATCAAGCAACGCAGCCTGATTGCGCAGCATCAGCATTTTCGACTTTATCTCAACCAAATCGTCCTATACTTTCTATTCGTGTTTGCGTTTCGTCACTTGGCCGCAGCGTCAGCACGGCCAACTAACACTGTGTATTATACCATTTATGCTCCTTTCAGCGCAACTCCGACAAGGTGTGGAGACCTTTTTCGTCGGGGCTTGGTTTTTGCCGCGCCAATCTCTGCTCTCGCGCCAGTCGCAGCAGTTCCGCGTGAATCAAGTTCGCAGAAAGTCGTGATTCAGAGAGGGGCTTGTGCGGGAAGTCGCAAGTCCGAGGCGTTCAAGGATGCGCCGCGCCTGACGGGCAACCGCCTCTGACGGATCAACGACCTCGGCCCTTCCGGCGGCGACTTTCTCAATCAGCGGCTTCAGGTGGGGAAAATGCGTACAACCGAGCACCAGGTTGTCCGCCCCGGCGGCAAGAAGCGGTTCGATCTTCGTGCGCACGACCTCCTCGGCATGCGTCCCCGTCGTTTCGCCGCGCTCGACAAGCGCGATAAACTCGTCCGCCACGACGGCGATGACCTCGACATTGCTCGCAAACTTGCGCTTTGTCTCGTTGTAGAGCCGTCCGTTGAACGTCCCCGCCGTGGCCAGAACGCCGACGATGCCGCTGCGCGAATGGAGTGCGGCGGGCTTGACGGCGGGTTCGATGCCGACGAAGGGAACTGTCGGGTGGCTTGCCCGAAGGCTGTCGATGGCCGCCGCCGTCGCCGTATTGCAGGCGACGACGATCATCTTGCATCCGTGCCGCAGCAGTTCGGCGACATTCACCTCCGAAATCGACCGTATCTCGTCCGCCGGGCGATTCCCGTAGGGACAGTGTCGCGAATCGGCCAGGTAGACGGTGTCCTCATTCGGGCAGACCTTCCGAAAGGCGTCGAGAATGCAGAGTCCGCCCAGACCAGAATCAAAGAAGCCGACGGGGGCATTATTCATGGTCTGACCGTGCGCCGAAGTAAACCGCCGCGCACGATTCGAGGTGGGCAATCGTCCCCGTCTTCGTCACGGTGACCCGAGCGGCGTGAACACGAGGATCGGCCATGCACTCGTCGAACGCAATCTTCGCGGCGCGTTCAATCATCTGGCACTTCGCCCTGCAAAGGGCTTCGCGGATGCGTTCGGCGAGCGTCGGGTAGTCCACCGTGTCCGCCAGTTCGTCCGTCCTCGCGGCAGTTTCGTCGATTTCAAGTTCCGCATCAATGCGAAGCCGCTGAAGGCGGATGCGCTCGTCCGTGCGTTCGCCGATGACGCAGTCCACGTCAAGTCCGTTGAGCCGAAGAATCACCATCGCCGTCCCCAATTCCCTCAATCGACTACTTCGCCTCCGGCTGGTCAAGCGGCGTCAGCGCCGGGTCGGAATACGGCGCGGCGGGATTGACCACGGCAAAGGAGACGAAACTCGGCGCACCCCACCCCGTCGCCCCCTTCTTCCGGGCGAAGACGGCCACATCCACGCGATTCGTCGGAGACATCTTCGTTCGGTCAAGCGTCACCAGAGCCGCATCGCGCCCCATCCGCTCCAGTTTTGCCGCGCCCAAGTCGTCGTGGACATTGGCAAAGGCGAACTCGCAACCCGGAAGCCCCGCGGCATTGACGGTGAATCTTCGCTCGTCAAGTTCCGCCCGCAAGACGTACGCACATGCGAACGGACTGCGGTAGGTGAGTTCCGGCCAGACGGGCTGTTCGGCAAGCGGGTGCGGGACGACGGAAACCACGGCAAGCGGCGGCACGGTCTCCGCCGTCAGTTCCGTCGCGGCTTTTCTGAGGCGCGGCAAATCGAGACCGTTCGGCGGCAAGGCCGTCGGGTGGGCCTTCGCCGTCAGGTAGTCGTTTTCGTCCGCCACGCCCTTCAGCGACTTGCGAATCAACATCTGAACGACCGGCGCGAGCATTCCATCGGCAACGATGGCCTTCTTCACGTCCGGGCGGAGGGTTCGGCTCACCTCAAGCGCCGCCTGCAGATAGGGCAGGTCAGACCAACTCCGCCCCGCCGTCGTCAGCCAGTAGGGCGTAACCGAGGCGAAGACGTCGTTGTTCGTGCCGACGGGCGCACAGTCGGCGTTCGCCGGGAATACCCAGATTTGGTTCGAGAGATAGAACTTCGTCATCCGTCCAATCATCCGCGCCGCTTCCGTCGTCATCATCGCGCGCGGCAACGACCGCCAGTACGGCCCACCGGTGATGGCGCGGCTGCAGTTGCCGAAGACGGGATAGGGGAAGAGGATGTTTGGGAAGTCAAGCCCCATCCGCCGCGTTTCGCCCTCCGCATCCAACTTGACGCGCGTCAGCCCCGGATAGTTCGTGACGACGAGCAGGGAATGGCCGCCGTCGCGGTTCATGTAGAGGTCGCCGACATTGCCGCCGCTTGACCCGACGGCCAACTTCATCTGCGCGGCAAAACAGCCGATGTCGAAGTCCCACCGCATATTCTGCGCACCGAGGGCCATTTGCTGACCGGAAACGCCCGTCGCCTCAACCGTTGCAAGCGGCCCGACCATCAGCGGACGAGTCTGCATCTCCTTCGCGTACTCAACCAACTCCTCGAACCGACGTTCACCCGACAGCTGCTTCAGGTCATTGTCCTTCTTAATCGTCTCAACGTCACGGAAGCCGAGGTCGATCGCCTTCTCAAGTTCGTTAAACGCCTGGGTGTGGTTCTTCAGATAGGCGAGTGAGCAGGCGAGATTGTAGTGCCACGTCGGGTCGTCGGGCAGCAGCGCAACGCCCTTGCGGCTCGTCTCAATCATCGTCTTCGTATCGCCCTCGCGAACCGCCTCGACGAACTGGCCGCGCAACTGCTCGTGCTGAACCTGCCGGGACGGATAGTCCCAGATGGAAAGAACGGCGAGGAATAGCGGGGCAAAAACAACCATGTTCACCTCTTCAGGCGCATCCAGCCCGGCAACTTGACCATGCGAGCCTCGCGGCTCTGATTCGTCGAGATCGTCTGCACCGTCCCGATGGAGGGCGATTCCAGCGTAGCGAGCCGCGTCATCAGCGTCTGCTGAATCGTCGCCTGGCTCTGCCGCAGTTCGTCGCACTTCTGCCGCTCGGCAAGAAGTTCCTTCTCGCGAAGTTGCAGACGCTCGCGGAGATCCTGGGCTTCGCGCTGCAACTGGGCGACGTCCTTCGCACCGGCAACCAGCCGCGCTTCCGCCGCCTTCTGAAGGCTCACCTGGTCGGACAGCTCGCGTATTTTCGACTCGTAGTCAAGGGCCTTGCGTTCGCTCAGGCGGCGGAACTCCTCCAACTCCTTGCGCAGGCGAGCCGTGCGCGGATCTTCGGGACTGTCAATCAGGGCCTTGCGCGTCATGTCCTCAATGTTGGCCCCCGCCCGCTTGAGAAGTTCGCGCCGCCGTTCGAGCAGACGGTCCGCCCGCGCCTGGTGCCGACGGCGGAACTCGTCCGCCTCGGCCTTCTCGGCTTCAATCATCGTGCGCAATTCCTCGGCTTCTTTCGTCATCACGGAATACATCGCCGCCTGAATGTTCGCCACCTCACTCGCCGCCTGGGGCAGACGGCGAAGTTCGTCCTCGAGCGCCTTCACCTGCTCGGCGAGTTTTGCCGCGCGATCCGTCGCCTCCTTCGCCGCCCGCTGCGATTCAGCCTCGCGGACGGAGCCCTCGTGAACCTGCCGTGCGGACTCCTGAATCTGCTGGCGAAGTTCGCCCTCGCGTAGCGAAGCGGCCTTCGAGGCCTCGTCCAACCGCATCTGGAGTTCGCCCGTATGGCGGCGCTCCTCCGCGAGAAGACCCTCCAGTTCCTTCACCCGCGTCTCATCCACGACAATCTTCTCGACCTCCCGCTCCACGATTTTCTCCACGGGAACCTCGACAATCTTCTCAACGGGGACTTCCACAATCTTCTCAACGACATGCGGGGCCTGCGCCGCGCACCCATTCGCTTCCTGCGGCGGGAGTTCCGGCACGTCTTCACCTACGGTCGGCGGGGGTTCTTCGGGAGGAAATGGCTCGCGGGTTTCCACCAGCGTCGCCGTGGGCGGAAGTCGTCCGCTTGCGAGCAGAGCCTCCGCCGCAGCGCGATTGAACGGCCCGCGCGGGTTGCCGTCCCCGATGTCGATTGAAAAGCGCATGTCAAGGAACGGGACGTCCTCAACCCGCTGCCAGAGTTCGTTGTCGTCCGAGACTTCCTGCCCTGGCTGGATGCGGCCCATCTCCGCCCATTCGATGAGTTTTTCCCGCGTCTCCGGGCCGAAGGTCTCCTCCTGAGTTCTCAAGTACCACTTCGCTTCGCTCATTTCGCACCCCCGAATAAGTCCTTGATTCCGAGTCCGTGCCGCTTGGCTGCGGCAAGTTCACGCCGTGCGGCGGCTTCAAGCGCGGCAAGCCCCGCCGGGCTCGCCCCCTTCGCCGAATGCGGCAAGCCGGGCTTCGGCAACGGGGCTTCCGCGCTACCGACGACGACTTCCGGCTCAATCGCCGAAGGCGCACACTTCACCGACGAGAACTTCGTCACGGATTCCAACTGCGAGCACACGTCGGCGAGTTCCGCCTCGGCGACCCCGAACCGCTGGCGAACCGCCGCGAGTTCGGCCTCGGCCTTCTCGGCGCGGCGTTCCGCCGCTTCGGCTCGCGATTCAGCCTTCTCCGCACGATCCCGCCCGGCAAAGACGTCCTCCTGCACCGCCGCAATCCGCGCCTCGGCCTTCGCCGTCGCCTGTTGAAGCGATTCCGTCAGTTCGGAAAGCTTGGCTTCCATGAACGCCATCGTGCGCTTCGTCGTCTCGGCCTGCCGCGCCGCCTGTTCCTTCAGCCCCGCGATGGTCGAACGGGCGAGTTCCGCCTCATCCTGCAGACGCTTCCGCTCGGCTTCGGACGACCCGTCGTTCAGAAGATAGAGCCGCGCCTCGCGGCCGATCGTCCCCGACGCAAGCAGCCCGTCCACCACGGCACGGTTGAACGGCCCGTAGAACGTCCCGGACGACGGCTCAACGAGCCACGTCATCTCAAGTTCCTTCACGCCGGGCGCTGGAATCCAAGTCGTGCGGTCACGCGAAACGGCGAACGTCGGCTCAATGCGCGAATCCTTCGCCCAGGCGAGGAGAGTTTGCGTGTCAATCGGGCCGAAGACCTCGTCGCCTTCGCCCTTCACGTACCAGCAGCCGGGATTCGCCTCCGCCATCGCCATCAGTTGAACTTGACCGGTTCGACGTGCCAGATGTCGCGGGCGTATTCCATAATCGCGCGATCGCTGGAAAAGAGACCCGACCGGGCGATGTTCGTCAGCGACATGCCGTTCCACTTCTTCGCGTCGCGGTAGGTCGCGTCAACGCGATCCTGCGCTTCGCTGTAACTGCGGAGGTCGGCGAGCAGCATGTAGTAGTCGTTGTAGTCCAGAAGCGAACGGACAATCGGGTCGTAGAGCCCCGGTTCGAGAAGCGAGAACACGTTCGACTTGATCATGTCGAGGGCCTGGCGGATTTCCGGGTCCTTCTCGTAGTAGTCACGCGAACAGTAGGTCGGACGAAGTCGCGCCACGTCCTCCGTGCGCAAGCCGAAGAGGAACATGTTGTCGTCGCCGACTTCCTCGTTGATCTCGACGTTCGCGCCGTCGAACGTGCCGAGCGTGAGCGCACCGTTCATCATGAACTTCATGTTGCCCGTGCCCGACGCCTCCATACCCGCAAGCGAAATCTGCTCGGAGACTTCCGCCGCCGGCATGATCTTCTCGGCGAGCGAGACGCGGTAGTCCGGCAGGAACGCGACCGACAGGCGACCGCGCGTCTTCGGATTCGAGTTGACGACGTTCGCCACGCCGTGGATGAGCCGGATGATGAGTTTCGCCATGTAGTAGCCCGGAGCCGCCTTTGCCGCGAAGATGAAGCACCTCGGCACGGGGTCGTAGGTCGGGTCGCCGATCAGGCGGTTGTAGAACATGATGATGTAGAGAACCAGCATGAGCTGACGCTTGTATTCGTGCAGACGCTTCACCTGCACGTCGAAAATCGCGTCCGGATCGAGCGCGATGCCGAGGTTCTTCTTCGTCCAGTTCGAAAGCTGCCCCTTGTTCGAACGCTTGATTTTCGCCAGCGCGTCGAGGAAGTCCTTCTTCCCGGCGAACTTCTCCAGTTCGCCCAGTCGGTCGAGGTTCGTGATCCATCCGTCGCCGATCGATTCGGTGATGAGCTGGGCGAGCATCGGATTCGCCTTCAGCAGCCAGCGGCGCGGCGTGATGCCGTTCGTCACGTTGTGGAACTTCTCCGGATAGAGTTCGTAGAAGTCCTTGAACAGGCTGTCCTTCAGGATCTGCGAGTGGAGTTTCGCCACGCCGTTCACGCTCGACGACCCGACGATGCACATGTTGGCCATGCGCACGTAGCGTTCGCCGTTCTCGTCGATGAGCGACATGCGGCGCAGGCGGTTGATGTCGCCCGGATACATCGCGGAAATCTTCTGCAGGAAGCGTCCGTTGATTTCGTAGATGAGCTGCAGATGGCGCGGCAGAAGCCGTTCCATCATCGGAATCGCCCACTTCTCAAGCGCCTCGGGGAGAATCGTGTGGTTCGTGTAGCCCGTCGAACGGCAGGTCAGGTCCCACGCCTTGTCCCAGTCGAGACCCTCCTCGTCGATGAGAACGCGCATCAGTTCGGGGATGATGAGCGCGGGGTGTGTCTCGTTCAGGTGTATGAACACCTTGTCGGGCAGCGCGTCCCACGTCTTGTTCTGCTCGCGGTAGCGGCGCAGGATGTCCCTCAGCGAACACGCCACGAAGAAATACTGCTGACGAAGGCGGAGTTCCTTTCCGGCCATCGTGTTGTCGTTCGGGTAGAGGACCTTCGTCAGGTTCTCCGACAGCACCTTCGACTCGACGGCCTCGACGTAACTGCCCTTATTGAAGTCCTCGAGGTTGAACTCATCCACCGCACGGGCCGACCACAGGCGGAGCGTGTTCACCGCATTCCTGTAGCCGACGATCGGCAGGTCGTAGGGAACGCCCTCGACGACTTCCGTCGGAATCCAACGCCACTGGTGGCGACCGTCAACCGTCACGCATTCGACGTGGCCGCCGAAACTGACCAGCTGCGAATACTCGGGGCGGGCCATCTCCCACGGATAGCCGTTCTTGAGCCACTGGTCGGGTTCTTCGACCTGCTGGCCGTCCACGATCTTCTGGCGGAAGATGCCGAAGTCGTAGCGCAGACCGTAGCCCATGCCCGCGAGTTCGAGCGTGGACATCGAGTCAAGATAACACGCGGCGAGACGGCCGAGGCCACCGTTGCCGAGACCCGCATCCGTCTCGAAGTCGCGCAGGTCGTTCCAGTCGATCCCATAGTCCTTCAGCGCATCGCGGCAAAGTTGGTCGGCCTTCAGGTTGATGACGTTGTTGCCGAGAAGCCGGCCGATCAGGAACTCAAGGCTCAAGTAGTAGACGCGCTTCGTGTTCTGGCTGTGATAGGCCTCCTGCGTGTTGATCCAGCGCTCGACGATGCGGTCGCGCACCGCATTCGCGAAGGCCGTGTATTTGTCGCGGTCGGTCGCCCGGAGGTCGCCCTTCGCGAGCGAATACCTGAGATGCCAGGCAAAGTCCTCCTTCAACCCCTCGACGGACATCTCGACGCGGCGGTCTTTCTTCCTGCTTGCTGTTTTCTTCTCCATAAGTATCTCCTGAAGTGTCTCCAAGTGTCTCCTGTTTCAAATTCCGTCGGCTTTCCCCGCACTATTTGCCGAAAAGCCCCTTGAACGACTTGCCGACGTCCTTGATCTTCTTCGCGGCGGAATCGACGGCGTCGCCCGCCGCGTCCAGTGCGTCGTTCACGCCCTGCGTGGCGTCCTTCACCGACTGCGTTCCCGCGTCAAGAACAGTCGTCCCCGCGCCAAGAACGGTCGTCGCCGCGTCAACTGCGGCGGCCGCACCCTCGACGCCCGCACCGATGACGTTCGTGCCGCCGGTGATGACGCTCGTCCCGAGGTTGATCAGTCCGCCGCCCACGGTCGTCGCCGACTTCTGGATGGCATCCCAAATCGCGGCCCACGCATCCTCGAACTCAATGCCGTTCGACTCGCGCCCGATGTCCGTCAGCGTAATCGTCGGCAATGGAATCGGAACCATCTCGTACTGCACGGTGACGCCCTCAAGGCGAATGCGGTCAATCACGACCTTGCGTTCGGATTCCGCCGATGCGGCCTCCTCATCCTCCTCTTCCTCCTCCTCGTTCGGCTCCACATCCTTCGTCGCATACGCCGCAATCGCGGCGAAGTTGTTCGTGCCGTCCTCGCTCGTAATGGAAATGAACACGTCCTTCACGAGAACATCCCGAATCACAATCGTCTCGGAAAGGACGGTGGACATATCCACATCCACGTCAAGGTTGCCGAGCGTCAGGGCCTTGCTGGGCTTGTACCCCGCCGGGTTGTCGAGTTGCACGTTGCCGACGTGCAAACGACCCGCATAGTAGTTAAGCCCGAACGCACCGAGATTGAAGTACGTGCCCGTATACTTCGGGACAATCTTGTTCGCGGCGGTTCTCGCAACCGGCCCGACCCACAGGGGAAGGGTCAACAGCGCAACGGCAACAAGGGCAATCAGCCACAGGATGACCCTGACGATGGTTTTGAACGTTTTCTTCACTTGAGTTCCTCCACTGTAATCTTGGTTCGATGTCCCGAACCGAGTGTTTCGACTTCCATGACGTTCGCCATCCAGCGATCGCCAAACTTCTTGATGCGCGTGCCCCAGAGCCGACGCACGGGCTTTCCGCCCTGAAGTTCCTCGGCCTGCATCAGCGCACCCGTCTTGCGGTCAACCCACACGCGAACCGTGCGGTCGCCCTTCTTCATCAGTACGACCGCGCACTTCTGCCCGTGGACGGATTCCGATTCGCGCTCCGCGTCGAACGAGAAGTCGTCCCACCACAGGTAGTCGAGCGTCAGGTCGCTCCACGTCACGTCCGTCTTGAGAATCGGGCCGCGCTTCTCGAACGCGACGGGCTTGCCCGCCTCGTCCCGCAGCTGAAGATCCGTCGCGCCGTTTCGCCGCGTCAGCGTGTAGTCGTATTCCGCCTGCGCAATGCCCTTGCGGTTGCGGAGGATGATGCGCCCGTCCAGTTCCACGTTCGCCGGAATCATCGCGCGGCAGTTCCGCACGAGTTCGGCGGGCGTCGCGTTCGTGGCGATCATCAGGCTGGCGAGAAGCGCAATCATTTCTTCAAGGCCTTTTCGAGTTGTTCGTCCTTCGGGCCGCCCACGGCGCGGCCCGTTTCGTAATAGCGCCGGGCCGCTTCGCCGTTGCCGACCGACTGGAGCATCAGGTTCGCCATGTTGTAGTAGGCGTAGTGGTCGCGGGGGTTCGAGTTGATGGCCTGATCAAGCGTCTTTTCCGCCGCACGGAAGTCGCCGGCCGCCGCTTCGCACATCGCCCGCATGTTCAGCGCCGCCGCATCGTTCGGCTTCTCCTCCAGAAGTGCGCGAATCGACAGTTTCGCCGCCTCGTAATCGTCATTCCGGATGTCCTCGCCCGCCTGCAGCAGACGCGCCCGGCGGCTCTTCGGGTCTTTCGCAAGCAGGACCTTGATTTCGCGGTCAACGGCTTTTTCGGCCTTCACCTTTGCCGCGGCCTTCTCGGTCTTCTTCATCCGCGTGCGATCCCGTTCGACATACGCCTCGACCTGCTTCTCAAGCTTGGGCGTCGCAACCTCCGTTCCAGACGGACGAGGTGCGTCGGACGGCTTCGCCGCCGCACGTTTCGCCGCGAACTTCTTCTCGAGTTCCGTCGTATCCGTCACGGCGACGGCCTTTGCGTTTTGCCGCGACTGCGCGAGGAGAATCGAGTCAATCGCCGCGTTCACGTAAGCCCGCTTCACCCGGACGGTCGCGAACTCGGGGGTCGCCGCGCGTTCCGGATTCTCGGCCTCGATCCGCTCCAGTTCGGCAAGGGCCTTGCGGTAGTGCTCCACGGCCTCGTCCATTTTGCCGTCCGCCACCGCATCCGCCGCATCGTCGATGGCCGAAGACGCCGGTTCCATCAACTTCGACAGACGCGGCAAATCGTTCTCCTCGTCCGAACCGAACGGCCAATACCACGCCGCCTGCACCCCGTAGACGAGTGCAGTAGCGATAACAACTGACAACAGGCACTTCATTGCTTTATATTATAGCAAAAATGCCGCGCCGCCGCTTCCACGCTCAAAACCGGCCAAACTTCCAGAATGCCCCTCCCCAACTCCGCGCGCCGATTTGTGGTACAATATGGGCGATGAAGTCAACACCCGTCAAACTTGCGATTGTCGGCGGCGGGGCCGCCGGAATGTTCGCCGCCGCCGTCGCGGCAGACCGGAAGATCCCCTGCCTTCTCATCGAACGCAAGGCTCGCCTCGGCTCAAAAGTCCTCATGACCGCCAATGGACGCTGCAACTTCACGAAAGACGTCACCGCCGAGCAATTCCTCGCGGACGTCGGCCCGTGCGCCGCGTTTGTCGCCGACGCGATATGGGAATGCGACCCGCGGCAGATCATCCGCGGATTCAAGAGCCTGAACGTGCCCCTGCGGCGTATGGCCGACGGGCGGATGTTCCCCGGGGACGGCAAGGCCGCGACGATTGTCCACGCATTCGGCGACTTGCTGCGCGACGAGAACGTGCCGATTCTCACCAACTGCCCCGTGACGGGCGTCGTGCCGTGCGGGGAGGACGGCGGTTTTCTCGTGCAGACCCGAAACTTCTCCCTCCGTGCGGAAAACGTGCTGATTGCGACGGGCGGCGTGAGTTATCCGAAGACAGGGTCGGTTGGCGACGGACAGAACTTCGCCCGTGCGCTCGGACACCGCATCGTCCCCTACCGTCCCGGCCTCATCGGGCTTGAGACGGAGGACCGCCGCGTCACCGGCCTCGCCGGACGGCGGTTTGAGGACGGCCGCGCCACGGTTCTTGATGCACGGGGAAAGACGCTCTTCGACTATCGCGGCGAAATCGACTGCGAACGCTTCGGGCTGAGCGGCGCGGCAATCTACAACTGCCAGCGGTGGATTGTGCACAACAGGCTCGAAAACTACACGATTGAGGTATCGTTCGCCAACGACCGGCTTCTGTTCCACAACCTTTTGCCGCGCCCCATCAAGGAGGCCATCGTCACAATCGGCGGCGTTGCCCTCGACGAGGTGGACGCACGGACGATGGAGTCAAGAAAAGTCCCCGGCCTCTATTTTGCCGGGGAGGTGTTGGATATTGACGGGCCGACGGGAGGCTACAACCTGACGCTCGCCTTTTCGACCGCGCGAAAGGCCGTCGCCTCCATCCGCTGACTTACTTACGGCACGACCGTGCGCGACTCGTAGTGGCCGGGCTGCCAGATGCGGATAACCGAGCCGTCGGACTGAACCTGGTCAATGTATCGGCCGTTGACCCAGACGTTCTGCACGACGGGGGCTGCCACGGTCGGGGCCGGTGTGACGACGACGGTTGGGGCCGGCGTGACGACCGTCGGCGTTGTGACGACCGTCGTCACCGTGCGCGGCGGTGTGCTGACCACGCCCGACACAAGGCCGCCGACGATTCCACCCGCGAAACCCGGCCAGAACTCCCGACCGCCGCGCCCCCAGCCGCTGTGGTGGTCACGCGGCGCCGGCCGTGGCGCGGGAGCGGGACGGCCTGCGGGCTTTCCACCGGGCCCCTGCCGCATCGACGGACGAGGCCCGCCGCCATTCGGGCGCGGACCGCCGCCCGTCCCCCCCTTGGGGCCCGCAAATGCCGCGACGGCCAGCCCTGCCACTCCTACCGCTATCATCAGTTTCTTGTTCATTGTCGTGTTCCTTTCGTTGTCCATACACGATGTAAGGGAAATCAGATCCCGTTTTCTGACAAAAAATCTCCCTGGGCATAGGTGTGGATCGGATGATGCCACCCGGGTCGCCAAAACACCTATATGTACTAAGGAGTACGGCAAAGCCGCCGTTTGCCCCCCTCAGGGAGCGTTGGGATTCTCCATATATGGACTCGTGGGTTCTCCATATATGGACTCGGGTGTTCTCCATATATGGACTAAGGTGTTGTCCATA
>CAVAHB010000155.1:0-12615 GCA_963588415.1 Faecalibacterium sp. CAG:74
GTGGTGGTTCGGCAGCTGCGCCGCGCGAAGCATGACCGCATCCGTCGGCGGCAGCGAGACGAGGCCATACGCCTCGACGAGGTCGGACACGAAGGCGTCCGCCGCGACCGGGACGCACAGCTTCCCATCCGCCATCAGCCGCGCGCGCGATCTCCCCAGACGGAGATCGACGAATAGCACAACTGCGCGGCGGCGGAGATCCTCCGGCGCGCATCGCCGCTCAGCGAGCCCCCGCCCATGCCCAGCCAGATGAGCGCACAGGTGTCGAGCAGGAGTTTCATCAGGCGTTCTCCCAAAGGGCGGAGTCGTCGGCGAACAGGTCTCCCTCGACGGCGATCTGCCGTCCGTAGCCGCGCAGGGGACGAATCTCGCGCACGGGCTCGATCGGCACGACTCGCGCAATCGGATGGCCGTATTTCAAGATCGTGAAGGAGACGAATTGCGTCTCGACCTCGGACAGCATGCCGGAGAAATTGGCTTTCGCCTCGTTGACGTTCAGCGTCGGTGGCATATTTGAGTTCCTTGTCTGTGCGCCGCGCGTTATATCAAAATGAGACCTGTTGGGTCAATCATGACCTGTTGTGCTTCATCAGGCGGCTTCTCACGCCCCATGCCTTTCGGATGTCTTTTGCGTGGCCTCCGCCTTCTCCGCGAGTTTCGTGTGCCCGAACCGGCGCAGCCCGAGGATGAACGCATCCTGCCCGGTGCGGCAGACGTCCATCAGGCGCACGCGCCTGCCATGCCGCCAGTCCTCAAGCCCGAGATAGTAGAACCGCTTGAAGTTCTCCGCGATCACGAATGGCGTGATGCCGTGCTTGAGGCATTCCTTGAGGAGGATGAGACGCCCGACGCGGCCAGTGGCGCAATACGAACGCGCCTGACGAGGTGTCAGTCCCCATTTTGCCGCGATCTCCTCTACCGTCACAAAGTCCATCGACACGCCCCCTTTTGTGGTCTGCAGAAGTTTATCTCCTCAAAAAGGAAGCGTATCAAAGGACAAACTGCTGCCTGTTTTGTCGAGATAGGCTTCCGCAGTCCGCCTCGGCGCTCTGCGCCAGGCAGATGCGCACGTCCGTCTGCGGGTCAAACGGGCGGTTATAGCAGCAGTTGTCGAGGTAGACTCTCATGTCGTGTGTTTCCGTCGCCCCGCATTATACCATATTTCCCCGACCGCAGACGCGGCGGAGGGATTCTGAAAGATAGTGGTGGCACGTGCCACCTGAGATTTCCGCACATGATTCTCATCTCGCGTGCGCACACGATCTTGCGCCCCGCTCACCCGCGACCTTCTCACTTATAATTATAAGTGAGAAGACCCGTTCGACATCAGCCAATCTCGCAGACGCGAAATCTCACATTTGAGGAGATTGCAAAACCTGTCACAGGCCGTACAAAGCGGCGGCATCGGAGATGCCGCCCTACCCCTGTACAGCGGTAGGGGCGCATCTCACCCCTGCTAGGGCATCCGCTTCGCGGACGGCCTGCGGCCGGGGGATATGATGCGCCCGCAGGAAGTTTTGCAATTGCCTCATTTTATAAAATGTGAGATTCGGGACTGAACGCGACACGGCCAAGCGCGTCCGCTTGACGCCCCTGCGCGCCGCATCCTCTGCACTCGATCCTATGCACTGGGGCCTGACCCCGGTGCGGACGCAATTGCCTTTCGTCTGTTCAGGCGGTTGGTAGGCGCGTTCCTCGTGATGGTGAACGTGAAAGGGACGTGGAAGAGGTCTCAATTGCCTTTCGGCTCTTCAAGCGGTTGATAGTACAAAGTGCTCCCCAATGAACTAACTTGGATAGAGTATGTCTCAATTGCCTTTCGGCTCTTCAAGCGGTTGATAGTCTATCATATTTTCGGCCAATCGAGCAAGGGGCGAAAATGCGCCTTTTGACGGCTGAACTTCCCACCCCATGCGTCCGAACGACCGCCGCCGCAAATTTGCTCGTTTCTCTCATCTTTCGTCCGCTTATCACCTGTCGGCTGATGTCCTTTTTGCCGCCGATCCGTCTGCCGTCAAGTCTCACAGGACAAGAATCTCCTCTGCGTCGGGCGTTTCGGGCGAGCGGCCCAGCCGACGGATGTTCCGCCGCTCAATGGCGCCGATGCGATAGTCGAACACGCGGTCTTCCTCCTCGTCGACGACCGTGCAGAGTTGCGTCCAGAACTGCGCCATCTGCTCGTCCGTCAGGTCGCACTCGAAGACGCTCTTCTCCATGCGGATGCCGTAGTCCGCGCAGATCTTCGCGACCCGACGGAGGCGGCGGGGGTGTCCGATGTCGTATGCGACCAGGTGCAGCATGGTCTTTACGCCGCGCGATAGAAGCGCAGCGGCGCCTCTCCTTCCAACGTGCGCAGATACCGGCAGACGAGGTCGTCGATGCCCGCGCGAACGGTCAGCGTCCGCCCGTCGCGCACGAACGTCCGCTTCATCTCCGCGTCGAAATGCCGGAACACGATTCGCCGCCCCTCCTCGTTCAGGAAAACGCCGCCGTCCGCGTCGGTCTCGAAATGGTCTTCCGCCCGGACACGCCGATGGTTCAGCAAGTCCAGCACGAGCCGGTCGGCGAGGACGGGACGGCACGGCTCCATCAGGTCGAGGGCGAGCGCCGGCGAGCGGTCGTGTCCGCAGTGGAAGAAGCCGGCCGCGACGTCCAGCCCGTGTGCGCGGACGGCCGCGACGAACTCGTTCGCCAGCAGGGTGTAGGCGAACGAGAGCAGGGCGTTCGCGGCGTTCTTCGGAGGACGGCGCGAGCGCGCGACGAACGGACAGTCGGCGGGGAAGAAGCGCGACAGGGCCGCAAAATAGGCGACGGCGGCCATTCCCTCCAGTCCGCGCAGGGCGTCCGTCGTGCGGACGGTCGGCAGAAGCCCGGCGAGGCGTCCGAGGTGGAGGAAGTCCGGGTCTTCCGTCGCGGACAGGCCCCGGTTGGCGAACAGCTTCTGGAGGGAGCGGCGTCCGTTGGCGAGCTTGTCGGAGACGATCCGCCGCGCCGCGTCGAAGCAGAAGCCCTCGTCGCGCAGGCGGTCGTACTGGCGAGCGCGGCGGTCGGCGTGAAAGCCGCCGTCGCCGTCCATCAGCCCGCGCCAATGTCCGTTCGCCTTCAGGAACGAGCAGGGGATCTGGCGATCCATCAGCTCGGCGAGGACAGGGAACGTGACGGCCGGCTCGCCGCAGACGACAACGCGGTCGACGTTCACGAGCGGCACGCGGCGCAGCGAGCCGTCCACGTGATCGTGGACGACCAGGTGTTCCGATTCGAGCTTGACGCTCAGGGACTTTCGATTCAGCACCAGCGTTCCCATGGCAAAGATCAGACTCTCTGGAGCGTTTCGGCAGCCCAGCCCTTGCGGTTCTTTGTCGCATCCATCTTGAGGACGGCCACGCCTTTCACGGAAGCGCGGCCTTTCAAGGCCAGCTTTCTGACGAGAGGCGGCGGCACAAAGACGTCGTCGCGACGGGTCGCGCCGCGCGAAAGCACGCAGCGCACGCCGTCCCTGAACGCCTGGCGGATCCTCTCGCATTCCGTCGTCATCGATCTCTCCTTTTCGCCCGACAGTATGACATATTTTCCGCCGCGAAAGGAGAAATCGGACGTCTGCGGATGTCCGCTAAAGCCCCATGATCCTCTTCAGATCAGACTCCAGGTTCGGAAGCCAGTCGATGACCTCCACCCCGTAAGCTCGCGCCCGATCCTTGTCTTCAGAACGGACATTCCGTGCCGAGACAAGAATGCCCTTCGTACGCAGACCCATGTTCCGCGAAAGCTGCGCCAGCTTGTAGATTGCCTGGTCGGCGACATTCGCCGACCCTTGGCGAGATTTCATGTTCTTCGTCTTGTCCTCGATGACATAGCACGTGTTCCTGTGAATGACAATCGAGTCGATCTCGTTCCGATTGCGCTTCTCGTCCACGATCTTGGCGTTCATCAGGGCGCGTTTCTTGTCAAAGCCAAACCCCTTAAGCTTCTTGAACACAAAATGCTCCAGCCAGATGCCTGCACAGAATCGCGCCGCCTCAAGCGAGACGAAACACTCGGATGCCGTCGCCCCCGAAATCAGTTCATCCGCATGAAGCATGTCCAGCATTTCGTTCCACCTTGGAATGGCCAGTTCGTGATTCCCGTATCGGAATCTCAACGCATCAGATCGTTCCGCAGAACCGCGGGCGTATTCGCTTCCATCCACGGAATTCGCGGCGAGATTGTTCAAGGCGCCTATCGCCAAAGCCCAGTCGGACGGCGAAGAGGCGATCTCGTCGCAGAAGTGCCGCCACTTCTCGTTTGCGACCTCCGATTTGAAATCGCCCGACTCCAATCTGAAGCCGTTCAGCCCCAGCACCTGGTTCAGCGTCGGCGACTTTTCGAGGCGGACGCTCTCGCGGTTGTCCGACGAAACCCACGAGACCAAGTCCGTCGCCACGTCGACATAGAACACGGGACGCCCCGCCATGCGGAAGACCTCCTGAGCAACAATCGCCATCGGCTTCGTACCGCCCGTGACGTTCAGCACGCTCTCGCTCATCAAATCGGGATGTCCATCAGCCCATTTTACCAGGACGTCCTGAACGGCCGCGATGTCCGTCTCCAAAGTGCCGATTTCGATGTCCGGCAGGATTTCGACCTGATGCTTTGAGATCTCGTCCTTCAGCCACCGTGCGCGGTCTTTCATCTTCGCGGAGACGACCAGCGTCACCGATTCCGGCTTCAGTTCCGGATTCAGGATCGGCAGGAAGTTCGGCATCGGCTGCGCCGAGACGAGCAGCATCTGGTGTTTCATCTTCGTTTTCTCCTTTCGTTCAGATCTCGCCTCGCGCCCGACGGCACATGGCGGCCGCGAGGTCGTTCATTCGGTGACAGGCGTTCCAGTCCATTAGATCAACTCCGCGACCGACGTCCTTGTGCCGGCGGCGTCGGAATAGAAGACGACGGCAAGAAAGCCCTCCTTGACCTTGACGGGGCGCAGCTTCAAGGCCGACGACTGGCGATCCGCATACCCCAAGGCCGTTTTCTCCTTGCCGCTCAAGTGATTGTCGCGGCGCAAGTTCCGCAAATAGCCGCCCAGATGCTCCTGGGCGCGTTTCGCGCTCGGGAACACCTCGTCCGAGACGAGCTTCACCTTCCCGCAGTCTGACGGAAATCCGCTCGCCCACTTCTCGAAGTCGGCCTTCAAAAGAGGCGACTTCTCCGCGAACGCCCCGCAGCCGCGTGTCGCGCGAAGCCCCAGCGCACCGAGGCGGAGAAAGCACGTGACGGCACGGTCAAGCAGGCCTTTGAGATTTTCCGGAACGCCCCGGTCCGCGATCTGGATCTCGAACGCCGTGCCGGGCGCGAAGTAGGCGTTGGGCTGGACGCGGATGCCCTCCCTCTTGCCCGAGACGGTCGCGAAATAATAGAGATACCCCAGGTCGGACATCGGCCTGGGCTCCTCGAACTTCGCGTGAACGGGTTTCGTCACGACGGCCCGCACAACAATCTTGCTCCGCGTCGCGCCGCCCTGCACGCCGCCGAAGACTTCGGCCTCCGCCTCCTTCGTCCCGCCCAATGCGCGAAACCACCAGCGGAGCGCCCCGCGAACCGACGTCGCGCGCATCTCGGCGACACCCTGATCCGCCCCCGTGAGAAACGCGGACGTGATGAACTCCAGTTCGTAAGTCTGCGACGTCATGGCATCTTTCCTTCCGGGGTTGTCTTCGCGAATGCGCGAATGGCCTCGACCTGCTGGCGCAGGGAGGACTGGTTCTTCTTCTTGACGTCCGTGAAGTTCCCGGCGCGGAGATACCGCCAGGCGGGATGGTCGCGCAGCACGGCGACGACGACGGCCTTCACCTCGTCCGACTTTCCGGAGAACGAGAGGACGTAATGCGAAAGCGCACACTCCCTTTCGGACTTCCCCTCCCAGTCGCGGAGAATCTCCTCGCGCGGCGACGGCTTCGGGAGACGCTTCTTCTGCCGATTGAACTCCTCGACCGCCTGCTGCGGAAGCGCTTGCAAGTCTTCTCTCCCAACGGACTTAATCGCGTCGGCGAAGTTCGGCGACGCGGCGTCCATTTCCTTCAGCGCGGCGATGCGGTTCGCCAGTTCATGGATCCTACGCTCCCTCTCGGCTTCCTCCTGCCGTTTCTTCAGCTTCTCGCGATACTTGTCCTCTTCCTCCTGCGAGAAGGCGAACCAGCCGTAGCCGGCCGACGTCTTCGCGCCCACGCCGTTTTCCGTCAAGGCTCGAACAAGCCATTCCTTCGCAAGGTCAAGTTCTCTCTCGCCCGCCTCCCGCAAGGGAACGAGAGTAAAGAGGAACGAGGCATCCTTCTCGACAGCGGGGAAGAACTGCGGATTCGGTTGTTCGTCGTCCGTCGCGACCGGGTTTTCGCTGCCGTAATACTTCATGTGATGGCAGTTGACGATGTCGGTGGCGAGCGACACCCTTCCGTCAGGCACGGCCGCCCAGAAGGAAACGCAGCCGCCGCGTTTTTCGCCGCAGCCGCGTTCCGCGAGATAGGCGTCGAGTCCCTTGTCGTTCGTCGGATAGCCGAAGACGCGCGCAATGTCCCGCGCAATCGCCTCCTTCTCCGGTTCTTCGGCCTCGTTCCACGCGCACCACGCCGCATGGCGGGCGACGCCCTTGACCGCGCTGCCGGGAACATAAGGATAGCCAAAGTGCGGATGGAGGCAGATCCCGGCGTTTTCGAGGATGCCGCCCGCCTGGTTGACGATCAGGCGGCTCTTCAGCCGCGCCGGGAAGCGAACGCCGCCCGGCGGCAGGGGCAAAAGCGACGGGTCTTTCCCGTGCGCTTTCTGGCACGCCACCACCGCGTTGATTTCCTCGCGCTTGTGCTTGGCATCGCCGCCGATCCGAACGAACTTCTCCAGGCGGAGAGAGGGCGACTCGCACGCCGGGAACTTCTCGCCGCCGAGAAGGTTCTGAACTTCACTGAGCGCCGTCGCCGTCATGGGCTTCTTCCTTCCCCGGCTTCGCGAAACGCCGCAGATAGTTCAGGTAGGCCATCGACTCGGCCGTGACGGTGCGCAAAGTGTCCGCCTCGCGCGAACACAGCGCGTCGAGGAACGCGCCCGGCTCCGTCGCGGCAATGCCGCCGTCGAGGCGGGCGTCGTGAAGATGCTTGATGACGGCCTTGAAGACCGTCAGGTAGCCGCCATTGTCCTCGATGGCGAACGCAAGCGCACCGATGAATCCGTTGGCGAGAATCATGGCGGGGACCTTCTTCGCGACGGCGCGTCCGCCCTCCTTGCCCGTCCCGATCGTCTCTCGCGCCGCGTAGGCGTTCTTCGCCCGGACCTGCTCAAGATTCCGAAGTCCCGACCTGCCGACACTGATGTTCATCACTTCACCTCCTTCAGCGCGACGGTGCACCAGCCGAGTCCCGTCGTGACGTCCGCCCCGACCTGGATGAGGAACTTCTCCTCGTCCAGTTTCTGCTCAAGCAGATCCAGATGGCTGGCCTCCCGCGCGTTCATGACGCCGTAGAAGAGCGTCTCGCTCGGCACGTTCTCCTGGCTGAAGAGCGCGCCGTTCGCGACGACGCCCGTCTCGTCGTCGATGCGGTTGTGGTTGGCGACCTCGCAGGCGTTCTCGACGAAATGCCGGAAAAGCTCGTCCGAGACGACGGCAAGACGCTTCGGCATCTCGCGCCACACGCCGTCGGCGCACAGCTCCGCCAACGCCGCGACCAGCGGCTCGGCAACCTCGTCCGCCGCGACGGAAAGCGGATACTCCTCGAAGACGACCTTGTCGCCCGCGAACTCCAGGACGCTGTCCTTCGTGACGCACGCCTCGTCGGCGGCGACGTCGGGAATCGCGAACGCAAGCCCGGCGTCGCGGCTGAAGCGGTTGAGCGCGAGCGGACACGTCAGCCACGCGAAGCCGCCTTTCGCCGAGCGGATCGGAAAGGCGAGAAGCCGCCCTTCGCCGATGAAAAGCTTGCCGGCCGATGCGTTCTTCGTGTCGTCGTTGCCGAAAAGCTCGATGCCGCCCTTGGAGCGAACGATGTCGCCCTTCTCGTTCTTCTCGTTCCACAGATCCGCCAGGACGCCCTTGATGGCGCTGCCGGGGATGACGGGGTAGCCCGTGTGGCGTTCGCGCACGACCGGCTGGTCGACGGCGCCGACCGAAGAGCCGCAGCCGACGTGAAGCGGCGTGCGGGTGAAGATGGACATGATTCTCGTCTGCATGGCTGTTTTCCTTTCTCGGTTAACCGTTCGATTCTGCCGTAAATCTCTCCGGCGCGGCCACATACGAGCACACGCCAAGGCCAAAGCCCTTCTCGCCCAAGTCCGAAAGCATCTTCAGGCCGAGGGCCGCCGCGAGCTTCGCGGCCTCCTCCGCCGTCGCGCATTCGAAGACGTAGCACGACCCCGCCGGGACGGCCAGCTCGGTCGGCTTCTCCCGCGCCAGGGAGTCGTATCCCGAAAAGGCGACGGCCTTGCCGACGCAGGCGGCGACCAGTCGCGCCGTCTCGAACGGACGGCATTCGGCCTTCATCCGCGCACGATAGGCCGCGCGCGACTCGCCGGGACGGCGCAGGACCTTCTCCGCCGGAAGCATGACCTTGCCCGTGCGCGCGCCGCCGTCCGTCTCCTCCAGCCAGTTGGGATACCACCCCTTCGCGAAGAGCGCGGGCGTGAGGAGCGTCCAGCGGACGAAGCGCGTCGGCGTGCCCTTGGGAAGCGCGTTCAGCCGCTCGCCGAGCGTTCTCGCGCTCTTCGCGCATCGCACAATTCCGCCCTGCCCGCCGAAGCGAAGCCACCGTCCGTCCAGCTCGGCGTCGCGTGCCGTCTCGATTTCGCAGAGCATTCTCACGCCCTTCCCGAGGCGCAGATACTCGGCGGCATACTGTCCGCCCTCCGTCCGTCCCGCCACGCGCTTCGAGGCGCCCGTCGCCGCGTCCAGCGTCGTGCCGAGACGCGGTTCGCGACGGAAGAGCCGGCTGTCGTCATTCGCTGGAATGTCGGGCTCTTGCAAACCTTTCCCCTTCCCGACAACGCCCGTCAGGTAGCGCACGTAGTCCGCCTCCGAGATCCACTTCGGATAGGCTTTCTTCTCGACGACGCGGTCGGCGAAGCCGGCCGAAAGCGGCGCGGGCGCGTCCGTCGCGCCGAGCGCCGCGTCAAAGGCGACGAGTTTCATGTCCCAGTCGAGCGGCGTCGGAAGGTAGAGCGTCCCGTCCAGCGACGGGAACGGTCCTGTCACGCGCAAGTCGGGGACTTTCCCGTACCACGCGCCTTCCGGCGCGTCGGGGTCGCGGATCAGCTCGTGGATGACCGCGCTGAAGAGGTGGTCGGGACGCGGCCAGTTCGCGCCGTGTCCCACGTTGAACACATCGTCTGTCCGCGTCTTGTCCGCGTCCATCGGCCGTGCGTCGCGGAAGAAGAGCAGGTCGCGCGCGTCCAGTTCGTAGGCTGTCTTTCCCATGTCGTCGTCTCCTATTCTCCACGCGGACGGTCGATGAACGCCTCGCAGAGGAAAAACCCCAGATAGTCGTTCGGACGCGCCGTCACGCCCGGCTCCTTGAGATACGCCTCCAGGAGGTCGGCGTCCAGCACGTCCTTCGCGCCCTCGGTCTGCTCCAGGACGTGAAGCGTCTCCGCCCGCACGACCTCCCGCATCGCGTCGTCCAGTCTCGCGACGGACGCCAGGTCGTAAGGCGCCAGAAAGCCCGCCAGCTTGTAGGCGAAGCGCGAGAGGTCGCCCTTCGCCTCGGAAAGCCGGCGATAGATTTCAAGGGCGTTTGAGCGCCACGTGCAGCCCCACTGGAGGATTTCGCCCGAACGCTTCAGGACGCTCACCGCGAGCGCGTCGCGTCCGTAGACGTGCTTGGCGCGGCTTTCGGCGGCGCGCGCCTCGCGGATGACGTCCTGGAGCGGCGCCTTCGCCGAGCCGACGGCGATGCCGACGGAGGCCGTGACGCCCGCCTCGCCAATCTGAGACTTGAAGTCTTCGGACAGTTCCTTCGCAAGCGGAATCGCCCGCGTCGCCCGCACGACGGCGAGCACGTCGTCGCCGCCCGCGTAGACGAGAAGGCCGTCCTCCGGAGAGATCGTCACGGAGCGCGCGAACGCCGCCAGCCTCTCGCTGAACGCGCGATGCTCCTCTTTCGTCGCGAAGCCCGACAGCGTCGCGCCCATGCGGTCGCCGTCGAGCGCGATGACGGCGATATAGTCGCCCAGCTTCTTCGCCTCAAGCCTGTCGGCCTCCGTCCACCGGGACTTCTTGATGAGGTTCATCGCGCCGCGTCCGCTGTTGCGGTTCGGCGCGTTCGGGCCGGCGACGTCGAGGGCGCATTCCTTGCCGGAGAGGAAGTCCTTGACGAGGCCCGAGTCCTCCTCGCGCCAGGCGTCGAACGCGCGAACGTTGCGGCGCAGGGCCATCAGCTTGCCGAGCGTCCTGTAGTCCGCGCCCATCTTTCCGCTCGGACGCTTCAGGACGGCCCAGGTCGTCTGGAGGAACGCCTCCGTCTGCCGCATGAACGCCGTGCGCTTTTCCTCGCCAAGCCCCGTCTTCGGAAACGCCTTCTCGGCCATTTCGCGAAGGGCCTCCCGTGCGGCGTCCGCCGCTGCGCGGGCGAGCGCCTCGCCGCGCCCGGACGGCACGAAGACGAGAAAGCGGTTCGGGATGCCGCCGAGTTCATCCTCCGACTTGACGGACGGGAAGACGGCCTCCGACGCGAAGTCGGGAATCGTCCGCAGCGCCGCCGCCGTCAGCTCCGACAGCATCTGCGAGCCGACGCGCAAGTCGCCGACTGTCTCGGCCTGTGCGATGAACTCCTGCACGGGGCCAAGCTGAAACAGCAACAGTTCCTTCTCCTCTGCCATCACTCCTCCTTTTTCAGGGCCAAGTCAACTTCAGCACGTGCCAGCCGCAGATCGCGTCCGGCGCGACTTCCTCTCCGACGGCCGGACGAAAGCCCTTCCGGTAGTCGGGCGAGAGGATCCAGCACACGTCAAACGTGCGGCCTTCCAGCTGCGGACGCGCATCGGCGGAAAGCGCGATCGCCGGGCGCGGCGTCTTCGGCGCGAGCGCCACGCCCAGCGCGGCCTCGGCCGCCGGGCGCGTGTTCTCGTGTCCCCAGAAGGACACGACCGCCGCGCCCGCGAGCGCCGCGCGCAGATCGCCGACGGACTTCGACTCCACCAGAAGCCTCGCACAGCGCACGAGGCTCATGGGGAATGCGTTGCCCACGAGGACGGACGGTTTCTCCCTTTTCTCTGCCATCGCCGCGTATCATACCATTTCCGGCTTCCGCGCAAAGACATTCGGACATCCGCAGACGTCCGCGAAGCCCGTCTCGTTCTTCCAGGCGATGCGCTCCAGGGGGAACGTCACGGCCTTCCGGCGGCGCGGCACGAGCGCCTCGACGTCGGCAAGCCCCGCCGCCTCCAGCTTCTTGCGCAAACTCGAAAGCGTCTTGCTCAGGTCGTCGTCAGCATTCGCCTCGTTTGCAAAACGCGACCCTTCCCGGAAGGTGTCCAGCCAGTCCAGGCGCGACACCGCGCGAGAATTGTGCAGCAGGACGAGCCGCCCGGACAAGGCGCGCGAAGAGACGCCCTTGGACAGGAGGACGAGCGCGGCGAACTCCGTGTCGCTCAGGCGGACGCGGCGGCCGTCAAGCGCGAGCGTCCCGGCCGTGAGGTCGATTTCCATCGAAGGCCAGGAACGGGCGGGCGGCGCGACGGACTGGATCTTCGAGACGAGCGTGCGGTAGGACGGCGGGATCGTCTTGAACTTCTCCTGATACCAGCCGCGCATGCGGACGAACGGGACTTCGAAAAGCTCGACGGGCATCTTCGCGGACGTGACCTTCCTCCCCGTCGGCTGGCCGCGCAGCAGGATCTCGTGACGGACACCCTTCTCCGGGTAGTAGAACGGAGGCGTCATGCCGCCTTCGCATTCGGTCGGGATGAGGACGTGGAACACCTTGTCGTCCTCGCGCCCCAAAAGCGTCATGCACGAGAAGAGCATCGCGCTCATCGTCTTGCGTCCGCCGGCGATCGAGGCGAGCACGACCGTGTCCGGCGATTCCGTATGCTGGCGAAGCTGCTGGAGCATGAAGTCGGCGGCGCGGAGGTTGTCCTCCGCCGTGCGCAAGTCGTCGATGCCGTCGCCCTCAGCGTCCGGCATCACGCGGACGTCCGTCTCGCCCAGGTGCAGGGCGTTCGCGCCGGGGATCCCTTCGCGCGCGAGCGAGGACGCCATCTTCTTCCAGACGCCGCTTTCGACAAGCTCCGTCCGCAGCCTCGCCTTGCCCGTCTTCGTCGTGATGACGACGATCTCGTCCGGCACGACGGGCTTCTCCTGATGCGCCAAGGCCCAGACCGTCTCGGTCAGGACGGCCGGCGAGGTTCCCATCGCCGCAATCAAGACGATTCGCCTCTCCATCCGCTCCTCCATGGATCTTACCCTCTCCTACGTCGCCTCCTCGACCTTCGCGGCGGCGATGGTGCGCCGCGCCTTCGAGAACGCGAGGCCGATCAAGGTCAGCGTCTTGCCGTTCCCGGCGAACTTGTCCGCGTAATGGTTCTGCTTGATCTGACGGATCGCGGAAATTGCGGAGCTCCCGAGCTTGAACTCGATGACGTAGCAGTGCTCGGGCGTCTCGACCG
>CAVAHB010000156.1:0-4217 GCA_963588415.1 Faecalibacterium sp. CAG:74
GAGCCAGAGAGGAAATTGTTGCGATTTATGAAGGATTTCTGCGGCAAGGTATTCCGGCCAATGATTTACAGGTGATTAGGTTTGACATTGAGTATTCACTTGTCGATGACACTTCCGCAAATCTGAAAGAGCGTTTGGAGAACCAGTTTAAGTTTTCAAAGTTTGAAGCATTGGCATATCTCTTAGCAAACTATGTTTCGACGTGGGTGACAAACGATGATAACGCATTAGGCAAAACCTCGGATGCACTTTATCAGTTTTACCTTCGGGCAAGGGATGATTATTTTCAAGAGGGTATGACATGACCCACAAAAATAGACTATCCGAACGGCTGAAGGAACTGCGCAAGGCGAAGGGCTTGACGCAACGCGACATGGCGCGGCAGTTCCGGCTTACCGATGTCGGCTACGGCGGATGGGAGCGCGGCGACACCGAGCCGTCCATCGACAACATCATGCGCCTGTGCGAGTTCTTCGGATGCACGTCGGACAGCCTCATCGGTCTCGCGCCGCCAAAGGCAACGGTCGATGCAAGCGACGTCAAGGCGAAGAGCGAAAAGGCGAAGGGCGTGCTGGATGCGCTCTTCGCCTCGATTGAACGGCTCGGATAGTCCTACGCCTCGACCGTCGGCGCGTCCTCGCCGAATATCTGCGGGTTGCGCTTCTTCAGGCCCTCCGCGTTCATGTGCATGAACTCGACCATCGGGACGTTCGCGGCGTGTGCGCACTTGTTGAACACGATATAGTCCGGCTCCCGAATCGTCATGGTGCGTGTCGGCGTTCGCTTCGACGGCCCCTTGTTCTTCGATCCCCTTGGACGGCCTCCGTGGTTGCCCTTGCGGTTCTTCGCGGCTTCACTCAATGCCGCGCTCAGTTCGGCTCTTGTCTTGTATTTCTTCTGGTATGGCATATCACATCCTTTGTTGATGGATATTATAGCATAATGTTTTCTGTTGCGACTGGTATTCTCGCGACGACGCGCTTCCGCCTGTCCACGACGAGGACGGGATAGTCTTCGAGCGACGCGGTGACACCCTGCCGCGTCAGCGCGTCGTAGAACATCTCGCCGACAAACGGCTCGTCGATCTCGTCCGTGGGCTTCGACACGGCCACGCGGCGCGTCGAGCCGTCCCTGAAGCGCAACGTGGCCTGTAGCACGGCGATAGCCTCGAACCTCTTACGGCGTTCCCTTGCCATGCGGTCTAACCGCTCTGCCGTGTGCGTGAGTTCCGTCATGAGCGACACGAACTGCGGCAGTTCGGGCGTTGCCGTGCCGTCCTGTCCTGCGGCACGGCGGTAGTCGTTCCAGTCGGTTTGCGCCGACGCGACCTTCTGGTAGCAATCCCGCACGAGTTCAAGCAGTGTGCCGATGTTGCCCATGTCACACCTCCCGCGCTTTCCAGTAGACTGTCGGGAAGTTGCGTTGCGCCCCTGCGAGGCGGTAGCGGACGTTGGCGATTGCCTTTTTCGCGCTGACCGCCCATGTCTTGAACTGCCCGAGGTGCGTTTCGACGATCCAAAGCCTCTTCACCTTATGCCGCCTTTCTGTAGATCGCCTCAGCCTTGTCGCAGATGAACTTGGCGAATGCGTTGATTTCCTCTTTGGGGGTTTGGTTGCACTTCGCGTAGCACTGGCGAACTGTCCAATGCTCGCGGTCGATCTCGATGTCAACGAACGGCTTGCCGTCCCTGTAGAGGAACACGACGAGCGATGCGCCGTCGGCGATGCGCTTGTCGTAGCCCATTCTCCCGATGCAGTTGCGCATGGCGTTCCCCTCGTCGATGAGCTGCTTGACGCTCGTCGGCAGCACGACGGTCAGCCCGTGCCTCGTGAGGCGCGAGAGCATGGCGAACGCGCCCGCGACGGACTCGATTGCGGAATTGAACGCCTTGCGTTCCTCCGCGCGCCGCCTGTCCTCCTTCGCCCTGCGGCGCAGTTCCTCGCGGTGCGCCCGTTCCTCGTAGGCTTCGAGCGTCGCCTTGAAGTCGCGCGGCATGGTCACGCCGAATGCCGTGATGTCCTCGCCCGCGTCATGGACATACTGCGCGTAGCGGCAGTATTCCATTTCGCTGATGCCGTTCCTGTTGCACCACTTCAGGAGCGCGAGGCGGTCAACCGACGGGGGCACGGCGCACTGTCTGCCGTAGGTGCGGAACGCATGACGCGCACGGACGGCGAGGTGCGCATCCGATAGCGATTCCCCGTGCCTGTAGGCGCGTAGTATCTCGCTGATCGAGTAGGCGGCGTAATACCCTCCCGAACAGGATTGCCTGCGAATGTCACCGAGGTGCGAGCGGAAGAAGTTGAACAGACCCCTGTCGGTCGCCAACTTCTTCACGAACGACGGCGTTATGAGCCTCCAGAGGTCGGACTTGCCGAGGAACTCAACGCCCCTGCTGATTCGCCAGCAGTCGATGTAGTCGAGGATGTGGATGCCGGAGCGTGATGCCCATCCGCAATGCTCGAATTTCGTGCCCTCGAATCCGTTGAGGTAGTCGCCGCCGAGGTCGATTGTGCCGCCCTTGTCGCGCTCGCAATACCCCCATTGCCCGATGTAGGCATCCACATCGCTCCAGACTGGGTTGTGTCTGCGTCCAAACGGCTCGTTGCACCAGTTCACGGAGTAGGTGTGCATGAAGTTGTGGTAGAGGACATCGCGCACGTAATAGCGTTGCCTGTCGGAGTAGTACCGGGCAATCTTCTTGATGGCGAGTTCGCCCGTCCGACTGTTGCGCGTCTTGACGGCGTAGGTGTCGATGCGGAACTCACCGCCTTTCGTCGGCACGACGGCGTTGTAGAGCCGCGTCGTGTTCGCGCCCGTGCGGTGTGCCTCCCGCTTTCTGATTTCCTTCAATGCGTTCATGGTCTGCTCCTTTCAGTTCATCAGGTCGAAGAGCGAGAGTTGCATCTTCTCGGCGCGTTCCTTAGCCTCTACCGCCCTGCGCTTGGCCTCCTCGCGTTCGCGCCTCTTCCGCTCCTTGGCTTCACGCTCGGCTTCCTTCGCCTTGCGCTCCGCCTCCGCCTTGGCGCGTTCCTCGGCTTCGCGTTCGCGGCGCAAGTCCTCCTCCAGTTTGCGGCGGGCTTCCTCCTCGGCTTTCGCCTTGAGTTCCGCTTCGCGCTCTTCGGGCGAAAGGGCGGCAAGCCGCGCCTCTTCCTTCCGACGGGCCTCCTCTTCCTCTTCCCTGCGCTTCGCCTCGCGCATTTCGGCGGAGAGTTTGGCTTCCGCCTCGCGCTTCAACTCGTCCTCGGTCTTGTAGGTCGCGCCCTCCGGCTCGTCCTCGAAGTAGTGCATGACAAGCCCGAAGGCTTCCTCGTCGGTCATGCAATACTGGTTGCCCTTGGCGTGTTTCCGCGCGTATGAGGTCACATATGCCCAGCACTTCTGAATGGTCTTGCCCTCCGCGTCGATCCTCGCCATGAGGTCGGGGCTTGCGTGGGCAAGCACGTATTCCAATACGAGTTTCTCGGTTTCGTTTTCTGCCTTGAGGTTCATTGTCGGTGTCCTTTCGTTTAGAGTGTCCTGTGAATCGTGTCGGAGATTTCGGGGCTTATCCCGTGTATGAGATTGAACAATGCATCCGTCTTTTTGTTGCGCAGTTGCGCCAGTTCCGACGGAAGATAGGTCAGTTCGCAGTGAATCGTCTCTATGGCCTCGAATACGCGGAGCAAGTCCAATGCCTTGCTGAACGCCTCGTAGCCGTTCCTGTACGGAACAATCGCGCCCTGTGCGTGGAACTGCCTGACAAGCCATTCGGCTATCTCTCTCCGCGCGAGCGTGTGGTTGTTCCAGTTGGTGAGTTCACGCCAGTAGTCAAGGTCTGACTTCTGCGGCATTTCAAGCGTAATCGTGTCCATTGTCAACTTCCTTTCGGTGTTTTGTTTTAAATCATGGCCTCGCGGCGGATGAAGTCCGTCTCAACGCCATCGACCAGTACGCGCCCGACGTCGCCCCAAATCGGGCCGGATGCCTCGCCGCTCGGCTCGCAGTGGTAGAGGCGCAGGGGACGCTCCCCGATCCGTCCGGCGTTCCGCCACAGCCGCCCGTGAACGTCGCGGAAGTATTCGTAATCGAGCCTGTAGAACCCGTTGTCGGGCACACGCTTCAGTTCCAGTGTGTAGTTGGCTTCCATGGTCTTCTTCTTTCCGGCTTTCGCCCTTGATTTCGTTGTCTTTTCGTTCGGGTCCACTCGAACCCACGACAATATTATACTATAAAT
>CAVAHB010000156.1:4227-11804 GCA_963588415.1 Faecalibacterium sp. CAG:74
ATAAATAGATGATGTTGTCAATACCTTTTTTATATCTATTTTTACGTGCGGCTTTTCGCGTTTGCCGCAAGTCGATGGATATTCATTGTTTCGCTCAAAAACAGCCATTTGCGGGCGTGGCGTTTGGGGATCGGCTTTTATCACTGACAACTGACAATACTGACATTTGTCAGTGATGTCAGTGGCAGTCGGCGTTTACTGACAACTGACATGACAACCCCTCCCTAAAGGGAGGGAGGGGTTTGTCAGTGTCACTGTTGTCAGTGCCCAAACGCCTTGCGCGAACTGTCATGACAGTAAAACCGTGTCCGCGCTTCGCTTTCGTCCTGCCTCATCGGCACTCGGTTGAGGGATATATCATGCAACAGCGGAATATATCCATTGCTCGCAAGGCCATTCGCCGCGCAGGGGCGGGTCGCGCGAACGCCGACGGGTCGCGCGCGCGTATGTGTGAGGCGACGGTCGCGGGGTGTGCGCCCAACGACGGCTCGGAAGGGTGCAGACCGAGCCGCGCACGGTCGTTTGGTGGCAGTCGAAGGGCGGATGCGGGGTTGATGAGGGCGGAATCTTGTGACAATCTTGTGACAATTGCGGGCGCAGAAGGTCGAGAGCGGCGTTTCCTTGGCTTTTCGCGTGTTTGTGGTAGGGTTGTGAACCCTTTTGCGCCCTTGATCGCGTCTGGCGAAGGTTGTGCGGCCTAAGTGTCGATGGTCGCGTCGCCTGTCTCGCGGCGACGGGGTATGGGGGACTCGCGGCCCGGCGCGGACGGGGGCGGGGGGACCCACGTGGGGACTCCCGCTCATACCGATGGATAAAGCGGAGATAAAGCGGACTTATCATAGGTGCATGGAACAAAAGCCAGACACTGCCGACGAACAGGCCAACAGGCGATGGAACGCGCTCTACGAACGCGCTCGGCTGATGCTTGACGATGACGGTGTTGCCCAGGAGAGCAGGCGCAAGGAAACGGCGGCGCGTAAGCTGAAGCGAGCTGGGCTTGACGCGCCGCCAGTGGACATTGCGCTCGTGAAGCGGACGCTTCTTGAGTATGCCGCGACCAAGCGCTATTCGCTTGCGCTGGAATCGACAGCCGCGACTAAGGACGAGATGAACCTTGCCTACGACCTGTGGCCGGAATCCAAGACGGTGTACGAGTACGTGCAGCGGATGCGGGACGAGGCGCGTTCCCAGGACATGGAGGAGGTGTCCGATCTCGCGGCGGACAAGCTGAAGGTGCTTTTGCGGGACGACAAGGGCAAGTGCCTCGTGAACGCGAAGCTGGTGATGCAGACGCTGGAGCGCCTCGACAGCAAGCGGTTCGGCGAGGATGCCGCGAAGTCCAACGGCGCGAAGAGGGGCGGCGACGGTGAGCCGATGGTGTACCAGATTTCCAACGTGCAGATGAACCTCATCGGGGGCGCTGCCGTCCGGGCGGCGCTGCCCGCCGGCGGTGTCGTGGACGTGGATGCCGTCGTGAAGGCGCTGGAGGGCGGCGGGAATGGGTAGGAACGTCAGGTACGTGCCGTCCCCGACGTTCCGGGCGTTCCACGCGGTGCCGGCGGGCCTTGCCGAGTTCATGATTGTGCGCGGCCCGATGGGGAGCGGGAAGAGCGTCGGGTGCTGTAAGCACATGTCCCTCACCACGGAGCTCCAGCCTGCATTCGACTTCGGGACGGCGAAGAACGACCCGGACAACAGCATCATGCCGGACGGCAAGCGGCATCCCGTGCGGTGGTCGAAGTGGCTTGTCGGGCGAGACACCAAGCCGGAGCTGTGGAACACGACGATCAAGACCATGCGCGAGGTACTGCCGGGCTTTCACATCGCGCGCCAGCAGCCGTCGCTGGAAGGGCGCATGGAGGTGCCGTCCATCCACAAGGACGGGACATGGTGCCGGACTGATTTCGTGTTCATCCCGTTCGACGTGGAGGAGGACGAGCTGGAACGCGCGATCAAGTCGTTCGAGCCGTCCGGCGCGTGGATCAACGAGGGCAACTCCATCCCGTGGAAGCGGATCTGGATGGCGAACTCCCGCGTCGGGCGCTTCCAGCCCGTGAAGCCGCCGAACGACGACGACCCGCCGCTTTACCATTCGTTCGGGACGATCATCGACTCGAACTCGCCGAACGAGACGAACTGGATGCACAGGTTCGAGGTGGACGAGAAGCCGGACAAGATGCTGTTCTTCGTCCAGCCGCCCGCGCTCATCAAGACCGTCGACGAGACGGGGCGCGAAATCTACCTCAACAACGACGAGGAGAACGCGAAGAAGTTCGGGCTGCGGCCCGCCGAAAACATCAGGCACCTCAAGGGCGGATTCGAGTACTACCGCAAGATGCTCGTCGGTGGCGATCCGGACGACATCAAGAAGTGGTGCCTGAACCAGTACGGCACGTCCGTGGACGGGAAGCCGATCTACACGTCGTGGAACCCGGACATCCACGTGAAGCACGACCTGAAGTTCCTTCGCGGTTGGCCGCTCATCCTCGGGACGGACTTCGGGCTCACGCCGGCCATGACGTTTCTCCAGGAGGGGCCGGACGGGATCGTGCGCGTCCTCGACGAGCTGCCGTCCTCCGACATGCCGCTCGACGAGTTCATCTCGACGAGGGTGATTCCGAAACTCGCGGAGCGCTTCGGCTGGCCGATGAACTGCCCGCCGATCATGAACTACTGCGATCCGGCGGGGCGGCAGAGGACGCAGACCTACGGCGACACCTGCATCGAGCTTCTGAACAGGCGCGGCATACCCACGGAGCCGTGCCCCGACCTCAGCAACGACTTCCGGACGCGCCGCGATGCCGTCGAGAGGCTTCTGCGTGAACACCGGATGCAGGTTGACGCACGGTGCAAGACGCTCATCGACGGCTTCAACGGGCACTACTGCTACCGTCGCCAGCGGGCCGACATCGACGGGCGGCCCCGGTTCGCGGAAGGGCCGGACAAGAACAACTTCTTCACGCACATCCACGATTCGCTCCAGTATCCGATCGTGGCGATCACCATGGGGGGCGTGGATTTCTCGGCGCTTCGGCGTGAACGCGACGGCGGGTACCGCAACCTGTGCGGAAACGGGGCGACGGTCGCGATGTGCCTTTAGGGGGATAAAGCGAAGATAAAGCGGAGCGATAATACAAACGATGTCAAAGGAGAAACCAGAAGAGTTCGACGTAAAGGCCGCGAAGGAAGCCGTCCCCTCGCCGGGGAATTCCGCGCCCGCCCCGGTCATTCCGACAACCGCGCCCATGACGCGGCTGGCCTCCTTCATCGTCGACGAGTTCCGCATCAACGCGCGGCACAGGCAGATGAGCGGCGTGGACGAGATGCTTGCGCGTGCGGCCCGCGCCTACGGGCTGAAGTACACGCCGGAGCAGGAGGCGATCCTCAGACAGAGCGGCATCGACCCGAAGAACTACCGTCCGCTGGCGAAGATGAAGATGCGGGCGGCGCGGGCGATGCTCACGGACATCATCAAGCAGTCCGGCGACAAGTTCTACGTGCTGTCGCCGTCGCCGAAGCCGCAGGTCCCGAAGTCCGTGACGAAGAAGATCATGTCGGAGATCGCGCAGGAGATCGTCGGGTTTTTCAAGAAGCGCGGCGGGCTTCCTCTCCAGGACCCGAAGGAACTCGCGGCGTTCTACATCTCGATCATCATCCGCGTGGCGGACATGCACGACGAGGTGCGCCGCCGCGAAATGGAGTGGGCGCGCGTCAGGTGCGACCGCATGGATCAGCTTATCCACGACCAGCTCGTCGAAGGCGGGTTCGTCAGGGAGTTCAACAAGGTCGTCGGCTACATCTGCAAGTACGGCACGGCGGTCATGGTCGGCCCGTACCCCCGCGTGGAGGCGGCCTGCGGCTGCAAGGAGGTGGACGGTCTCGACGGCGCGGTAAAGTACACCCGCGAGTACGTGACGCGCCCGGTGTACGAGGCCGTCAGCCCGTGGGACTGCTACCCCGCGCCGAACGCGAAAAGCATCGAGGACGGCACTTTCTGCATGAAGGTCCGCTACACCGCGAACGCGCTGTGGCAGTACGCCGAGGCGGAGACGGAGGACAAGCCGGAGGGATGGCAGGCCAAGACGGTGCGCGCGCTCCTCTCGCAGCACCCGAAGGGCGGCGTGAGGCTTGAACTCGACTCGTTTGACTTAGTTCGGCGCGAAATGGAGCGGAACACGCTCCTCACGCAGGACGACTGCACGCTGGAGGGAATCCGCTGCTTTGCCTCCGTGCGCGGTTCGATGCTCATCAACTTCGGGATCCTGAAGAGCCCCGACGGGGAGAAGGTGGTCTACCACCAGTATTACAAGACGGAAGCCATCGTCATAGACGGCTATGTCGTCTACTGCCGCATCATCGACGACAGGATGACGCTTCCCCTGTCGAAAGTCTGCCTCTACGAGTCGCCTGACTCCTGGTGGGGCGATTCGCTCGTGGATGTGCTCTACTCGGCGCAGAACCTGCAGAACAACGCGCTGAAGAACATCATTCTGAACGGTGCGATTTCCTCCAACGGGCTGTTCGTCTGCCGAGACGTGAATCACGTCGTTTCCCTCGACGGATCTCCCGCCCTCTCGATACGGGCCGGAAAGATGTTCGGGTTCAAGGATTCGGCGGCGGCCGGCACGGGTGCGCCGATCAACGTCCTGAACGTGCCGGACACCACGCAGAGCCAGCTTGCGCTCCTCAAGGCCGCAAGCGAGATGGCGGACGACGACAGCGGCATCCCGCAGTACACGATCGGCTCGTCGCGGACGCTGACGGGCGCGGGCAGGACGGCATCGGGACTTGCGATGATGTCCGAGGCGGCGTGCCGCGTCATCAACATGTGCATCTGCGACCTCGGGCTGAACCTCATCATCCCCGTGGTGAAGAACACCCACGTCTACAATCTCCTCGAATCCGACGACATGTCGATCAAAGGCGACGTGGAGGTGAACCCGTCCGGGCTGATGGGGAAGATCCTGCGCGAGGCGGAATCCCAGCGGCGCATCCAGTTCACCACGATGCTCGGCACTCACCCGGTCTATTCGCGCGCCCTCACGGTGGAGGCGTTCTTCGAGCTGCTGCGTCCCGAACTGGACAGCCTCGGCGTGAACCCGGACAGGATCATCCCGTCGAAGGAGCGCATGGAGTTCCTTCAGCAGGTGCTGGACGCGCAGGCGGCACAGGCCGCGCAGCAGGGCGGCGGCGAAGAGGCGCAGCCGACGGAGGAACAGGCGAACGCCGCCCGCGTGGAAGGACAGCCGCAGCAGGTCGCCGCCCAGCAGGGAGGCGGTACGCCGGCCGGATCGGTCGCGGAAAGGAGAAACGTGGCATGAACAGCGCAATGACGGACATCGAGAAATATGACGCGAAGAAGGTCATGGCGGTATGCGGCGACGTTTCGCACACCAGGGAACTCATCGCGTGGATGGACGAGCTTATCGGCGAGAACGTCACGCTACAGGTTGTCCTTGTGGAGAGCGTGGAGGAAAACCGCGAAACGCGGCTCTGTCACTTGGCATCGCAGATTTCATCGTACCGCAGGATCAGGGACGCGGCCAACCGCGCTCTGGAACTTGCCGCCGGCAAGCCACCGGACGGACAGGGAAAGGAACCCGCAATGGGGGGCGTCCTATGAGAATGCGGAATGGAAAAACTCGTCGGGAAAACTGGGATCGTCTGCCCCTTTCCCTGACGGCAATAAACTCCCGGCAAAGGCTGTCCGGGCTTATTGAGAAGAAAGACGCAAGATGAACGAGAACGAGAACAAGGTCGAAGCCGCCCTCGAAGGCGGACATGAGGCGGGTGCCGGCGAAGCGTCCGACATCGCAAAGGAGCTGGAGAAGTCGCGGCACACCAACGAGGTGATGGCCGGACGCCTGAAAGCGCAGGGAGAGGAACTGAAGCAACTCCGCGAGGAGGTGCGGAAACTCAATGCGGACAAGGCGGCCGGTGAAGTCGTTGATAAGCTCACTCCCGAGCAGCTTGGCGAGACACCGAAGGAATATGCGCAGACGGCGGCAGCCGTTTCCGCGCAGATTGCCGAGGAAACCAAGGCCGAGCAGAAGGGCGAACTGGACAAGCTCCGCGCTGAAATCGCAGAACGCGACAAGCGCGCGTTCTACGGCGAGATTGGCCGGGGAAATCCGAAGTTCTTCAATGACATCTCCGCTGGCGGGGACAAGGCGTCCATCTGGGCGCAGTTCAAGGCCAGGAACAGGGAGACCTACGACGCGATCATGGCGACGCACGACGTTGCGCGTTTCAACTCGCTTGTCGGAATGTTCTATCTCGAAATCGGCGTCAAGAATCCTGCCAAAGGTTCGGGGAGTGCCGCCGCACCCGATCCCAGAGCGTCCGTCGGCGGCACGCAATCACCGGGTCAGGACGACGCGGACGGCCAGAAGCAGTACACCTCCGAAGAATACCTCGCCGAGCTTGAAAAAGCCGAAGGGGCTCGCGATGGCGGTGACATGGCCACATACCGCGCCATGACGGCCCGACTCAACAAGGCTCTCAACGAGGGGCGCGTCAAGTAAAAGGCCTGACGCTTGTAGTCCTTCGTGAAACGGGAGCCGGAAGGAGAAATCAACATGGCAGACATTTTGCCTCATTTCGGTCAGCAGCCCGGGGTGCAAGCCGCATTCCCGAGTACGCAACAGATCATTTTCGAGACGGAGTTCCGTCGTCGGACGCGTGATCTGTCCCTCATCGACAAGCTCACGTCCCACAACTTCAAGGGACGCTTCCGCAACTCCGGCTATCAGATCCGGCGTCCCGTGATGCCGCTTCTGAAGTCCAAGAAGCGCAAGCCGGGCGATCCCGTCATCTATCAGGAAGTCCAGGGCAAGGACGAGGTGTTCTCGATCAACCGCGAGCGCGACATCGCGTTCCACATCAAGATCGAGGACGACCTGTTCTGCCCGCAGAACCTGGACTCCAAGATGAACAAGGAGGCGCAGGCCCAGTTCACCGAGGATCGCGACCTTGAGTTCTTCGCGGACGCGCCCTTCAAGTCGCACGTCGCGAACATCGGCAACGCCGCCGGCATCCGCTCCGGGATGTACGAGCTTGGCACGGCTACCGCGCCGCTCTACATCTACAAGACGGACTCCGAGGCCGCGTCGGCCCGCGCGACCAAGATCCACACCGCCTCCGCGACCGAGGCCATCACCAACATGGTGGCGGCCCTTGAGGAGTGGCCAGGCGGTTCCATGGGCGAGGTGAAGGTGGTCGTGCCGACGTGCATCCAGAACCGCCTCATCAACTCGGAGCTGAAGTACGCCGACAAGATGGGCGACCAGCTGAGTGTGCTCCGCAAGGGCATCAAGTACATCGGTGACATCGCGGGTGCGAACATCATCGGGTGCAACCAGATGCCCATGTGGGCGGCGGACACGGAGAACTCGCTTCCCAAGCGTTTCCTCTGCATGTTCCTCAACACGCAGGCTCTGGAGTTCGTGGACGAGATCACGATCGACGAATCGATCAAGGACAAGGATCAGTACGGCATGTTCTACCGCTCGCTGGGAATCTACGACTGGTTCGCCAGCTACCCCGAGCTCATGGGCTACGCCGTCATTGCGCTTGGC
>CAVAHB010000157.1:0-11662 GCA_963588415.1 Faecalibacterium sp. CAG:74
CAAAATGAACATCAGCAGATTCAAACTCGTGACCAAGTTCCTCTTCGGCGGCGGCGTTTCCGGCATTATCGAATACGCCCTCGGCGTATTGAAACGCGCGCTCGACGGTCTTACGTACACGACAAAGGCCAAGATTCAGGCGGCTCTCAACCTTTCGATGAAGGTGCTGAGCATTCTTGAAGCCGTCAAGATCCTCGTGCCGACGAAATGGCAGTCGGCATATGCGAAGACCATTGAGGCGGTAAAGGAAACCGTTTCCGCGCTTTCCGACCTCGACCTGACGAAGGACGAGTTGGACATCATCTGCGGGCGCGTGACGGCGGCGATCGACGCATGGAAGTCGCCCGATGACGAGACGTGCGTCGATGGGTCTTGTCTTGACAGGTGAACGACATTTGCCCCTCCGCGCGGCCCGCGTTCCACGTTTCCTGGCACGGGCGTACATGGCGCGCGGAGGGGCGTCATCAAATACGAAAGGCACGACATGAAGAAGACACTGACACTGGCCATCGGCTTGGGAGCGTTCGCGAGGTTCAAGAGCGTCTACCAGTCCCGCCGCCCGCCGCTCGCCGCGATGATCTTCCTGCTCGTTCCGCTTGCGGTCTCGCTTACGTTCCTCTGCGGCTGCGCCAACACGCCGACGGGGGTGCGCGTCGTCGCGTCTTCCGCGACGGCCACGAACCTCGGCGACATCAACTGGGACGAGTACAAGATCCCCGTCTTCTCGATCTACACAGGGCCGAAGACGACGATCTGGATCAACAGGGACTACATCGCCCTGAAGTCCGTGACGGCTGGCGGATGCGTGACGAACGACACCTCGGCGCTCGGCATCTATTCGTCGAAGGAGCAGAAGCAGACGCGCGTCGAACTGGAGTTCGCGTCAATCGCCACGCCGCCCGTCTCGACGAACGCGCCCTGCGCGGCGGCGGCAAGTCCCGAATAAAGCGGAGATAAAGCCGTGCGATAATTGAATTAGAAAGGAAAAGCCATGTTCACAATCAAGGAAATCGAAAGACAGGCACGGGTGAAACTTCTCGACACCTACGAGGACAACTATCGGTTCGCTCCGACGGAAATCTTCGATGCCATGCGCGACGGGCTGCGGATGATCCGCAATGTCCGCCCGGAGTCGAAGTATGTAGACGGGCTCTTGACGGGCAAGATGCTCATCGTCAACGGCGTGGAGTCCGACTTCACCGTCCCCGAGTCCTTCCCCGCGACGATCGACAACACGACATACACGCTCGACCAGTTCCGCGGCTTCACGGTGAACCTGGAAGACCGCTGGATGGAGTCGCTTGTCTACTACGTCATCCACCAGATGTACCTGAAGGACGACACGGACACGGCGAACGCAACCCTTGCGCAGGCATACTACTCGAAATTCACGGAGAGCGTCAGGTCATGAAATATGCACTTCCAGGCGAACTGTGGAACCAGGTCGAAGTCCCGCTCCGGCAGCAGGCGGCGACGAACGTTTCGGCCTATCTTTCGGAAATCGCCTACAAGTTGGCATCAATCGCGGACGTGATGATGGTCAAGGAGTTCTGGCATACGGTCTGCGACTTCGCGGAACGCTGCGGGGCCTTGCGGGAACGCATCACGGGCACGATAACCTCCACTTCGCTGGAACTTGGCGGCATCTCGCCCACATTCGGCGACTTCCAGCGGTTTGTCGGCGCTGGCGTTGACGGCGTGCCCGTCGGGATCGGCGTTCTGGCGACGAAGGACACCGCAAGCGGCCCTGCGCTTGTGTTTGCGCCGAGTTGCGCGCCAGTGGCGAGCGCGACGTACGCCGTCTATGCAGACATCTCCGTTGTCCCGGACGTGAACGCCGCGCCGACGAGCCAAAAGGCGCCGCTCTGGTTCCTGAAGCGGTACGAAAAGGCTCTCCTGGCCGGAACGCTCATGCGCATCTATGCGATGGAGAACGAGAAGTGGACGGATGCTGTCGGGGCGCGGATGAACGCGACCACGTATCTGCACGAGATCAACCGCCTGACGCATGGGCTGATCACCTCCGGCATGAGGCGGCAGATTCTCGTCGATGCGGAATCAATCCTTGCGCGGCAGACGGCCACGACCAGCAGCCAGTCTCAGACGAGCACCGTGGGATAAGGGAACATGGCGACGGGAATCAAGATAGACGAGTTCGGCGGCATCCAGCCGCGTCTTGACGCCACCGCCCTTGGCGACAGCCAGGCGACGGTGGCGAAGAACTGCCGCCTGCACACGACTAAAATCAACCCCATCCGCGTGCCGTCCGACGTGACGGACATGCCGATCCGCCTTGAAAACGGCCTCCGTGACGTGAAGTACGCGAAGACCATCCGAATCTGGACGCGCGGCGACGGCGTAAGGGACGTGATCGCATGGCCAGGCATTGTGCAGGTCGCGCCGTCCAACATCAACGACGACGACCGTTTCCGGCTGTTCGTGTCCGGGGAAACGGGCATCAGCGACGCGAACGGCGAGAACCAGCCGTGCGTGCTGGTCTCTTCCCGGAACGCCAAGACATACGACCGGCATCCGCTCTTCAAGGAGATTCCGCCGTCCGTCGAGGTGAAATACTGGACGGACGAGCATCCGGAGGGCGTGAACAGCGTCGAACTCGACCCGAACACGATTCGCCACACGTACTTCTTCCAGACCTTTGTGGACGAATACGGCTACGAGAGCGGACAGTCGAACGTGGCGACGGACGCGGACGGCAACATGATCGAGTTCGACTACAACAACAACCAGAAGATAAACTGGGTCGGGGTCGCCCATTCCACGGCGCAGTACACGATTCCCGACTGGGTCGTGGCGCGGCGGCTCTACATGAGCGTGACGGGCGAGACGAGCGACACCGTGAGATTCGTCTGCGAACAGAAGATCACCGCAGGGGCGCAGGGCGCATTCGAGACGAAGCTGAAGATCAACATCAACGACGAAAGCGTTGCCGAGGAAGCGCCGAACATCACGTCAACCCCCGCAGACCTAACGTGGATGACGCAGATGCCCGGCAACTTCTACGTCGGCTTCCTCCGTTCCAATCCGCGCCGCGTGTGTTTCTCGGACGTGGGGCTTCCCACCTCGTTCCCGGACGCCTACCGCTACACGATCCGCGACTTCGCAATCGGAATCGCTGTGGCCGGCAACACGGCGTTCATCCTCACGAAGGGCTATCCGTGGGCGATTTCGGGAACGGCGCCGGAGGGTATGACGGCGGCGCAGATCGTCTCGGAACAGGCCTGCGTCTCGGCGCGTTCGATCTGCACGTTCGAGGGCAAGGTGTACTATGCCTCCCAGGACGGCATCTGCGTCCTCTCGGAGGATTCGCTGACCTCGACCGTCATCACGCGGCTCTACTGGGACAAGGTTTCGTGGTCTGCGCTCAATCCGGAGTCGTGCATGATGATCGCCTACGACAACGCGCTCTTCTGCTGGTTCACGCTTGCAGACGGGTCGCGCCGGGCGTTCGTGATCGACTTCGACACGGGCGGCAAGCCGATTATTACGGAACATGACGACTACTGCTCCTGCGCGTTCACGGACGTGGAGAATGACGCGCTCTATTTCGTGGGGGTGAACTGATGGCGTTGACACCTTCCACAAAGCAGTGCATCGCCCTGAACACAATTGGGCCCGCCGGGATCATCTACACCGGCTTGCAGGTCGGGACGGGCTTCCAGGGCAAGACGATAACCAACAAGAGCATTTCAGGCAGCGGACTGAACTACACTTGCTACCTGACTGTAAAGGCGTATTCAATAGATGCGAATGGCCTTGAGATTAGCACCAGTACGCAACTTAAAGGAACTGGAAACAGTTCTGCTTCGGCTGAATACAGCGCGACGATAGCGTATATTCAATGGAATCCGACTCTTGCGAACAACACATCCTATTGGATCAGCGGGTCGTATGGCGGATACACGTTTAATACGAGCAGAACTTCCACGACCTATGACGTTCAGTATTATGCGCTGACGTTCACGGCCTCTTCTGTCGATGTAAACAATGTCCAGGTCGGCAATGTCGCGCTGTACGTCAACGATGTGCTGGTCGCAGGCTCGATTTCCACCACGCGGGACACAAATGCGGCTTCGGTAAACTACACGTACAATACGAACGACACAAGCCAGGCATCGCTTCCGAACGTGAAGGTTGTCGCGACCGCATGTGTCTCGACGATCAAGAACTGGCATCAAAGCTACTTCTACAACGGAATCGCGATGGACGATTCCGAAGTCGCAGACGGCAATGTCATATTTGAGGCGAATGCCGCAACGACCGTCAATGCGAAGCCCACAAGCAACGCAACGTTGTTCGTGGTGAACTACGGCGCGAAATACGCCCTGACGATCAGCAAGGGCACGGGCGTGTCGAGTTCGACCGTCTCCTACACCCGCCACCATTCGACGGGCGACTACGTTTCAGACGCGGTTTCGCCGGTTTCGCTTTCGGGAAGCGGAACGCTCTATGTGGAACACGGCGCCAACGTGTCCGCCAGCGCGTCCTGCGCGTCCGGCTACGTGTTCTCCACGGGCAACGGGTTCATCTCGCAGACGGGCGGCGTGAACTCCATCTACGGCAGCAATTCGGCGGACATCAACGGAACGATCGTCGCGCTGACAAAGGCCGCATCGTTCAACATCACGGCATCGACCTACACGATTTCGGCCTCCATAGCAGATCATCCCGAATGGGGTGAGGTCTACATCGACATCGTGGGGACGACGAGCAAGACGCTCGTGCAGGGGACGACCTACACGTTCCACTTCGCGTCGTCGCGAGCGGACTACGAAGCCCCGACGGTCGCATCCTGGTACGTGAACGGGACGGCAATCGACGGCAATACCTACACGGCTGACGCGCTGACCGGGAATGTCGCCATCACCTGCATGCTCACGCAGAACGCATGGCCCGTCACGGTGTCGGCGGGGTCGAACGGTTCCGCGACGATTTCCGGACGCTACAGCAAGCAGAGCGGGGCGCAGCTCACCAACACCGGCTATCTCCGCGCCGACGGAACGGACTACATCAAGCTGTCCGTCACGCCGAATGCGCATTATGGCATTTCGCAGGTGTCGAAGTCGGACAACCTCGAAGAGTACGAGGAGGGCGGCGAGTACGCCTATTCGATGACGAGCGGCGCGAACGCGACCGTCTCGCTCTACTTCGCGCTCGTCGAGTGCGTCATCAGGACATCGACGAACGATCCGACGCTGTGCGACGTGGCGCCGTCTTCTGCCGCGCTGCGGTTCGATGCCGAAACGTCCGTGAACGTCTACTGTCAGATCAAGGAGGCGTATGTCGGGCAGTACCGGGTGGACTACTTCACGGCGGGTGGCGCACAGTATGCGGCGGAGGCCGGCGGGACGGGGCAATACTACTACACCGTCTATGCGGCTGTCCTTGGAGGGAACAGCGAGCTGACGTTTGTTCCGCACCTCGTCTTGACGTCGAACGCGCTGACCGTGACGAAGAGCGGCGACACGTCCTTTGCGACCGTCTTTGTGCAGGTGGACGGCGGAACGGAGGAGTCGATCTCCGGCTCGTCGTGGAGTGCGCAGGTTCGCGAGGCGCGCCCCGTGATTGTCCGGGCGGTCGCGGCGTTTGGCGGGTCGATTGGCGCGATAACGTCAAGCGGAATAGCCGATCCTTCGATAACCGAATCGCAGATTTCGTTCGCGATGCCGTCCAATGCGGCAAGCGTGGACTTTGCAATCGCCGAGAAGGACAGGGTGACGCTCACCCTCTGTGTCGCGAACGCGACAGATCCGACGGTTGCGGTCGGCAAGGTGACGCTGACAAGTGCCGCATCCTCGTCCGTACACGAGGAGGTGACGACGCTCGCCGCGCAGTCGTTCAACATCTACAAGGGGACGACCTACACCCTGACCGCCGACGACGCCGACGAGACCTACACGTTCAGCGGGTGGTATCTGAACGATTCCACGTTCGTGTCGTCCAACCTGTCGATTTCCATCAACTGCAACGACCTCTCGTCGAAGTTCACGGCGAAATACGTCATGCGGACTTCCGGGACGATCACGGTGTCCTATGGCATCAAGAGCGGCGACGACGTGATTGCGGCTTCGCTTCCGTCCGACTCACTGGCGTTCGGGCTTGCCATCGACACGAAGCCGAACCTGACGAACCCCGACAAGTGGGTTGTCGGCAACAGCCGCTACATCGACTTCCATGTCCTCGACGACGGAACGAGCGTGGAGGAGGGAATCACCTACATTTGGACACCCGTACGCGTTGAGGTCATGACCGACAGCGGGAGCGACACCTGGGGCACGGTGTGGACATACGACGCCAACAATCCCGAATCGCGCAGCGGGCGTTTCGTCATGCGCGACAACATGCTCGTGCGTCTCGTGTTCGCGAAAGTCCAGGCGGAGGGCTACGCCCGCGTACAGGCGCTTTTCGTGGACGGCAACACGGGCGCGATGGGCGAGCTTTCGGTATTCGCCACGGGCATGCTCTCCTACTATTCGATCGGCGGCGTTGCCGAGGCGGCCTGCTACGTCGGGCGCAAGGTTGTGCTTGCGGCCGCGCCAAAGCCCGGCTATGCGTTCGGCGGATGGTTTAGGAAGGTGAACGGCGCGTTTGTGCCGGTCGATTCCAACGGCGCGGTGCTGACGATAAGCGCCGTCACCTCGTCCGGCGGGGAATGGTACGCGGACTTCTCGCGCAGCGACTCGTCCGTCAAGTCGTGGAACGACGGCGCGGCGGCAAAGGCATTCGAGTGGCGGAGCAAGGTGTTCGTCGGTGCGCAGTTCCTCGTCCTGCGGAACGTTCGCATCTATTCGGACAAATATCCCGTGACGCTGACGCTCATGACGGCCACGTCGCCCAACGGATGCTTCGGGGACGGTGCGCACACGCTGACGCTTTCGATCACAAACCAGAGGCCGAGGCAGATTCCGCCTATGCGGATTGAAAAGTATTTCGCATTCAAGGTGCAGGGGACTGCGCGTATCAACCACGTCTCGATTGCGTCAAGCATGGAGGGTCTGAAATGAGCGACAAGAGATTCAACGCGGCGATTTCCATCATCGGCATCAGTGAGCCGAAGGTGCAGAAGGCCATCCTCATTCTGCTTGAGAACCAGACGTTCCTGAAGGAGACGTATGACAGGAAGGTGCGGGATCTGCGCACGGAGGTGCAGCAGTTGAAGCAGGTCATCGCCAACCGATAGCGGAAAAGGAGGTCGAAGAAATGGCAGTCACACTTCCAAAAGTCTACGAGACGAGATACACCGGCGCGACGGGCACGACCGTGCAGCGCACCACGACGACCAACAACCTCGGAGAGTGGCATAACGGCGGCATGTTCGGGTGGGGGTCGTCCCGCACGCTGAACACGGCGGCATCGGCGGGCGCGGCGGCAAACGCCTATCGCAACGCGGCGGAAGACGCGCTCGGAAAGGCGCAGGGGACGCTCGACACCGCATACGGGAACCTTCAGAAGAACAACGCGGGGCTTCGCTCCGCCCTCGACGGCATCATCAACGGGGACGCGGGCATCGACGGCTACCTGAAGAACGCCACGGAGAGCTACGGGAAGATCAACCAGTACGCGGAAGAGGCGAAGGCGGCGGCATCGGACATCACGAATTCCGTGAACGACGTCCGGCAGAACGCCACGGACATCACCAACACGGCAACTGCGCTCGGCGAATACTCTCCGCTTCTCCGGGAGATGGGCGAGACGATGTTCGGCGAGGGGAGCGGCCTCGTCGAATCGGGCAACAACTACATCAACACGGGCCTCTCGATTCTCGGACTTGACAAGTCCGCCGGCGGGCTCGCCGGGACGTATGCGCAGGTGCTGGCCGCGCTCGACCCCTCCCTCGCCGTCTCGATGGCGGCGAACGACACGCGATCGGCCTACGAGACGCAGATGGCGGCGAACGAGCGGGCCATGGCGCGGCGCGGCGTGAGCGCGGGGAGCGGGCAGAGCGCGGCGACCATACAGCAGGCGGGACAGGCACTCGCCACCGCGCTTGCGGCGATGAAGACCAAGACGCGCGTGAGTTCCAACAAGGACTACTTCGAGGCCATGCGCGGGGCGGTTGCGGACGCGAACGCGCTCGGCGCGACCGGCGCGTCCATCGTCACGCAGGGTGTCAACGCGCAGGGCGCGGGGGCGAACGCCGTCAGCTCTGCGGCGGGCGTTCTCGCCAACAAGGGGCAGCTCCAGGCCTCGGCGGCAAACGCCAATGCGACGGCGGGCAACTTGCGGGCCGCGCAGGCGAACGCGCTCACCGCCGCAGGGCAGCTCACGACGGCCGGCGGCAACCTCGCCATCGGCGCGGCGAACGCCGTCAACAACGCGACGGCGAACCGCATCAGCGCGGCGAATGCGGCCGGCAATCTGAACAGCGCGGAGTTCAGCGCGGCGGCGAAAATCGCCGACCAGCAGAACACGTTGGGGTCGTACTACGCAGGGATGTTCGACCAGTACGCGCAGCTCGCGGGTTCCCACTACTTGTTCGCATCATAAGGAGAAAAGGCAATGGCAGGTTTTCAGGTGGCAAACTTCTCTTTCGGGAAGAACATCAAGGACGACGAGCGCCAGAGGGCGATCGCGGCAATGAACGCCGCGACCACACGGCGCGGACAGGACATGCAGGCCGAACAGGCAAACGCGAACCGGGAGGAGAACGCCCGCCAGTTCGACGAACGCCAGGCATCCGCCGAGGCGGCCCGTGCCGAGGGTGCACGGCAGTTCGACGCGCAGATGGAGGAGCGGGCGGCACAGCGCGGCGAGGGGGCGCGGCAGTTCGACGCGACACAGGCGCAGAAGGAGCGCGAATACGCCGACAGGCGCGGCGACATCGAACACGCGAAGTCGTGGGACGATGCCATCAAGATGCAGCAGATGGAGAAGGAGGATCAGGAGTTCGAGATCCGCAACGCGGAACTTTCGCGCATACTCGCCATCCGCCAGAAGGAGGACGAAGAACGAGCCAATCAGCAGAAGCTTGTCGAAAGCGCCTACGGGAACGCCATCATCGCGACTGAACTCGGGGGCGGCTTTCTCACGCGGAAACAGGTTCAGGACTTCAACGAGCGCAACGGCACGAGCTACAACTATGTGGGCAAGATCGATCCCACCACGGGCAAGCCATTCTCGGACGGAAGGATTCACTTCGTCGAATACGCCCTTGATGACAATGGGAAACTTGCCGTGGATCAGAAATTCGGGCGCCCGCTGCTCAATGCCGACAACCCCATATCGAACGAATTCTACGGGCGCACGATGGACGGCTACTTCGGGAAGTACAAAGACCGCCTTTCCGGCGGCGGCATGAGCGAAGAGCGAATGCAGCTGGAGCGAGACCGCCTTGCCCAGCGCAAGGAGGAAGAGCAGGGGCGGAATGCCCGTGCCGGCTCGAAGAACGACGCGGCAAACGCACGGCTTGCGGCATCCGTGGCCAAGAACATGACTGACATCAAGCGTGGGCTGAAGCTCAGCGACAATCAGGCCGTGCAGTTCCAGACATCCCTTACGCGGATCTTGTCCGATGCGTTTGGCGGTGGCGCGAACGACGGCGGTGAAGAGAATCCGCAAGGTGCGAATCCGCCAAAAGGAGGGCAAAAGGCTTTGAAGGGCTACCGATACAACAGGGATCGGTCGAAGCGAATTCCCGTTTACGCTGATGGAACGCAGGGCGAACCTGAAATGGTTGGTGCCGGCGGCGTGGCGGAATAATTGGGAGGAGGCTTTCGGATGAATGACAACGAAGAGTGGGGCGAGATTGAACCCGTTGAAACGACGGACGACTTTGGCAAGGTTGAGCCTCTGCGCTGGGAGGACGGCGACGGAGAGGCTGAAAGGCTTCCCGACGGCGAGAAGAACCAGTGGGGCGGCAACCTTCGCAACGATGGGCGCAGGGTTCTCCTTCGTCGCGACAGGGACGGCAAAGTGAACGGCTACTCGACCACATCGTCTATGCTCGTGCGGCATGATGATGGCCGTTTTGCCGTCGTGCCGACGGTCGTCGGAGGGAAGGAACTCTCGCAGGAGGATGCCGTCCGACATTACGCCGAGACGGGCGAACATTGGGGCATGGCGGATGACGAGGATTCTGCACAGAAGATGGCGCAAGAAGTCCATGATGCACACATGAAGGACAACCAGTCGAAGTGGAACGACTGGCTTCACGAACACTGGGACGACGTTTCGGACGAGATCAGGCGAGACCGGGGCGTTTCCTATGAGCACAAGAAGCGCACGGAGCCGGACAAGATCACGCTCATGGAGCGGCTTGCGAACGACGATACGGCAGATGCCGTTGCCGAATGGAAGCGCGGCACGGACGAATCGGGCGAAATGGCATACAACACGATGGGGCAGCCGATCGGTCGCAAGCGCGTGTCGCGCAAGGGGAAGAGCGACGAGGATGCCCTTGCCGGGGTCGCAAAGGAAGCGGGGCTGGAGGACTGGCAGATTGAGCGTATCCGCAAGGAGTCCAAGTCTCCCGAGGAAATGCGCGAGGCACTGGCGTATGTCGCCGGGAACCGCGTTGGGAACGGGGAAGGGGAACGAGCGGACAAAAGCGCGGGATGGCGGAGCGTCCCCCGTACCGTCGTGAACACGGCTGGCAAGATGGCCGCCGGGCTTATCAATCTTGTCGGCACGGCGGCGGGCGGCGTTGACGAAGACGTGCGTCACGCATTCATGGCCGACGACCCGATGGCGAAGAAGGAGGGCGAGTCGTTCGATTCTTGGCTGGGGCGCGTGAACATCGACGAGAATGTGAAGCGCATGGCGAAACGCGATCCGTCCGTGCGTGAGAACCTCGAAAAGTATTTCAGGTGGGAAGCCCCGATAGCCGGGAAGGAGGGAATGCACCAGGAGCATTCCCTCATGGTGGAGAATGGCCGAGAAGGGACGGCCATCGGCAACATGGCCATACGCGACGCGAAACGGATCCGCAACTGGCTGGATGAGAAGACGCCTGTCGGCAACAGCGGAAACGCGGTGGTGGACTGGCTGGAGCGCGCGGCATCCGGCATTTCCCAGTTCGCGTACCTTGGGCCGACGATGATTGCCATGTCGTCCGCCGACGCATATCAGCAGACGCGCAGCACGGCGTTGGAAAGCGGCAAGACCGGCAAAGCGGCGGAGGGTGTCGCGGGCGGCAGTGCGCTCTTCGACGGTGCAATGACGGCGGCATTCTACTATGCGCCGTTCCGCCGCTGGATGAATGGCAAGGGTATTGTCCCTGTCCAGCCTGTCGAGAAGTTCACGTTCAGCGGACTTTCCAAGGCGATGGGGCGGTTCAACGCGAAGCGCGAGTTCCTGAACCAGGGTGTCGCCGCGCTTGAGGCGGGTGGCCTTATGGGAACACAGGGTGCTGGCGATGCGGCCTTCAGGCAGATTGCCAGCGGACACGACCTCGACCTTGGGGAAATCACCGTCGAGGGGCTGAAGGGCGTTCGCGACGGTGCCGCAATCGGCGCGATCATGGGTGCCGGGCGAGTCCTGAACGCCCGCATCAGGGGGGCGCGTGGCTACGAAAAGGTCGTCCGGAAAGCCGCCAAGATGCCGGAAGGCCGTCTCTTGCTGGCAAGGCTCAATCCCGACGGCATGATGGCGCTGAAGCGGTTTGTCCAGGAGGGAATCGACACCGCAAAGGCGTACGCGAAGCCGG
>CAVAHB010000158.1:0-9885 GCA_963588415.1 Faecalibacterium sp. CAG:74
CTGGCCAAGGTGGCTTAAGGGGTTTTTGCTGACCCACCCCCTTTACAAGTCACCCCGTCAGTTCTTCAGCGCGAAATGGCACAATGCCGCGCATTAGCGAAGGAGCGCGAAAAGGACGGAATCCTCAAGATTCAACTGTTTTCGCGACTTTGTTCACGCAGTCCGTGACGTTCGAGACGACGTCGTGATGCCAGAAGCGAACGACTTTCCATCCGGCCGCCTCAAGCTGGATGTCGCGATGGATGTCATCCGCTTTGCGACAGCCCCGACAATCCAGATGCCAGGCCTGACCGTCGACCTCAATGTCAATCTTCTTCTCCGGTATCGCCAAGTCAAGGAAGCGATTGAGGACGGGGAATTGCGGAACTGTCTTGATCCCCGCCCGTTCAAGGGCCACGCGCAGCCTTTCCTCGCCGGGGCCGACCTTGACGCTACGCGGGGGACGAGCTTCCGGCACGAGTTTCTGTATGTAGGACAGGCCGCATGCCGACACCCTTTTCCTGTCGCCGACGGCAACGAAGAGCTGCTTGGCCCGGCTCACGCTGACATTGTAGATGTACTTGTTCTCCGGCGCGGTGATGTACCAGTCCTGTCCGCGCGTCCTGTCGGCGTTCAGCCCCAGGAGGAAGAGCACCACGTCACATTCGCCGCCTTGAAAGCCGTTGGCCGTGCTGATCTGCGACTGGATGTCGAGCTGGGGCGGGACGCTTGCGGAATCTTCGGCGACCCTCGTCTTCAGACGGTTCGCCAAGTCTCGCAGCGGACTGATGATGCCGATCGTGCCCTTGAACCCGTTCCGTTTCAGGCCCCGCAGATATTCCAACGTGGCGTCGATCTCCGCCGCGTCTCCGCCCGGAGCGTCCACCCACATCATGCCTGGCTTTGAAGCGCCTACGGCAGACTCGCCATGGCGTCCGGTCTCGCAGCACAGCGACAGCTCGTTGTCGTAGAACTCCTCGTTGAAGTATTCGGCGATTCCGTCCGCGCAGCGGAAATGCTCGTTCAACAGGTGCGGCTCGCCGGGAATGACCGAGAAGACATTGCAGCTCCTGAACGCGAACTTGTCGAATTCGGAGCCCGAGATCCCGTATCTCCGGCGGAAGGCGGCGTCACGCGACTCCTTCAGCGTGATGACCGGAGGGAACTGATTCGGGTCTCCGACAACCGCCACTCTTTGTGCGCGGAACAGCACCGGTATCATCGGCGGAATCTCGCATTGCGAAGCCTCGTCAATGACGGCGAGGGTGAACACGCCGGGCAGGCACGGAGCCGCACGGCGCAGCGACAGCATCGTGCTTGCCCATGCGGGGAACACGTCCAGGTATCGCCTGAACCATGCGCACGCCGCATCGTATTTCGAACCGTCGCCTACGGCCGTCAAGAACGGCAGGGCCGGCCTTTTCAGCGCCTCGTCCGCCGCATCCCTGCAGAACGCGACCAGCGAATCGGCGTTTTCAAGTCCTTTCGTCCGCGCAAGCAGAGATTCGACATACGCCCGCTGCACGACTCGCCTTGCGCCGTCCAAGGCGCGTCCGACCGTCGATTTCAGCTCGTCGAAGTTCGCCGCCGACCGCTCAGCCTTGAGAACGTCGTATTCGGCCCTCTCCCATTCCTTGACCAGCCTCCTGCACTTAAGCAGTTTCAGCAGACGGCGAACCTCCTTGGTCGCCGTCTCGCGAGACACGATTGCGCCAGACACCCTTGGCGCGATGTCCGCCAGCTGCCCCAGGACGTCCAGCTCCGACTTGCGCCGACCGGCCAAGGCGCCGAGACACATGACGATGCGCTGTGCAAACGTCGGTCGCCATGACGAGGCCAGCAGCCTCTCGCACGCTTCCAGCAACCGGACGGTCTCGTCCGAATCGCGCCGTAGGCATGGCACGTTTCCAAGGGCGGTCTCCAGCTTGCCGAGCAGCCTCTCGTAGCGGGAGATCAGGTCGCGCTGACGCTGATAGCGTTCGATGTGCGATTCGGCGTCGCGATACGTCGACAGCCAGACGTCGAGTTCCTCCGTCGCCGCCCGGTCAAGGGATCCGATTTCTTTTGCGTCAAGTCCGTCAAGGTCCGCACGCCTGATCGCCTCAAGCCTGGCAAGGCGGCAATCGACGTCCTTCTGGGACTTCCGCCAGTCAGCGTTCTCTGGATTGTCCGGCGTGGTGCAGAAGGAGACCAGCGGCAAGTCCCCGTTCTCGACGGCATCGGGCGCCTTGTCGAAAATCGCGTGAACGGCCTTGTGGTTCTTACTCGTGAAGATGACGCGGCCGCCCGCCAGGACCTCATTCGCGATCAGGTTCACGGACATGAACGACTTGCCCGTTCCCGGCGGGCCCATCACCTTGACCACGGGACTGTTCAGAGACTCCTCGACGGCGGCGAACTGCCCGGCGTTCAGTTGCCGTTGCGTAAAGGAAACGGGTATCCGCTTTGCGGAATGCGGCTCATGCGGAAGGCGTGGCTCGCGAAAGACGTGCGCGAGCGCCGTCTTGTCGAGGACCGCGTCCGGCTCGCGCGAAATGCGGTGCAGCTCCGCGATGAGGTTCTTCGTGTATTTCGTCTTCGTTCCCTCAAACAGGACGGCCGTGTTCAGCAGCCCCTGCTTCGACTGCGAGTTCCGGATCGAGAACTGCATGCGGTTTGGGTCCAGCTCGACCGCCTTGAAATGCGCCGAAAGGTAATTCAGCACCATCTCGACGTCGACGCATCCCGCCTCGTCCGCCGTGCGCTCGCACGCGCGCCTGAACGCCCGCTGCTCGGAACGCGGAACGTGATAGTCCACCCAGTCCTGATTGATCGAGATGCCTTGCCTGTCGATCGTCATCCGCATGCCGGTGACGTATCCCGGCCTCCGGACGGAGATGGCGACCGGGAACATGAGGACGGGGCAAAGGCAGTCAAAGCCGTCGGGCGAAACGAACGAGTTCAGCGGATAGCCGATGAACAGCTCGTCCTCGTCCGAGGCCTGCATCAGGCAGGAGCGGACGTAAGCGTCCTCCCGCGAGGTCTCGACGACGAACTCCTCGGACTTCAGGTGCCAGTCCACCGGAAGCCGCGGCATCATGAACGTCTTGCCGAGCTGGTTCGGGAACAGGTACTCCTGACCGTGTTCGGAGTACTTGACGCAGTCGGCGTAATACTGGCACAGGTTGCGGAACTTCGACCAAGGCTCTGCCATCTCAATCTCCCAGGGGGATTCCGTCTATCGTTCCGCGTCCGCGGACATATTCGATGAAGGCCTTCCGCGTGCACTCGTGATTCCGCAGCGTCTCGGTATGCGTCGGCAGGCTCTCGCCCAGAAAGCCCGTCGGCGTCCAGTCTTCATCGCGGCGAAGGAACGACGGGGCGAACCGACGCCGATGCAAGATGAAGAGCATGCACTTCAGGTAATACCCCGCCGCTTTTGTCGATTCCCCACCGCCCCACATCCCATGCGGCTGGAACGGATAGCGGTTGTAATCGTAGGCCAAGCGGTTCATTGCCTTTTCGCAAGTGTCGGAGGGAACGCCGCCCATCGACTCCGGGTGAAACTGCATCAGGTTGTAGGCCAGTCTTAGCTCTCCTTGCTTGTATTGCCCTTTGCCGATGCGGGAGAGCACCTCGCGCAGCAGATCCTCGACCCGAGAGTCGTCCGGCGGAAAGCAGTTGGCGCAAAAGGTGATTTCCATCGTGTCCAAGTCGCCGGACTGTTTCACGTAGCGCTCATGAAAATCCTCGCGCATGAACTCGAAGCACGGCGCATCATATTGGTAGGACCATGCGATCAGGCGAAGCACGTTTTTACCGCTCCTGTTGTAGTCCTTCGCCAGCTTGTAGTCCTTCGCCAGCCGGTCGAACAGAGCCGTCCAATCCACATTGGCATCCCTTGGGGTGCGATGCTCCGGCGAATTGCCGAACACGTTCTCCCGCTTCAGCCTGTCGATGGGCGACATGGTCGACTCGTCAAAATCACGGCTCTCGCCAAACTTCCGATAGCTCGTCTTTCCCGTCGGATCGACCTCCCCCCAGTATGGCTGAGCTTGCGCAAACGCGCCGGGAGGCGGAATGCTCCACCCGTTCAGATAATTGCGGACGGATTCCGCGATTGTGCGCCATATCGCCTCACTCGCCTCGACCAGCGGCATCACCGGGGGAAAGTGCCGCTTCATTTCGCGTTCGATGCGGGACTTCGTGTATTCGGAATCGCGAAGCTCCCTTAGGTCAAGGAGGATCGGCTTGTCGATGCAGTCGACCTTGAACAGGACGCTTGCCAACCCCTGCCCCGGCGTCATTGACGCCTCGTAAGAGATGTCCGAAGACGCGGTCGCCTTTTCGTCCAGTTTTACGACCATATCCTTGAGCGGGGCGTCGTCTCTCGGTTCTCCTTCCAGAAGGTAGAGCTTCAGCTCCGTCGCCCCCATCTGCAATGTGCCGCCCTTGGTCGGCGCCCCCCGATACGGCTGTCCGCCGGGAGAGCGCTCATCGTGTTCGACCAGCGTCTTGAATTCGACTTCCTCACGACTGTTCTGGACCACGAGGAACAACGCGTCGCGCTCGTCAAAATACGAGACCAGCCCCTGCGCCTCTTCCCGGACAAACCGGTTCACGCCCGCCTGCAGCAGCGCGTCTTCTTCCGAATACTCGAAGGTCGGCGACGACGGCAGGAAATTCGAGGACGACAGCAATCCCGTTCCCAGTCGGAATGCCGACGCCCCGCCAAGACGGCGGACCGAATCCTGGTCGCCAAACGGGCGTCCGAGACGAAACCTCACGTCCGCGCAATTGGGCGTTTCGTTTCCATGAAGCCGGACGGACGACCGCTGCGGCAGAATCCGATTCGATTTCGGGTCCTGCATAAAGCGCAATTCGACGGCATTATACGACGGCACGACATACCCGTCCGCCACGACAAGAGACTCCCCTTCGAGGAACTCCCTTATCTCCATCGCGCCAAGCGCGGCCGCGACGCTGCGCCAGAGAAGGAACATCCCGTTCAGCGAGGACGGCTGCGCGCGCTTGACCGTCTCCAGCCAACCGACCTCCCAGTCGTCCGGCACAAGGACGATCCACCTGTCGCCCTTCAGCAGGCCGTAAAGCTGTCGGGAATAGTCCTGAAGCCTTTTCCCGTCGCGCTTGCGCAGGATCTCGTTCACCGTCACGACCTTGCCGGGTTCGCGGCTTGGACGATGCGGGTCTTGCAGGAACGGCTGCGCATTCGGATGGCGGATCGGATAGACAAGTTCGCGTCGCGCATCCCACGGATACGTGAAGTTCACCGTCACGACGCTCGAGACGGGCGGCCGTGGCGACGCGACGTCAACCTCGCCGAGCTCGTTCTCCCAGACCGGATTCTCTATGATTTCTTTCCGTCCGTCTATGGGGTTAATCCAGAGCGGCGTACAAAACCGCGCCTTTGGCGAGCAATGGAGCGGAATGCCGTTCTGGCAGCGGGTGTAGAGCTCGTTGACCCGCTCGCGCTTGCTCCAGAGCTTCTCGGCGACGTCCTCTTGCCTGAGAATGTCGCAGTAGGACGACCAGACCTTCGAGTACAGCCTGTCCTGCTGCAGGACGTAATTCGGCTGGGGAATCTCGCGAAGCTCGCTGACGGCCTCAAGCTTCCGCTCCTGAAGTCCGCCGATGCAGAGATTCCTGAACCGCGCGACGGCCTTGACGTTCACGTGGCCATGGAACGCCTCCGTGTCATAGCGGCGAAGATACATGGTCGACAGCGCCACGCAGCGCGAAAGGAAGTCCTTCAGCACCCTGTTCTCAAGCGTATCGTAGTTCTCGACGCGCACGACGCCCAGGATCTCCTGGCGCGAACCGCCTTTCTCCGCCGCCGAGCGTCCCGGCTGTCGCGTCAGCCACCGCAGGCAATGGGAATCCACCTGCTGCACACGCGCGATCGCCACTTTCTGCCGGACCCGGTTCAGGACTTTTCGCAGATTGCCGATCAGCGCATTGACGTCGCCGTACGTTCGCTTCGCAATTACCGTGATCGCCTGTTCGGGCGGCCCGGACTTGCTCCACGTGTCGCGAAGGAGCGCCCATGAGACGGGCAACGCGCCGTGCCGCGAATGCGCAACATGCCTGTTGGCCTCGTAATGCTGCTCGGCGGCGACGCGAAGACTGAAGAAATCCCAGACCTCGATCAGGAATTCGTCGTACGCGTCGATGCAGGGCGGATCTTTCGCCCTCCTGGCCTGCAGACGAAGGTATTCGCGCAGGGAAATGTCGCCCTTGACCGTCACGCCGACATCAGCGCATGACACCGCGCCACTTGAAGAAGGTCCCGCCTTCAGGGCAGGCGTCGACGAACGCCGTCCGCAGCCTCTCGTCTCCGGTGGCGTCGATGGCGGCAAGCATGGCCGCCTTCACCTCGTCGAAGTGGTCGTCCTGCAGCTCGACCCCGTTTAGCTTCGGCAGGATCTTCATCTCGATCTGGTCGGCGACGGCCTCCTTGTAGTTCCCCGGATAGTTCATCACGTAAAGCTTCATCGCCTTGTCGACGCGGAATCCGTACGAACGGTAGACCTTGTCCAGGGCCTCCACGACCGGCGTCACCGTCTTGCGGAGAAACGCCAAGCCGTCAGAGTCTTCCTTGGCGTCGTCAAGCCCCCTGCACCAGCCGTCCCACGCCTCTGCGCACACACGGTCGCCTGACGCATACGCGGCGATGAATCCGCTCTTGTTCGGCTCCTGGACCGTCGCCCCGCCTGCTTCGCCAAGCATCTTCGGACGTCCGAAGCGCAGCACGTTTGCGCGGTCGATGACCTTGTCGGAGAGCGTCTGCGTGCTCTCGTCCTCGTTCATGGTGCCGACAAACAGCGTGTGCGGCGAGACGAACAGGTGCCGCATCGAGTCAACCTTGTCGGCGGCATTGCATTCGAGCTCGATTTCAGCCTTCTGGCGTTCAGCCTCGTTGTCCGCATCGAGGCCGTTTCTCGTCTCGAGCTTGCTGAGCAAGTCGGAGAAGTAGTATTCGACGCGCGCCAGGTTCATCTCGTCCAGCAGGACCAGGTTCAGTGGAAGGCTCTTCAGATCAGTATACTTCCTCTTTGCGGACGAGTTGTTGTAGCGGTCGAACTGCCAGAGCAGGCGCGCCAGTTCCGTCGCCTTGTACCGGCCCTCCATGTAATTGTAGAAGCCGAACAGGTCTTGCGGACTGTCCCACCTCGGCTGGACGGGGACGGACAGGAAGTTCATGCCGAGCGCCGAAGCGTAGAGTTCAGGCAACAGGCTCTTTCCCGTGCCGGAGATGCCCGCCAAGACGACAAGCGGCGTCTGCCTGGCGCATTTGAGCCCGGTATGGAAAGCCCTGATGGCGCGCGCGTCAAAGACGAAGCCGTTGGCCTGCAGCCGGTTCTCGAACTTCTCCAGCCAATCCTTCTCCGACAGCCCTTCGGCCGCAGGGCGCATCAGCATCAGCCTCTCGTTGACGACGGGCGTGTCGAGATTCTTCCATTTCTCGCCGGACTCTTCGCGCTGTGCCGCCAGCTTGGTGAGCGTCTTCTGCGCAATGCCGGCGCGAGCCTCAAGCTCGGCGAGCTCGCGCGTCTTCTCGCCCGCCTGCGTCCGCGCTTTTTCAAGGCTCTGCCGGACGGACTCCAGCTCGGCATTCTTGGCGGCGATCAGACCTGTCAGCCTTTCGAGTTCGCCTTTGGCCTTGTTCAGAAGGTCTGCCTGCTCCTGAATCTTCTGGGCCAGCGCCGCCTGGCGTTTCTTCTGCTCGCCGATGTCGTTCGCAAGCGCGTCGCGTTCCGTACGCAAGGCCGGGACTTTCGTGGTGAGCTCCGCATTTTCCTTGCGGATGTCCTCGACGGCTTTCTCGGCCGCCTTTATCTTTTCCTCCGCATCAACGGCTTTCTTGTCCAGCTCGACAAGCTGCAGCTGGCGCTCCGATATCTGCCTGTCGAGGTCGTTCTTCTGCACGCTCGCCGTCTGCATCTCCGCCCGCACCTTTTCGAGGACCTTCTGCGTTGTCTCGATCTGATCGTGCGATTTCTTCATCCACTCTTCGGCGTCTTTTCCCTGTTGGATCAGCCTCTCCGCGTGCGTCACGTCGGCGAGCTTCTCTTTCAATTGGGCTTCGACCTCCTCGACCTTGTGCCGGAGCTCGGTAATCTTCTCCGCCAGTTCCTTGATCCGGTGCATGTAGGGAACGAGGTCTTTCGCCTTCGCGTAATACCGTATCGACAGGCAGAACACGACAGCCAAGACGACCGCCAGCGACATCCCCAGCAAATAGACGACCATGGGATCCGGCGCGAGCATGGAAACTCTCTCGATCATTTGCCCGAACCTCCCTCGCTCTCGGCGACTGTCGCCTTTGTCGCCTGGGATTTCATTTCAAGAATCCGTTCCATGTCTTTTATCAGCCCTTCGATTTCCGCTTTGCGCCTTTTCAAATGCTCCTCTGCCACTTCCAGCAGCCCATCGATTTCCGCTTTGCGCCTTTTCAAATGCTCCTCTGCCACTTCCAGCAGCCCATCGATTTCCGCTTTGCGCCTTTTCAAATGCTCCTCTGCCACTTCCAGCAGCCCATCGATTTCCGCTTTGCGCCTTTTCAAATGCTCCTCTGCCACTTCCAGCAGCCCATCGATTTCCGCTTTTCGTTTCTTCAGATGCGCTTCTGCCTGTTCCGCCTCTGTCTTGGCCTTGTCCCGCACGGACTCGGCTTCGCGTTTCCTCTCCAGCGCGGCATTCAGCGCGAACTCGGCCTTGCCCCGAGCGGTCTCTGCCGCGTTGCGTTTCGCTTCCGCATCCGCGACCTGGCCCTGGACGCCCTTGAGCGCAGACCCAGCGGTCTCGACGTCTCCCTGCACGGTCTGCAGTTCGGTTTTTGCGGCGCCAATCTTTGCCTGAAGGCCCTTGACTTGGCTCTGCAGCGAGGTCATTGTCAGATGAACGTCGTTCGTCTTCTGCGCCACGGCGGAGAGTTCGGTTTCAAGAGCGGCCTTTCGTCCGTTCAGTTCGTCCAGTTGTGCCCGAGCCGTCGCGACCTTCGCATTCCATTTGCCGAAGGTCTCCTGTGCCGTCCGTTCCTCCTTCAAGGCGGAATCCCGCTGTTCGCGAGCCGAAACGAGGGCGTCGTTCGCGGTCTCCAGTTCCTTTTTCACGTCGGGCAGGATCGCTATCATGCGCTTGAGCTCATTCAGTTCCGCAGTCTTTTGGGAAATGGCACGTTCAAGGTCGTTTGTCCTTGCGTCAAACTGTTCCCGGAATCCGCGCAGCAGAATCGCGAGGTCGTTCTTCTTCCCCTTGGCCGATTCGTCCAGCTCGGCCGTCAGTGCCTGATGTTCGGCAATCTTGGCCGTGCGCCTGGATTGATATTCCCTTTCCAGTTCGTCGATTCGTGATTTCGCCCCCTGCTCCGCCTCCTGGATCCTCTTGCGGGCGTCTTCCTCTGCCGCCCTGCCCCTTTGGATCGCATCCGCTTCGGAAGCCTTTGACTTCGCCTCGACCTCTGCCAGTCGCTTCTGCGCGGCAGACTCCTCTTGCGCACATCTGGCGCGGATGCCGTCGAGTTGCCGCCGCGCGTCGTCTTCGGCAGCCTTGAACGCGAAATAGTCCGCGCAGATCCAATGGAACGACGCGAATGCGCAAACCATCAGGACGGCCATGCCGGCGACGACAAGGGCAAGCGTCGCCTTTTTCGGACCCTTAAGCGGATCGTCCTTGAGAATTTGCGCAGTTTCCTTAGGTGAATCTTGCATGGAATCTTGCTTTCTCGTATCCCTTCGCCGTTTGAAACGCCGCGCATCGCGCCGTCACGCGCACACACGCGCCTTGGCGGGCTTGCGCGTGCGTACGGCCGCACGTCGGCCGGCGCTCGGCTTGCCGAGCATGGCCTGCGTCATGTCGATGCCCGCCGAGACGGTCAGCAGGACGGCCTCGACCCCCTTGTCGGAC
>CAVAHB010000159.1:0-9691 GCA_963588415.1 Faecalibacterium sp. CAG:74
GGAGTACGCCGCGTCCATCTATTAAGTACGCCGTGGCCATCTATTGAGTACGCCCGCGCTCCGAGAGGGGATTCGCCGCGCTCCCCGAGGGGACAAGACGGCGGCTTTCCCGTACACCTTATATACAGCGGCGGCGCGGCGGCTTCGGTACGGGCATCACGAACGCGGTCGCTGCTCGGTTTTTACCACTGAACATACTGAACGGCTTCGCCGACACAGAACACACTGAACTTGCCGCCGGAGGGAGGTCTGGCCGACTTTCAGTGTTTTCAGTGTGCCGCCAAAGGCTGCTTTGGAATCCGAACCCCCACGCCATCATGTCATGTACCCGTATTTGAGGCTTCCGAAACGCCCGTTCGCGTTGATGCGTTTGACGGTCTCCGCCGCGAAGCGGGCCTGGTCGGCGAACGAGAGCGTAACCGGCAACTCCGTTGGGAGCGACAGGTGCGTGAGAACGATCTTGAGGATGACCGACGGATTCTCGAAGTTGCTCGGATGCATCGTCCCAAGAATCATCCACGTCCCGTTCGGAAGTCGGCCGATGCCCGCGCAGACCGTCATTCCGCGAACGCCTAAGTCTCGCGAAAAGGATGTCTCCATCAGGAATCCGGTCTCGCCCGTCAGAAGATCCCTGCACGTGACCCCGACGCCCGGTTCGACATCGAGAACCTCCAGCCACGTGTAGCGGTACTGCCTGAACATCTCAAGCGCTTCGGCATCGTCCCCCTTGAACTTCGAGTCGCGTTCGATCAGCCGCTTAATGGGTGGAAGCCCGAACTGATCGTCCATCATGGCCGCATAGTCGCCGACAACGGCCGCATGGACTTCCGCGTTGATCTCGGACGGCTCGCCGTCCTTCATGATTCCGAACCGCTCGGCCGCCGCATGAAGTTCCTTCCTGCCGTTCATCGGGACGACGTGCCGCGACACAAACCGGCTCGCCTTCTCTCTCATCGGCAGATACACGTCCAGCCGCGCTTTCGCCAGTTTGCTGATAGCCTCCGCCTTCTTGGTCTTCATCCCGCAGCACTTCTTGAACTTCTTCCCGCTCCCGCAAGGGCATGGATCGTTCCGTCCGACGGCGGCGCGGCGATTGACCTTGATGACCGGCGGACGGCTGTCCTTCTGCCGCTCGCGGGCGTAGGCCTCTTCGGGAGACCATCCGTTCAGATTGCGGCGGTGGATTCGGTTGACGAGCGACATCCACAGGGCACAGAACTCGGCTCCGGTCTCCTCGCCCTCCATGTTCTTCAGTTTGTCGAGTATGCCCTGCATGAGGATGCCGGGCCGTTCGACGGCGATCTGAAGGCGGCAGACGACATCGTAAAGCGCATCTACGCGCCCGTCCTCGTCCGTCATCCCGTGCGCGTCAAGGAAATCCTCCAGTTTCTCGCATTCGGGCATATCCAGAAAGAAGAAGTCGCTCTCGAAGGACAGGAACTCATCCTCGTCCGCCGGATACCACCTCTCGTGTCGGTCGCGCACCTCGACGAACATGTCGATAAGTTCGTCCGGCTTCTCCTTCTCGGCGGCAAACTCCGCGTGGCAAATCCAGTTGTTCCGCAGGATGTAGCCGCAATCCGTGGAAGTCGCACGACCCAGCAGAATCGGCTTCAGGAAGTCCATGTCAAACCAGTGCTGCCCTTCCCGCAGAGTTTCCCCGTGCGTGGCCGGGCAATAGCGGTCGATCAAACCCTGCAGTTCCTCGAAACTGACGACGCCGTAGAGCGTCACGGCAATCTTGTCCGCGATCTCGTCCCGCGTCATGTCCTTCGCATGCGGAATCCGAAAGAGCGTCCGCGACGCCTCACGCAGGCAGGCGACATCCTTGCCCTTCAGCGTCTCTTCGAGCGTGACTGCGTAGTCAAGATCCTTTGCCACTTTCGTTTCCTTGGTTTCCGCATATTTTACCTGGTTTCAGACATTCGCGTCTATTGAACGACCGTCTACGAAAGAATCCACTGGTCGAGGCACGGCGCTTGCCGCTCTTCCGAGTTCTTCATCCGAAGGATTGACGCCCCCTGCCGTTCCCGCAAGGATGTCGGCGAGAACGGAGAGTGCGACGAAGGAAACGATCTGCTTCAGTTACGACTCAATCCCCGAAGAGGAAACTCAAGATACCACGCCGGCGCGGAGGAGGTGGCGGTTGCGTCACCGCGGCGGGCTGTGTCACCACGACAGGCTGCGCCACAACCGTTGTTGTCACTGGAGCAGCAACCACGACCGGCGGCGTCGTATAGTACGCGCCGTTATAATAATAGTTGTGCCCGTCATAGTAGTAGCCGTCGCCATAGTAATAGACGCCGTTGACGGTCATGTTCCACGCCGCCGCCACCCACGTCCATGCGCGGAGCGCACCCGGACGCGGCGGAGGACACGCAGGACGCGCCCAGTGACGTGCGCCAGCCGGATGATGATGCGCCGCAGGACGCACCTCATGGTGCGGTGCCGCTTGCTCTCGCCCCTGTCTCGCCTCGTGGTTCGGTGTCGCTTGCTGACGATTCGGCTTCACTTGTCGAGCCTGTTGCTGGCGGCCACCGCCTTGGTTTTGTCTTTGCCCATTTTGACGCGGTGCCTGACTTCCGCTGGGGACACCCTGACGACCACCAGGGCCGCCTTGTCCGCCCGGAGCCGCCGTCGCCGCCACCATCGTCATGCACATTCCAAGTGCAACTAAGAATTTCATCTTGTTCATATCAACCTTGCCTTTCTCCGCTTTTGCGGTTCTATTCTGATAGGAGACAATCCATCCGATTTCTGACAACCGAACGGAATCCTACCGCAACTTCTAAAAACACGCTTTCCGTTGCCGCATATTATACCACTTTCAGCTGATCGAATGGCACTTCAGAATCCAGGCAGCGCGTTCTGCACGAACGTCCGCACACAAGGCCTCACAGGGGCCGCAGGGACGCGAGGCGCGACAGGAAGAACGCCACACCGTTGTTGTTCGCGGGATCATAGACATACCCGCACACCTTGCACACGCATTTCTTCATCTCTTCTCCTCAAAAGTTATTGGCTTCGAGCTGGAAATAGGCCTTCGGATGGTCGCAGACGGGACACCTCTCGGGAGCCTTCTCACCCTCAACGACGGCTCCGCAGTTGCGGCACTGCCACTTGTTCTTGCCAATGCGGACCCACACTTCACCCGAATCGATGTTCTTCACAAGCTTGCGGTAGCGCTCCTCGTGATGCGCCTCGATCTCGGCGACCTTGCGGAACTTGAAGGCGATGTCGGTGAAGCCCTCGGCCTCCGCCTCGGCGGCGAAACGCTTGTACATGTCGGTCCACTCCTCATGCTCACCGGCTGCGGCGGCAAGAAGATTCTCCTTCGTCGCACCGATACCCGCGAAGAGTTTGAACCACATCTTGGCGTGCTCCTTTTCATTGAGGGCCGTCTCCTGGAAGATGGCCGCGATCTGCTCGTAGCCCTCTTTCTTCGCCTTCGAGGCGAAGTAGTCGTACTTGTTGCGCGCCTGGCTCTCGCCCGCGAAGGCGAACATCAGGTTCTTTTCAGTCTTGGATCCCTTGAGTTCCATTTTCATTTCTCCTTTTGGTGTGTTCGGTTGATCGTTGGCGGATGCTCCAACCCGCTCGAAATCGCTTGCGGGATGCTTGCAGATCGGGCAGACGAAGTCCTTCGGCAGTGCCTCGCCTTCATAGAAATAACCGCAGATCAGGCAGCGCCATCCAGTCTTCGCCGCCTTCTGCGGCTTCGGCTTGATGCTGCGCTGGTAGAAGCTGTACGTCGCCGTCTCCTCTTCAGACTTGACGACGGCATCGGTCACATCGGCAAGGAAAAGGAGGTGGGTGCCGAGATCAACGGTATTGAAGACCTTTGCGCTGACGATGGCGTTTGTACTCCGGTCAACGGCAAGAATCCCATTCGCCATGCGCGGCGATGGGAAATCGGAGAACTTCTCGACCGTGCGCCCGGACTGGAAGCCAAATCGCTTGAAGAGGTCGAAAGAGGCCGATTCGGCGATTACCGAAACATTGAACGCGCCCGTCCGCTCGATCATGCCGCAGGTGTAATTCGCCTTGTTGACTGCGATGCTCACGCGCAAGGGCTCGCCGGTCACCTGCTGAAACGTGTTGATGATGCATCCGCTATCCTTGCCGCCCTCATGCGCCGTCAGCACATAGAGACCGTAGCCGATTTTGAACATGGCCTTTGAGTCCATATCACTTGCCTTTCTTTTTCAAGCACTTGTCGCAGATTCCTGTGACGCGAAGTTCAAGATGGCGTCGATCCTTCGGCATTCCCGCCGGGATCGGCAGCTCCGCCGAAAGCGGATAGTCCGTCACGCTGCCGCAAATCTCGCAGATGAAATGCGCGTGCGGACCGAGCCACGTGTCGTACCGAGCCGCCGAAAGCGCATCGAGGCGCGTGATGATGCCGAGCGCGGCGAATTCGTTCAGGATGCGATAGACCGAATCCCGCGTCACCGTCGGCACGGTCTTGCGCACAACCGCCAGCGTCTCATCGACGGACGGATGATGCGTGGAATTGCGCACAGCGGCAAACACGGCGAGCCGCTGAGCGGTGCATTTGAGCCCGTGCTCGCGGCAGAACGCCGGAAAGGCGCCGCAGGTCAGTTCTCTCGTCAGTTCCATCCGAAGTGCGAAGTGCCTTATTGGTTGAAGATGTAAGTAAGTATAACATTTATCCCATTGGCGGGTCAATGGGATGGACAGAGAATAACGACTTTCAACTAAACCTGTGAAGTGCGGAAGTAAACATGGACTTACGGGGCGTTTGCCCATGGTGCACCTGGAGGGACTCGAACCCCCACGCTTTCGCAGTGGAACCTAAATCCACCGTGTCTGCCATTCCACCACAGGTGCGAGGCTTTTCGCGCGCTATTTGCCAAGTTTCTTCTTATGCGCGAAGAAGATGTTCATCTTGTTGGTGAAACTGCTCGCCTCGGGGAACGTACTCGTCGTCGCAAGTTTCTGGAACTCCTCAAGCGCCGCCCTCTGCCTGCGGTCGAGATTCGACGGAACTTCAAACACGACACGCGCATCGAGATCGCCCGCAAAGCCGCCGCGCAGACTGGGTACGCCCTTGCCGCGCAGGCGGAAAACCTTGCCGTTCGGCGTTCCCGCCGGAATCTTCAACTGCGCCGCGCCGTCCGGGGTCGGCACGTCAATCGTTCCGCCCAAGGCCGCCACGATCGGCGAAACCGGCACGTTGACGAACAAGTCCTGTCCGTCGCGTTCGAAGAGATTGCTCCCGCGCACGTTCAGAAGCACGTAGAGATCGCCGTTTTCGCCGCCGCGCAGACCCGCCGCGCCCTTCCCGGAAAGGCGGAGGCGCGACCCCGTATCCACGCCCGCCGGGATCTTCAGCGCGATGTGCGCCGGCGACGCGACCTGACCCGTCCCGCGGCACTTCCGGCAGGGCTTCTCAAGAACCGAACCCTCGCCGCCGCACGTCGGGCACGTCTGCCGAACCTGGAAGAACCCGCTTCCGCCAATCACAACGCCGTGTCCGCCGCAGGTCTTGCAGGTCACGCACTTCGATCCGGCCGCCGCACCCGTTCCGTGGCAATCCGGACACTGCCCCGGAACCGTGAGGTCGATCGTCCGCTCGCTGCCGAAGATCGCCTCGTCGAAGTCGATGTCAAGCCGATAGGTAAGGTCTTCGCCGCGACGCGGCCCGTCGGGATCCGCCCGCCGCGAACGGCCGCCGCCACCGCCGAAGAAGTTGGAAAAACCGCCGCCGCCGCCCCCGAAGGATGCCCCGCCCCCGAAGAAGGAGTTGAGTATGTCCCCGAGATCCACGTCCTGGAAATGCGAGAAGTCGCGCCCGAAGTCGAATCCGCCGGGGCCGAAGTTCACGCCCTGGTGGCCGAACTGGTCGTATTTCTGGCGCTTTTCGGGGTTGGACAGAACCTCGTAGGCCTCGGAGATCTCGGTGAACTTCTCCTTCGCCTCGGGATTGTCGGGATTCCTGTCGGGGTGATATTTCATCGCGAGTTTGCGGTAGGCGGACTTGATCTGGTCCGCCGTCGCATCCTTCGCGACGCCCAGCACTTCGTAATAGTCTCTCTTCTGCGTTGCCATTTCCAATCCTTCGCAAACCCGTCTTACGCGGGCTTGCCTGACGAAACGACCACCTGCGCGGCACGAAGGACTTTCTCCTTCAGCAACCAGCCGCGTTTCGCCTCATTCGACACCTTGCCCTCCTCGACTTCCGCCGAAGGCAGGGACGCAATCGCCTCCATCCTTTCGGGGTCAAGGGGCTTGCCGACCGAATCGAACGGCTCGGCCCCATGCTCCTTGAGGGACTTCAGAAGCGTGTCATAGACGAGTTGAACGCCCTTCACGAATTCGTCGTCCTTATCCTTCGCGTTGGCGAGGGCGAGGGCGAGGTGGTCCACCGTCGGCAAGACGTCCTTCAGGATGTCCGCCTCCGCAAAGCGATAGGTGTCCTCGCGGTCGCGGGCGGTGCGCTTCTTGAAATTGTCGAAGTCGGCGAGAAGCCGCGTGTACCGGTCTTTCCAGTCCGGTTCAACGGGCTTCTTCGCCTCCTCTTCCTTCTCCTTCGGCTTCGGCGCGTCCTTCTTCGGCTCCTCAGCCGGCTTCACGTCCTCTTCGGCTGTCTTCTTCCGTTCTTCTTCCATTTCAACCTCAGAGCACAATCTGCCCCGCCTTCGCGAGCATCTTCGCCTCAACGGACTGAATCTCGGCAAAGCCCTGCGAGCTGTGCGGGTTCAGGCCGTTCGAAGCCTCCATCGAACTGTCGGCCTCGTTGTAAATCGTGGCCTTCAGTCCCTTGAGGCTCTCGAAGAAGATATTGCCCTTGTAGAGACCGAGCGTGACTTCCGCCGTCGCCTTGTCGGCCCAGACCTGAATCGCCGCACGGGCCGCACGGGTCGCCGGGTCGAACCAGCGTCCGTCGTAAATCTGATCGGCGACGAGTTTCGAGAGTCCGTCGAACAGAACCGTTGAACGGCGGTCCATAATGCCCTGGTAGACGTAGCGCAGACCGCAGCCGAGCACTTCCATTCCGGGGGCTTCATACACACCGCGGCTCTTCGTGCCAATGATTCGGTTCTCCAGGGCGTGCTTCATGCCGATACCGTTGCGCCCGCCGACCTTGTTCATCTCGAGCATGACTTCGTAGGGGGTCATCTTCTTGCCGTTCACCGCCGCGCACCGCCCCTTCACGAACGAGAGAGTCACCTTCTCAACCTTGTTCGGGGCCTTATCGGGCCACACGCCCATCGTCGGCTTCACGATGCGCATTGAGGTTTCCATCGATTCGAGGTCTTCGGCTTCGTGGGAGAGACCCGCGAGGTTCGCGTCGGTCGAATATTTCTTCTTCGTGCCGACGAACGCCACGATGCCGCGCTTCGCGAGGAAGTCCACCATCTGCGTCCGCCCCGGGAACTTTTCAAGAAGCCCCGCATCGCGCCACGGGGAGTAGACGCCGAACTTCGGGTCCATCACGTTCACATACCGCTCGAAGCGCATCTGGTCGTTGCCGCGCCCCGTCGCGCCATGCACAAGCACCGAGCACCCGGCCTTCTTCATCGCCGGCAGGAGTTTCTGCACCGTGACGGCACGGGCGATGCCCGTCGAGTTCCAGTAGCCGCCGTCGTACATCGCCTGGCACTTCACCGTCTCGAAGCAGATGTCGGCCATCTCCTTCGTCACATCGACGATGGTCGTATCCACGCCTGTCGGCGCCATGCGCTTCTTGATGTCGTTGATGTCCTTTTCGTCAGGCTGGCCGACGTTCGCGCTGAACGCCTTCACCTTCACGCCCGCGTCAAGAAGGACGCAGCAGATTGTCTTCGAATCGAGGCCTCCGCTCACGCAGACGCCGACGGTTTTGCCCTTGAGTTCTTCGAGTTTCATGACTATCTCCTTGAAAACTGCCGCATATTATATCACATTTTTCATTGCGGCTGTTTCCTGAGGTCTTTTCGTGCGGCTTGGCTTTTGCCACGGAACGGCGGCGCGGCGGTTGTTGTTTTATCACAGCGACTGGAAGAGTGCCTGCCAGCGGTCGACGACGCGCGCGACGGTGAACGCCGCCGCGACGGCCCGCGCCCGCGCGGCCGTCGCCGCGAGGCGTCCGCAGTCCCGCATGAGCGCGGCGACGGCCTCGGCGAAGCGCCCCTCGTCATACGGCGCCGGCACGACGACCCCGCCCCCGGCGCCGAGGACGTCGTGCACCGCCGCGAAGCTCCCGAGCGCGCACGGCACGCAGCCCGCCGCCATCGCCTCGGCCAGGACGAGGGGAAACCCCTCGAAGTCGGACGTGAGGAGCAGGATCTTCGCGCGGGCGTAGGCGGCCGACGGGTCCTGGAAGCCGCGGAAGGCGACGCGCGGCGCGTCCGCGAGCCGCGCCTCGTAGGCGGCGCGGTCGGGCCCGTCGCCGACGACCTCCAGCCGCCAGCCCGGGAAGGCGTCCGCGAGGCGGCCCTTCCAGAGCGCGGCGACGCGGGAGAAGCGCTTCTGCCGCTCCTCGAGCCGCCCGACGTAGAGGAGGACGTCCTCCTTCGGCGCGGACGCGGCGCCGGGCGCGGGCTTAAGCGTCAGCGGGTTGCCGATCGCGACGAGGCGGCGGGCGAACGGCACGAGGGCGAAGCGGCGGAAGACCGGCTTGAAGCCCTCGGACAGGAGGACGAACCGCTCGCAGGCGAAGTAGCCGAGGAACAGGTTCAGCGACGAGACGGCGCGGACGGCGGCGCGGACGAGCGGGTTGCGCGCGGACGCGATGCGGTTGTTCATGTCCGGCGCGTTGTGGAGGCAGCTGACGACCTTGACGCCGAGCCCCCGGCAGGCGCGGCGCACGAAGAGCGCCGTGCGGAACGGCAGGCACCAGTCGTTGACGAGGTAGCCGACGCGCCGCTCGACGAGGGCGCGGCGCAGGGCGTCCGCGCTCGCCCGCGTACGGACGCCGACATTGGGCATGACGCAGGCGACCTCCGGGGAGAGGCCGGAGAGGAGCATGGGGTTGTCGCAGCGGAACGCGAAGACCGTGACGCGCCACCCGCGCCGGACCCACTCGTTCGCCAGCTCGACCGTGACGCGCTCGACGCCGCCGACGTCCCACGCGCCCATGAAATAGAGAATGCTCTTGTCCGATTCTTCCTTTGCCATCCGTTTGCTCCTTCTCGCGCCCGCGATTCGCCGCCGAGGGAGTTCGATGCAGAAGAAGAGAGCGCATTTTCTCCTGATGCACTTCAGCAAGCCCGACCAAAGGCCTATGGGAATACATGAAGAGAAAATGCGTCCAGAAGGACGCATCTCGACTTACATGCTGTTCCCAAAGTAAATATTGGTCGTATTTGCCGAAACAGCGTGTAGCGTTGATGCTACAAAAGTTAGGTGGTCGCGGGGTGGAGCGCGGCGGATGCCGCATCAGTTCCCGACCTATGGGTCTCGCCGAAAGTTCCGCCGCGACGAATCGTTCCGCCGCCGGTTGCCCTCGACAAGACGCCGACATTATACCAAAAACAAAGCCGTTCGGGGCGCGGCGGTTTTTCCAGATAGGATGGACAGGATTGGGGACAATCGCCCCGCCCCCCTCTACATTTCTACAACTCAATACGGCCAACAAGCGCCGCGCCCGCCTCCGCGAACTCCGCGGCTCTGCGCGAGTTCCACGGCCAGCACCACTATACAGAGTAGTACACGAGTTCCCCACCAGTTCAAAAAAAGTTGCCTT
>CAVAHB010000160.1:0-8702 GCA_963588415.1 Faecalibacterium sp. CAG:74
CGCTCTCCGACCCGCCCCAGCCGACGGACTGCGCCGCCTCGGCCTCCTTCATGACGAGCGCGGCGGCCTCGTCCTTCGTCGCGACCGCCGTCGCCTCGTATCCGCGCCGCGTCAGCGCCGCAACCGTCTTCGTGTAGTCGTTCATGTCTCAAACCTCCTGAAGCACATTATAGCAAAATCCCGACTCTTGAGATTTGAAAGAGACTACCGCTTTTTCCTGCAGGAAGGCTCTTCTCACTGGCGTTTAAGCCGAAGCGATCTTTCAGCGGTCTTGGCGTCTTCAAGATTGGAATCGTTGGGCGTCGGATTGAAAAAAAGGCTTCGGCCTTCATCCCGTCATAAAAGCCCCATTTCCCATAGATCTTTCCGTAATGAGCGGAAAGAAGATCGCCCTCTTTGCCGACCTCGGTTCTTGTCCTAAACACCAGATACGAGTCTATGGAAGTCCTGAAGCCGCCCTGATAATAGCTGTTCCAGAAACCGAACTCCACGTCGGCATCAGGAACGAGAACGCCGTCCTCGTTGACAATGCGAAGCGTCATCTTCGCATCCGCGCCCATGTTCAATGCCCATGCGAACTCAGCCGATTCATCGCAAACGGCACTCGACACGACGAACGCCACCGCTGCCAATACGGCAATTCCCTTCATTGCTCACCTCCTTGGATTTTCTGCACAAGCTCATCGTACAGCCGAAAGACATAGTGGTATGTCATGTCCCTCATGTCCGAATGAAGTCCTTGGTCATTATAGGCGCTCAAGAATGCCCTACTTGTCAAACTTTCGCGAATAGCGCATGTCGATGTAGCTCTCGGATTCGCCATCGCCGGCAAAAAGGCGAAGCGACGCCCCGCCCGTGCGCAACTGCAGATTGCGCGTTCAGGTCTACAGTCGCCATCAGGCACGCACAAATCAAAAGGTCAAGGCAGGTCATTTTGTCGTCACTCCGTTCCGCTTCAGAAAGTCAGCGCACCCCGCACCTGAGCAAGAAGACAGGGCGTCGCGGCAAGGCACAGTTTCATTATTCCCTGATGATTTCCCGAAGGACTTCTTGAGGAATCCCGTTCGTGTAAGGCGAGAGGTCTGCGTTACGACCCATTCTAAACCGTGACGCGGCGGCATTCGCTCTTATGAAATCAAGAGGGGTCATGATGTCCAGCCCGCCAGGCCTGAACAGCACGTTCCACACGTTTGTGTCAACATCAACGCATCGGTTGGATTGAAAAGCGTTTAGCAGATTCGTCGACGCCGAAAATGCAACTTCAGGATGATCATCTGCAATCATTGCATTTGCGAATTTACACAACGCCCCGATTCTTTGCCAAGCCATCAGACCTGTCAGTTCCGACTCTATCTCGCAACATAAATTCGTCATCTCCCTAAACGAATGCAAATCTGCCATGTTCTCCGAATAATCAAGCAAGATGGACGCTTTTAGAAGCTTATACGTGGAGCGTTCCGAGATTTCAGTTGACGATGCAATCAAAGAGTCTATGTCATTCGTCATCGCGAAACACCGCCGATAATCGTTTGACGACATAAAGGACACTATCTCTGACAGCGTGGTCGTCTGCCGCGAAAAGGCGACGGGAAAGCACATCACCGCAACAACCGTCATAAGCACTCTTTTCATCGCGTTATCTCCTCGACTACATTTGTTAACGAGTATGAATTGTAGAGAAAACCTTTTTCTCTCCTGAAATAACTGTAGCGGATATGCGAATCATCGATGCGTTCAATCGCGCAAGCATTGCGTCCGCTCCTGTTGTCGTTTGCCCTCATCCAGGCATCGACATCGCCAGCCCCTCTGTAGGAGACCCAGTCCCTGGCGATCTTGTCTGCGCCTTGCGCGTCGCTTGGCGCCTTATAGGCATATCCGAGAAACGAGTCGGGTCCTTCTACCGCAGCCCAGAGCTTCCCCGGCGAACTCTCGTGCTCCGTCGTTCCAAGATAATTGCCGTTATAGTCGTTTACGTCAAGGACCGAACACCCTGCGAAGATGACGCATTTCAGGTCTCTGTTCCAATGAGCCGCGACAAGGGACGGCGTCAGCCTTGGGCCCTTCCCAAACCCCCGCAGACTGGCGTCCGAATGGTATCCGTGCCCAGAATAGTAGAAATAGTCGGCCTGATTCATGATCTGCCGCCTGGGCGACACGATGCCTCCATATTCGACCGTCACAATCTCGCAACCTGCGGATCTGCAGAAAGACTCTGAATTAGCAGACACCGGAGGCGTCGAGTCGATGTCGCCTACAGACGGTCTCAGTGCCATTCCGCGAAACTGATAGCCGATTTCGGAGAATGCCCTGCTGTCGGAAAGATTGGAGACGGACGAAACATCGTCGTCTCCGGCATCATACCACGCCATCTCGTCCACATCGTCGTCATCCTCCGACGGCAACAGTCCGAGAGCGGCCAATTGCCGACGAGGTTTCGACATCCGAATCTCGCTCTTGCCAAATAGGTTGACAATCGCAGCGTCGTCTGGAATCGGAACAGAAGTTCCAGTTGGACAGGTGCCGGAGGTCTTGACGGTCAGGGAACTGCCAAACGCCTGTCGGCACTGGGCGAGAGAGTCCAGCTGCGGAACGATCTCGACCTTAATGCGGAGTTCCTCGTCGTCAAGCACCACCCTGCCTACGTCGAGTTCCGCCCACGAAGGGTCGTCAGGATCGCAGATTCTCACGCCCGTCACGGCATAGACGGCTACCGTTGCCGCCTTGCCGGCACCTGCGAAGCGGATGCTCGTGAAATCCCTCCCGAAGAGAGACGAGGGGTCGTCCACGACAACGCCGGTCGGGAGGGATTCACCGCCGCAATAGAGCTCGTAGTCGTAGTCGGGGCGGGGATAGTTGTTATAATCAGAATCTGTACCGGCATGATAGAGACGCACCTCGTACTTCCACCCAGGCTTGAGCATGGCGGTCTTCGTCTCGCTTTCGCCGTAGCGCTCGTTCAGCCACGAGAACGAGGAAGGTGCGCCTCCAACACCGGAGACTGGTCTGACTTCAAGCCGGTATTTCTCGGAATGGCTACTGCTCGGATCGCCGAAGCGGAACGGCACGGGAACGCGCGTATTCGGCCGCCTGCCGTCTTCCCCATCTGAAGGATCGCTGTTCTGGCCGACTTCCTCGCCATCGCAGACACCGTCGCCGTCGGTGTCGGCAAGGAGCGGGTCGGTGTTTGCGCCGAAGAGGAATTCGAGCGCGAGACCCTCGGAGACCCTGCCGGCGGAGCGGTAGCACCACGCGTGCAGCCATTTGCCGCCGAAGGTCTGCATTCCTATGCTGGCGTAGCGTCCGTCCATGCGCTGTCCCGTGACGTCGCGGTAGCGGGCGTAGGCCCGGCCCGGGGCGTTCGTCGGAATCGCGACCTGAAACGAGATGGCGTTCGTCTGCGACGACGAAGTGCCATAGAAGGAGTTGAGGTATTCCACGAGAAGATAGCCCTCGCCGTCGTGCGTGGCCGTGCCGTACCTGACGGAGGTCTGACGGCCGGCGACGTCGGAGCGGATGCAGGCGTATTGCAGATACGGCGCAAGGACGAGCGCGTTGCCGTCGAGCGGATTCGCGAAGTCCGCGCTCGACGTGGAGTTTCCGAAATTGGGATAGCCAGATTTGTTCAGAAACAGAAGGCCGTTCGCCGAGACGGTCAGGTTCGTCACCGTCTCGCCCTGGATGCGGAGCGGCGCGGGAAGCGCACGGCTGACGCAGCGCCGCAAATTGGTGGAGATCTCGGCCGTCAGGTCTTCGCCCGCGTCGAAGGCCAGCCACGGGATCGCGTTCGTGGCGAAGATGCCGCCCGTCTCCTCGCCGTCCAGAAGCCCGTCGCCGTCCGTGTCGGCGGCGGACGGGTCCGTTCCGCATTCCATCTCCATGACGTTGGAGAGGAAGTCGCCGTCGGGGTCGCCGTCCGCGCCGTCGTCGCCGACGGCGGAAAGCGGGTCAAGGCCGTATTGCGCTTCCCATCCGTCAGGCATCGTGTCCCCGTCGGTGTCGGCGGAGAGCGGGTCTGTTCCAATCGCGACCTCTTCCCCGTCCGAGAGTCCGTCCCCGTCGGAGTCCGCCTTTTCGGGGTCTGTCAACGTCCACAGCGTCTCGACGCCGTCCGCAAGCCCGTCCCCGTCCGAGTCGGAATCCACGCCGAAGCGGTAGAACCCTGCGCCTGCAAGAGAATCGAGGAACCAGGGCCGCATCGCCGAATCCACGTCCTCGGAGGTGACGGCAAACGCGCACGAGTTCGTGCCGCTCGGCATCGCGAACGCGCCGAGCGGCGTCCACGTGCGCTCCAGGAGGTTCGTGGACGAGAACAGCAGAAGACGGCGCGAGTCTGCATGGTCAAAGAGATTTGTCGCCCACGTCGTCTCGAAGGCGAGCGCCCCGTTTTGGCGGTCGACCGCGAAGCCGGTGACGGCAAGCGCGTTTGTCGTCGCCGGCCGCCCTTCGGACGCCGCTTGGGGCTGGACGGCCTCGGCGACGCGGGCGACGGACGAGGGCGCGTCCTCGACCAGGGCCGGGGAAAGAGATCCGCTCTCCTTCGAGCCGCCCCAGAGGGTGCAGAGCGAGACGGCGCAGACGACGGCGAGTCTGCGCCAGGGCGCCAGGCCGGAGAATCGTTCGAGAGCCTTTTTAAACGGCCTGGTCTCGCGGCAGAGGGCGGCGATCCACAGGGCGAACAAGCCCACCGCCGCGCCGACAAGCCACGGCGTCAACGTGTCGATCACTTTCTGAACAGGACAAAAGAACGTTCCCACCATGCCCGACTCTCCAGGTCAAAGGCCTCCAGTCTCAGGGGTGATTTTTCCGCTCGCCCTACGGGCAAGCACCGTTTTTATTATATCAAAATCGACGTTTATCCGAAAAGCGCAATATTCTGCTCCCATGCATTGACGAAGGCCCGAAAGAACGCCTGCAGCTTTTGCACCGACTTGACGCCGCGCGACGATTCGAGGCTGCCGGAGACGTCGAGGACGTCCGGCCCCTGCGCCAGGAACGCGGGCAGGTTCTCCGCCGAGACGCCGCCCGCGAGAATCGCCTTGAAGACGCCGCGCCGCAGCTGCGTCTCGCCGTCGCCATGCGACGAATCGAAGAGGACGCCGTCGCCCTCCGCCCCGCCCGCGAGCGTCCAGACCTCCAGCCCCGCCGCCCGCAGCGTGGCGACGTCCGACGCCGCCGCCCGGCGGTGCAGCTGAACGATGCCCAGCCCGCACGCACGCGCCGTCCGCAGGATCTCCGACGCGGGCGTTGTCGTGAACACGCCGACGCACCGCGCCCGCCCCGTAAGATTGGCGCGGATGCGCACGACGTCCGAGACCGTCACGCGGCGCGGGCTTCCCTCGGCGAAGATGAAGCCGAGGTAGTCCGCTCCGAGACGCTCCGCCTCCGCCGCGAACGCCGCGTCGTTCACGCCGCAGACTTTGAGTTCAGGACGCCTCTTCACGCGACGCCTCCATGAACCGCTCGACGAGTGCGCTGCCGATGACGAAGCCGTCGCAGTGCGCGGCGACGCAAGCGCCCTCCTCCGGCGTGCGGATGCCGAAGCCGGCGACGACGGGGATGTCCACGAGACGCTTGATGGTCTCAAGGCGCGACGAGAGCGCGGGCGAGAGGGCGAGATGACGCCCCGTCGTCCCCTTCATCGTCACGGCGTAGAGGAACGAGTCGGAAAGCCCCTTCGCGCTCGCCACGATCTGGTCAGGGCCGTCGTCCGGCATGACGAGCGGCACGAGCGTCAGCCCGGCGGCGCGAAGCGCGTCCAGAAGTTCGCCGCGTGACTCCGGCGGCAAGTCGGGGATCAGAACGGCGTCCGCGCCGCACCGCGCCGCGTCATCCGCAAACCGCGTGAGGCCGTAGGCGAGAAGTGCGCTATAGTAGGAGAAAACCACGATGGGCGTTTCGGGATGGCGGGCGCGGATGCCCGACACGCCCTTCAAGACGTCCGCGAGCGTGACGCCGTTGGCGAGTGCCGTCTGCATCGCCGCGCGTATGACAGGGCCGTCCGCGACGGGATCGGCGAACGGCACGCCAAGCTCCAGGATGTCCACGCCCTCGCCAAGAAGCGTCTCCACGGCCTGGAGGCTCTTCGCCAGCGTCGGGGCGCCCATCGTGAGGTAGGCGACGTAAGCCGCCCGACCCTCGGCCTTGCACCGCGCAAAGGTCTTCTGAAGAGTGGAAAAGTGGAAAGGTGGGAAAGTGGAAAGGTCTTTCATTTTCTACTTTCCGTTTTTAAGCCGTTTCAGACAATCGCCTGGCGACGGGGCCCGCATCAGCGTCGTGCCGACGAGAAAGCCGTTCGCGCCCGCGTCTGCCAGACGCTTCAAGTCGTCCGCCGTCTTGAGGCCGCTCTCGGCAATGCGCACGCGGTCGGGCGGAATCGAGCCGATCAGACGTGCGACAATCGAAGGATCGGTCTTGAACGTCCGCAGGTCGCGGCAGTTGACGCCGATGACGCGGGCGCCCGCACGGACGGCACGGCGAATCTCGTCCGCGTCGTGCGTCTCGACGAGCGCGGCGAATCCGAGCGCGTGCGCGAACGCCAGGAGCGTCGCAAGATGCGCGTCGTCGAGGACGGCGGCGATGAGCAGAACCGCGCTCGCGCCGGCGGCCCGCGCGGCGGCGACCTGATACGGCGTCGTCACGAAGTCCTTGTAGAGGACGGGAATCGGCGTCGCGTCGGCCTTTGCCGCGTCGGCGGCGAGCGTCGCGACGACGTCGCGCAGATACGCTTCGCTTCCGAGGAAGCGGTGCGGCTCGCAGAGGACGGAGAGCGCGGACGCGCCGGCGGCGGCGAGTTCGCGCGCGAGCGCCGGGGGATCGAAGTCGGCGCGGATGAGCCCCTCGGACGGCGAGGCCTTCTTGAGTTCGGCGATGACGTGAAGCCCCGGTCCCGCGAACGCGGCGGCGAAGTCCGGCGGGGGCGGCAGCGCGGCGGCGCGTTCGGACAGCGCGGCGAACGACTCGCTCCTTTCGCGCAGTTGGGCGTCGTCACGCCGCCGTGCGCTCAGCTCTTCGAGAATGTCAGTTTTCATGCACGAGACTCCCCGTCATTTCCCGAACGCCACGAGGGCGTCCAGTTTCGCCGCCGCCGCGCCGGAGTCGAGCGCCTGCCGCGCCACGGACACCGCGTCCGCGAGCGTGTCGGCCCTGCCGCCCACGTAAATCGCCGCCGCCGCGTTGAGGAGCGTCGCCGCCCGCTTCGCGCCGCCGACCGTCCCCGTCAGAACGCCCCGCATCAGCGCGGCGTTCTCCGCCGGCGTGCCGCCCGCAAGGTCGTCGAGCGGATACGCCTCGCCGAGAAGCTCGGCGGCGGAGATGATTTTCGACGAGATGTCGCCGTTCTTCAGTTCCGTCACGAAGGTGACGCCCGACGGCGAAATCTCGTCAAGGCCGTCCTCCCCCGAGAAGACGAGCGCGCGTTCGCTGCCGAGGTCGCGCAAGGTCTGCGCGAAGAGCGGCGCGAGCTTCGCGTCGTAGACGCCGATGGCGTGACGCCGCACGCCTGCCGGGTTCGTGAGAGGCCCCAGCAGGTTGAAGATCGTCTTGCAGCCGAGGGCCTTGCGGACGGGCGCGGCGTAGCGCATCGCCGGATGGAGGACTTTCGCAAAGAGGAAGCCGATCCCGATTTCGCGCACCGCCCGCGCGACGGCGTCCGTCGAGAGCGCAAGGTCGTAGCCGAGCGCGGCCAAGACGTCCGCCGCGCCGCATTTCGACGTCGCCGCGACGTTCCCGTGCTTCGCGACCGGGACGCCCGCGCCCGCCGCGACGAACGATGCCGCCGTCGAGACGTTGAACGTGTGGTGCCCGTCGCCGCCCGTGCCGACGATGTCGACGGCGTCGAGTCCGCCGAGGTCGACCTTCACGCCCGCTTCGCGCATCGCCCGCACAGAGCCCGCGAGCGCGTCCGGCGTGATGCCGCGCGCGTTGTAGTCGCAGAGCAGCGCGGCGATCTCGCGCTCGGACATCTCGCCGCGCATGAGCGACGCCATCGCGCGGTGCGCCGTCGCCGCCTCGGACGACTCCGATGCCGTGCGCAGTCCGAGAAAGTTCTTCAACTGGCGGACGCCTTCCGGCGTGCCGATGGACTCCGGGTGATACTGCAGCGTCTCGATCGGCATCGTCTTGTGGCGAAGACCCATGATCTCGCCGTCCTCCGCTTCCGCCGTGATTTCGAAGCAGTCCGGCAAGCTTGCGCGGTCAACGGCGAGCGAGTGGTAGCGCATCGCCTCCATGCCCTGTGGCAGCCCCGCGAAAAGCCCCTTGCCGTCGTGCTTCAGGAGGCTCGTCTTGCCGTGCATGAGCTGCTTCGCCGGGACGATCTTCGCGCCGAACGCCTGCGCGACGGCCTGGTGTCCGAGGCAGATGCCGAGAATCGGCACCTTCCCGGCAAACGCCTTGACCGCCGCGAGCGTGACGCCCGCCGAATCGGGATTGCCCGGCCCAGGCGAGAGGACGAGTGCCTCCGGCTTCAGCGCCGCAATGCCCGCGACGTCGATTTCGTCGTTCTTCACGACCTTCACCTCGCGGCCAAGCGACCGCAGGGCCTGCACGAGGTTGTAGGTGAAGGAATCGTAGTTGTCAATCATCAAGATCATAAGTTGAAAAGTGGAATGGTGGAAAAGTGGAAAGGTGAAAGTCGGCTGTCGGTCAGAGCGTGGCGGCGAACTGCGCGGCCTCGAAGACGGCCTTCGACTTGTTGACCGTCT
>CAVAHB010000161.1:0-8520 GCA_963588415.1 Faecalibacterium sp. CAG:74
ATGACTGAGACGAATGCGACGAACGAATACTGCTGCACATGCCAGAGCTGGCACGGCGTCAGGACGTATGATCCGAGGCGAGGAAGGGTGAAGTACGAAAACCGCGCTCCCGCCGCGCCGTGCAACATGAACTACCGCAAGCCGGGCGCCTGCCCCAAGGGCAACTGCCGCGGATATGTCCGATGGGTGGAGCTCGGATAGCCGAAGCGCATGACGCGAGCCGGAGGAATGCTATCGAAGACGTGTTTGCGACAACAACCAAGAAAGGAAAAACAATGAGAATGAAAGACATGATGGAGAATCTGGACAAGATGGGCGTCTCAAAGGCCCTTCAGGAATGGGTGGACTCGTTTCCGAGGACGGCGGCGGCTGACAGCGAGTTCAACTTGCTCAAGGCGGCGAGCGGCAGCCTGAACGAAAACGCCCATACGCGCATCCTTGCGGCTTTGCTGCGCATCAAGCCCGTCAGGCTGTCCTTCTTCGCGTATCTTGACAGGGAATATCCGCAGAGAGGCCTGGACAGGATCCTTGCCGCTTGCGACGAGCCGACGACCGTCCGGTGTTTCGAGAGCTATCTGGACGCCTGCATTGCGGTTGGCCGGTTCAGGATTGTCATCGAGAACAAGGCAAGAGGCGCCTGCGACCAGCCCGGACAGATCGACCGCTACGTTGACACGGTCAGGGAGCATGGCGTTGACGGGAAGGACGTCTTCGTCTTGTACGTGACGCAGAACGGGGGATTCCCCGGAGACGACAGCTTCAGACGCGCAAAGGATGTCCTCGACTGCAAGGACGACGGGACCGGTCGGCTGTTTGCCCTGAGCTACCTGAAGGACATTCGCCTGTGGCTGCACGAAATGATCGACAGGAAGATCTGGAGCGGACTTGCCGCGCCGGATTGCGATATGCTCGAAAGCGGAATCGTGCAGTACGCGAACTACGTGGAAGGGCAAGACCTGCTTGGACTGCGAGAGGAGAGAGACGGCTACGAGGACTTCCGCAAAGGCGTGATCAAGGATCTCTCGACCTGGACGCTGCCGAAGATCATGACGGTGTGCACGGGGGTGGATTTCCTGATGCTCCAAGAGCGTGAGCATCTGTACAAGTCTTTGGACGAAAGCCTGTTCTTGTCCCTTGACCGCAAGGAGAAGCAGTGGCTTCTCAAGACGCTCTTCTACCGTGCGTTCGACGTTGCCGTTCCAGACGAGGCGTTCTATGTTGAGGTCCCCATCATGGTCCACCGCACGGATGACATGACGGCGGCCGTGGGTCTTTGGGAAGACACGGAGGATTCCGCCGTTCAGGTGGACGTCTGGTGTGCGAATGAAAACAGCCTCACCTATGATGCCGCCTTTCATCTCGCGGTCGAGGGCGTCGAAGAAACGTTCCGCTGCAGACGCATGACTTGGAACGGGAAAGAGACGATTCGATTCAGGGTGTCGACATTGGGAGAGATGTGCGCCGTCATCCGAAGGATTGGCGGCAAGATTCCGCTGAAAGTCGAGGCGGCAAGTCCCGATGAAAGCGTCAGGGTCGGGAAGATCGACGGCGACGAATTGCTGCGGCAGACAAGGGCAGCGGTCAACAACTTCTGTTCTCGGGAACAGATCTCCTTCGGCGATGACAGATGGAACCTTTGGGGTTGTCTGCGAACAGAAGATGACGAGGGGCGTCCGTTGCGGGCAGACCATCGCTATGCGTATGTCAACGGCTGGGCCATTCAACTCTACGAGAATCCAAGAGAGGGTCTGCGGGCCTTTGACGTCTTTGCCAAGCGGGGCACGGAATCAGAAGACGTGTGCGCCTTGCCGACGCAGATGTCAGAGACCGGGTTCGTGTGCAGGACGATGCGATGGGACGGGCGCGTCTTCTATCGATTCCCCTTGCCGACCCGGGAATATGCCGAAGAACTCCTGCGCGCACTGTGGGGCTGGCGCAGGACACAGGCTGAGAAGTCCTCATTGGACTCTCTCGCATAACGGGGAACGCCATGAACAACAGACAGAAAAGACGGGCGCGGACATTGCGCGTTGCGGCTTTTGCGGGGGCGTGCCTGGCTCTTGCCGGCTGTGCGACGCCGAACGGCGACGCCGGCGCGGAAGACCGGGTTCGCTACATCGACTTCTGCCGCGAACTGGCGACGTCGCCCGTGCCGGAGCGGGAAGACCCAGACGACTTCATGTCGAGGCCGGACTGGATGGTGCATCCGTGCTCGGCGACCGACCAGGAGTTCAAGAAGGACTACAAGATCGTCTACGCCGACCGGCGGCACCTGAGCTTCCGCTGCGAGGAATACTCCTATACGGGCGGCGCACACGGCGGCACGCGGATCACGGTCGGGACGATCGACCGCAAGTCAGGCAAGGTTCTGACGCTTGCCGACGTCCCGGCGTTTGCGGACCGGGACGCGCTGAAGAGGCGGCTGCGTGACGCCGTCGTCGCGAAGATCGGCAAGGACGCTGTGCAGGACGAGGTCAAGCCGCACGACAACTTCTGCCTGGCCAAGGACGGCTGGCACTTCGTCTTCAACGAATACGAAGTCGCCTGCTACGCCGTCGGTGCCGTCGAAGTCGTGATTAAGGAAGAAACGCCATGACAATGCCGAAGAAGGACTGACACGACATGAAGAAGGACGGAAACCTGATTCTGACGGGCTGGGGCTATCCCGAATACGTCGCGGCGGCAGCCGTCGCGCTGAAGGCACTGGACGGCAGGGCGGACGTGCGCGGCATGAGCCGCAGGCGCCTGCCGGAGTTCCTTGGGGAACTCGCGGGGGAGCGCGGGACGCCGCGATGGACGCGCATCTACCTTCTGGGCCTCTCGCTGGGCGGCGACCCCGACTCGCTCAAGGCGGCCCTCGCGAAGCTGAAGGCGAAGGGCGTGGAGGTGACGTGGATCAGCGCACTTGAAATGCCCGAACACGTCGCCGCCCTGCTCGTCGGATTCCTGAAGGTGCGTTGCCTTGACGGAAGCCTCCTGGACGCGGTCGGGCAGGCGTTCGGCGCGGACGTCGAGGCGTTCCGCCCGTTCCTCGAAAACCGCAAGGGCGCGTCGGCGGACGTCCGCGCCTACCTCACGCTGATCGACGCGGCGCAGTTCGCCTACCGCAACTACCAGGACGAATCGCTCTACGCCACGGCCGTCCGCTGTCTCGCCGACGGCGTCCGCCCGGCATCATGGTCGCCGGACGTCAAAAAGGCCGTCGCGCATTACGACCGCTACGGCAGCCGGGAGCTTCTCGGGAAGAGCGACGCGATCGTGACGCTGCGGGAGCGGATCAACCGCGTCGCGGCGCATGAGCACGCCCGCGTCCTCATCCTCGGCGAGAGCGGCACCGGCAAGGAGACCGTCGCCCAGCAGATCCACACGAAGAGCCCGAGGCGGCAGATGCCGTTCGTCGCCTTCAACTGCGCGAGCGTGACGAAAGACCTCCTGGAGGACAGGTTCTTCGGGCACGAGCGCGGGGCGTTCACGAACGCCGTGGAGCGGACGGACGGCCTGTTTCTCCTGGCGGACGGCGGCACGCTCTTCCTCGACGAGATCGGGGAGATGTCGCTGGAGGTGCAGGCGCTCCTGCTGCGCGTCCTCGAGGGCGGACGCTTCATGCGCGTGGGCGGCAAGGAGGAGCTGACGTGCGACGTCCGGCTCGTCACGGCCACGAACCGCGACCTGCCGCGCCTCGTGGCCGAGGGCAAGTTCCGCGAAGACCTCTACCAGCGCCTCAACGTGGTGCAGATGAGGACGCCGTCGCTGCGCGAGCACAAGGAGGACATCCCGGTCATCGCCAACGCCTGGTGGCGCAAGTTCCACGGCAACGCCGTCCTCAAGGACGAGCAGGTCGCCGCGCTGATGGACTACGACTACCCCGGCAACGTCCGCGAGCTCGTCAACGTCCTCGACCGGGCGACCGCGCTGGAGGAGGACGACTTCGAGGCCCTCATGCGCGAGCACAAGGAGATGAACGCGGGGCTTTCGGGCGGGCTGGAGCTGAAGGCGGGGCGCGTCCCCGACAGGCTTGAGGACGCGATCCGCCTGCACGTCCGCCGCGTGTACGAGAAGTACGGCCAGAACCTCACCCGCGCCGCCGCCGCGCTCGGCATGACCCGGAACACGGCGAGGAAGTATCTTTGACGACAACGAGAAAGAAAGGATCAGACAATGGAATTCAATGAAATGAGCGCGTGCTTTAAGAGATGTTTTGCGCAATACGATGACGCTGACTTCTCTCCGCACAATGAGGCGAACTGGATATATGCGGTCGCAAGTCCGGAAATGGCCAAAGAAGATGATGCGCTCAAAGGCTTTCATTATGAGCTGGTCGCCAGCGGGTCCGGGGCGGGGAAAGAGTATCATGTTGAACTGCATTTTGAATTGTGCAGGCACCAATATGACGAATTGCGAGAGGCGCTGATCGCCAAGTTCGCAGAACCGAAGAACAGGCGGGAAATACTTGCCATGTCCTACTACAGCTCTTTGATGTGGAGAGTCCGCACTCCCGTCTTTGACCGACAGGACATAGCGGAAGACGTGGAGCTGCTCAAGACGGCTGTGCAAGAAGTGCTTGATGAGACGCGACCCAAGACATTGGATTCGAACGGCGATGCCGTTCACGACAAGTCGGAAGGAGAACTTGTGCTTCCCTGCTCTCTCTCAATCGCGACAGTTGCCCGCATGCTGCGAGAAGGTTCTGAAGCGACCCGTGACCATGCGAAGAACGTCTTGACGATTCCTCCGATACAACGAGGCAAAGTGTGGAATGCCGCACGGATCGAGACCTTGTGGGACTCCATGTTCAGAGGCTTCCCCATCGGCGCATTAAGCGTATGGCACAATGAGAACAAGCCTCGTGTATACGAATTGCTGGACGGGCAGCAGCGGGCGACGGCCATAGCTTTGGGATTTGACGAATTCCCCGATGGCAGAAGCAAATTCAATTCCATTCTATGGATAGACCTTGCGGCTTGTCGTGAGGATGGCGGATGCCAGTATGAATTTTTCGTCACGACGGCGTCGCAGCCCTGGGGCTATGCCGAATCGTCAAGCGAGACGAGAAACAGCCTGTTGCCGGCAAGCGAAAAACGGGCAGCCGCCGAAGCCCTTGCCGAATGGGAGGAAAACCAGATCAAGCCCTATCCGTTCCAGCTGTATCCCGTGAAGGCAAAATGCCCGGTGCCGTATACACTGTTGAGGCAATTTGCCGAGACAACGCGCACAGGTTCGTTTGACGACTTCAGGCGTTTGCTTAAGTCGAAAGTCAACAAACGCCTTTTCGGCGAAACCCTTTTGAAGTTCAGTCCTTCAGAGGAGAAGTTCAGGGAACTCTGTGACAAGGTCCTCAGTCTGTCTAACGACTATGCCGTGTTCTTGCTGGATGCCAGCAGCGTGACGGAAAACGACATAGCACTCTATTTCACGAGAATCGGCAAGGGCGGCGTCGTGCCCAGCGACGAGGAACTCGCGTACTCCGTCCTTAAGTCGAAGTTGCCTTCAGGTTTCAGGACCGTCGTGCAGGGCGTACATGAGGAATATGGACTTGCAAGCGAATCGCGGATCGCGCATCTTGCGATTCGGCTGTTCAAGTCGGAATTCAAGAGAGATTCCTCGCCGCAATTCTATTCCGGTTCGCCATTCTCCGCAGTCATGGAGATGTGCAGAAAAACGAACGCATCAGAAAAGGAGGCTTTTGTTCAATTCCTCGACGTCTTTGAGGAGCGTATCCGGAAAGTCGAGGAAAAGCACCTGCTAACACAGAAAGTCGAGGAAAAGCACCTGTTAACACAATGGCACTGCGCCAGGTACGCTTCTGAAAGAAACGGCGATGCATTCCTGATGCTGCTGCTTGCGGCAGGCCATGACGGACTGTTCGGCACTTGCAACGTGAACGGGTTGGCGGAATTGTTGTTCGGCTATGCCTCTCATATAGATTATGCGGTGCGCATGATACTCGAACAGGGACTTCCGATCGCAATCGCAAATCTCACGAAGGAGAGATATTACGGCAAGCCAAGGCTCCTGTTGCCGATTGCGCCGGAAAAGCTGGACGGCATCCCGGTCGGTTCGATTGAATCGCTGCTGAAATGGAAGGACGACCATCCGGATGTTGCACAGTCAATTGCAGAGGGATACCGCAACTCGAACTACGACCACGCCTACAACATTCTCGTGTACGCATGCAAAGGGTCTGGACTTAACAATCAATTCAAATACGATCCGAATCTTGGCTTGTGGTCGGAAGAAAATCTGTCTTGGGATTACGATCACATGATGCCGCACAGCTCAATTGAGAAGATGCGGGATTGCGATCACGTTATGCCGCACGGCTCAATTGAGAAGATGCAAGATTCCGATGCCAAGCGCGCATGCGAATGGCTTAAGAACTCTATGGGCAATCTTGCGCCTTTGCCCTTTTCAGTGAACAGGAAGTGGGGTGACGATGCGAGGGACGAAAACTATCCGTGCCGTTATGATGACTCGAAAAGCCAGGCAGAACGTGCGAGATGCCAAGCGGAACTGTGCATCGAGGACGGGGCAAGCGTTGCTTCCATGTGGGATCCAGATGGGCAGATCTCGCCGTTGAAGTTCTGTGCGGCCACAATAAACCGCTACCGTCTGATCTATAAACGTTGGTATGATGGACTTGGCCTCGGAGAGATCTTGAACTTCCGCAGAGCATTGGAGGAAACGGCAACCCGTCATTCCGAGATTTGGGACGCGGCAAAACACCGATACGCTTCATTCTCGAAAGTCCTGTCGATGCTTCCGGACAAGAATTTCAAGCACTGGCGAATAGTCGCCGATGACAAGGAACAGGAGATCCATGACGACGAACGGTTTCTGGAATTCTGCGCAGACCAGGTCATTACGCTGTCCAAAGATGTTAACTGGGTGTCAGTTGCCCTGAGCAAATGCGGCATACGAGGTGCTTGGGAGATTGGGTTGCGCAAATGCAGCGAGGATTCCACGACAACAAGAAGCACTTATGAGAAAGTAAAGGCGAAGCTTCCGTTTGTCGCCTCTTCGGGCATCACCATCGAAGCCGACAAACTGCGCGAAGTCGGCGAACGCTGGTGGTATTGGCATGATGCGCTGCCGGACCGGATGGACGGACTCGACGTGAAACAACTTTCGGAACGCTTGGCCGCCCTACTGGAATTCGCAGAGGGGCTATCCGACGGGAACGAATGACGACCTTCCTTTCCAACCGCGAAATCTACGAACGGGTCGTCTGCGGGATCGTTCCGCAGGCGAAGCGGCGGCTGTGGATCGCGACCGCCGACGTCAAGGACATGTACGTCGACGCCGGCGGACGCGACATGGTGCCGTTCCTGGAGGTGCTGGACGGGATGCTGAAGCGCGGCGTCGAGCTGCGGCTCATCCACGCGAAGGACCCGGGACCGAACTGGCGCGACGACTTCGACCGCTATCCCGCCCTGTGGCGGGGGATGGAGCGGACGCTGTGTCCGCGCGTGCATTTCAAGTGCCTCATCGTCGACGGACGCACGGCGTATTTCGGGTCGGCCAACCTGACCGGCGCGGGGATGGGCGCGAAGAGCGCGCGCAGACGCAACTTCGAGAACGGCGTCCTGACGGACGACCCGGCGCTCGTCGGCCCGCTCCTCGAGCAGTTCGACGCCGTCTGGCGCGGCGCCTTCTGCCGCGACTGCGGCCGCCGCGCCTTCTGCAGCGACTGCCCCGTCGACGACTGACGAGTCTCGTGATGAATGGGAAATCGCCGCCATTGTCGCGGCGAAGTCAAGGGAATTTCTCTGACGCTATTTCCGGCGTAAGGCGGTAACGGTCAAGAGACGCTAACGCCTGCGGCCTCAAAACGGGCGCCGTCCGGCGGCGGATGCGACGCGCACAGGTTCTCACTTATAATTATAAGTGAGAACCTGTTTCGTTGACGCCGCTCACAAAATGAGCAGATGGTCGTGTCTTGAACGGAAAATGGGGCGCGGCATTCGGATTGGGTCGCATCTGACCGATTGGCACGGATGTTGCACTTGCGAAGGTGAAATGAAAACGACATGTGCAGATGCCCTTGTTCTCCCCGAAACGTCTCCGGCGGAAATGGCGCGGCGGATTCGGCTGGCGTTCAAGCGAATGCCGGAAGAAGCCGCGCTGACGCTCTTCGCCAAGGTGATGACGAGCCCCGTTTCGCGCATGGTAAAGGTCGCCGCATGGGATGCCGTTCGCTATTCGCACATCTGGTGGACTGCGGACGATGTCCTGAAAGGCGCGGTGATGGAGAATGCCGTCGTGCAGAAGGCGTTTGCCGACGCCGTGCCGATGCGCAGGTGGCTTGTCGAGATGCGAGTCGATGGGTATGAGGCCGTCAGCATGACGCTCGGACCCGAAATCGCGTTCGCACAACGGTTCGTGCAGACGGAGCTCCACAGGCTGATTTTCCTGATGACGCATTTCGGCGACAGTTACGCCGCAGAGCAGGTCAGGGCGTTCGCGAAGTCGCCAGAAGACGTCGCCCTCCTCGTGAACTACCAGGACATAAGGGGAAACAAT
>CAVAHB010000162.1:0-7393 GCA_963588415.1 Faecalibacterium sp. CAG:74
TTTGATGGTGGCGGCAAACTCCGTGAAGGCGCGTGCCGCCGATATCAAAGATCGATTGTCCGCGTCAGGTTGCGCCTTGTCGGCGCGTCCTTCCGCAAACGAAACGGATTATACCATATTTACGCCCGTCCGTGTCGCGGGTGTCGTGATCACGGCATCAGATTTTATCCACGAATCTTCACGAATCAACACGAATCAGATTTGTGGAGATTCGTGTTCATTCGTGGCTAACATCCAATCCTGTCAATCCTGTGAATCCTGTCTGAAAACTTTGCGGTCTTTGCGTTAATCCCTTTGCGAACTTTGCGTTGAAAACGGTCGCTCGCCGGGGCGAGTGACTTCGAGCTTTTTGAAGATCCGCGACATTCCAGTAAATCTGCTATAATGTGCGTATGTTGACGAAGCGCACTCTGAAGAATCGGACGAACATCCGCGAACGACTCGAACGCCGTGTCGCCAGTCTCGTCCGGCGCGTGATCTCGGAGCTGCCCGACGACCTGCGGTCGCTGGCGGAGAACGTCCCCGTCTTCTGTGAATGGGAAATGGCGCGGCACTGGCTCGACGAAGGCGTCGCGGAAGATTCGCTGGGGCTCTTCAGCGGCCCGGCTCGCAGCGATCCGGCCGATCCCGACTGCTTCGAGTCGCCGCGCATCACGTTCTTCCTCGCCGAGCTCTGGGACTATTCCGAGGGGGACTACGCGATCTTCGACGAAGAGGTGCGCATCACCTACATCCATGAGTTCGGCCACTATCTCGGACTCGACGAAGCCGAGCTCGAAACGCGAGGTCTGCTATGACCTTCCTGGCGAAAAACCGCATTCTTTGCGTCAAGCCGTTGCGGGCTTTGTCACCGCGATAGCAATTAAGCCCTTTCTGGCGTGTCTATTTTGAATGTTGTGTCGAAATAAGCACAAAAACGGCTTTCGCGAGGCTTATTTGAACGCCGTTCCCCGTCCGAGATTGCGGGCGAACAGGGCCGACGGCGCATAGACGACCTCGACTCCGCCGACTTTCTTCGTGCCGCACTGCGTCCGAGTCGTCACCCACAGCCGATCGAGCCCGTTGCGCTCGCAAAACGAAATCGCCTGCCGAAGCTCCGCCGGATGGTCAAACGGGCCGTCCGACCACTTGACTTCCAACGCCCTGTCAGGCCGCTGCGTACCGGGATGGACGTGGACGAAATCGACCTCCCCCTGCGTCTTCCCGACTTTCCAGTTCGCATAGCGCCAGTCGTTGCGAGACGGCCCGACCCCCAGCTGAGCCGAAATCGCCGTCTCGACCGCATAGCCAAGGTAAGGGTCGTCCGACAGCCGGACAGGGAGGAACATCGAGGCCCGCAAGGAGGTGTTCGTGAGGTAGACCTTGAACTGCGTCGCGCGCTGAAGCCTCATGGCGGAGACGTCCACGCGGTCAAGGCGCGAAACGAGAAACGCCTCCTCAAGGTATCTCATGAACGCCACGACCTGCTGCTTGCGCAACCCCGCCCCCTGCGACAGGGTCTCCCAGCTCTGGATCATGCCGCTATGAAAGGCCAGATACGAGAAGAAGGACTGAAGGTCTCGGACGTCCTCGATGTGGTAGAGGCTCGGCAAGTCCCGCAAGAGGACCTTGTCGACGATGTCGCGCTGGACGAACTGCACGGGATTCGCCTGCACGGCGCGGTTCATGACAAGTTCAGGATAGCCGCCGAAATTCACGTATTCAAGGAACAGCTTGTTCGTCCGCTCCAGGCTCTCCTCCAGGTCGCCGCTCTCGCCCGTGACCTCAAGGAACTCGTCAAACGTCAGAGGCCCGAGCAGGATGTCGCTGAACCGACCGGCGCCGCTTTCCTGCGAACCGTGGGCCAGCGCCGTCGCCGCAGACCCGCTCGCCATGAAGCGAACGTTCGGATAGGCATCCGCAAGCGTCTTCAAGTGGACTTCCCAGTCCTTGAGATACTGAATCTCGTCGAACATGACCACCATCCGTTCCCGGCGGGGGTCCGCCCCGCTGATCTGCGCAGCTGACAGCAGAAGCTCCTCAAGCCCGGCGCCGTGGTAGACAGGCACGTCAATGGAGATGAAGACGACGGCATGCGTCGGAACGAACCGCGTCTCAAGAATCCGTCCGACAAGGTGCTGCATCAGCCAGGTCTTGCCGACCCGCCGAGGACCGAGGAGAATCAGCGCCCGATGAAGATCCCAGTCCGTCAGCTGCGCATAAACGGACTCTAAAAGACGACGGGGGCGAACGCTGGCGTACGTGTCGCTGATCTTTCCAAGGCTCCACCAAGGATTGTCGAACGCAACACGGTCTCTAAACATATCTTGCGAAAACATACAATTTCTCCAAGAAGTCGAAAACAAGCACATTATACCATATCTATTCGGACACGGCAAAGCGGATAATCACAAAACAGGCTTTAACGGCAGACAAAAAGGCGCACTTCTCGTGTGTCTCCGCTGAAGCCGTAGGAAGACCCATAACGACAAAACTCCGTGCCTTTGCGTCCCCGTGTTAAAACTACCACGCACCAAACAATCCTGTAAATCCTGTCAAAAACCTCTGCGTCTCTGCGACTCTGCGTTAAAGAACTGCCGCGCACAGAGTAATCCTGTCAATCCTGTGAATCCTGTCTAAAAACTTCGCGGCCTTTGCGTCAGACTCTTCGCGGCCTTTGCGTTGAAAACTTTTCCACCTTTCCACTTTTCCACCTTTCCACTCTTCCACTTTTCCACTCTTCCACTTTTCCACCCTTCCACTTTTCCACCCTTCCTAAACATATCCTCGCTTGATGATGATCGAGAGAATGCTGACGTCGGTCGGATTGACCCCCGAGATCCGGCTGGCCTGCGCCAGCGTCTCCGGCCGCTGCTTCTTGAGCTTTTCGCGGCTTTCAAAGCGAATCTGCGTGCATTTGTCATAGTCAAGCCACTTCGGAATCAAAAGCGCCTCGTCTTTCTTGGCCTTGAGCGCCGCCTTCTCCTCTTGCGCAATGTAAGGCGCATAATGTCGCATAACATCTCTTTCGTTTTCAACCCGTGCGCGAATCTCCAACGGCAACGTCTCGATGGGGCAAACGCCCCCGATGACGTCAAGCTCTCGCTTTCGCCCGGCTATTTCAGATGCCGAAACGATGCCGACTCTTTCGGCGGCTTCCAGAAGACGATAGCGCGCGTTGTCTTGCCGCAGGAGGAGACGACGCTCCGCACGGCTCGTAAACATGCGATACGGCTCGTCCGTCCCCTTCGAGACGAGATCGTCGATGAGAACGCCGATGTAGGCGTCTTGCCGGCTAAGGACGAGCGGCTCTCGGCCTTGCGTCTTAAGCGCGGCGTTGACGCCCGCCATCAGGCCTTGCGCCGCCGCCTCCTCGTATCCCGTCGTCCCGTTGACCTGCCCGGCGAAAAACAGGCTCTCGATGCGCTTGGACTCCAGCGTATGCATGAGCTCCCGCGCATCGATTCCGTCATACTCGATTGCATAGGCAAACGCCAGAAACTCCGCGCGTTCGAGGCCGCGAACGGAATGAACCATCTCCTTCTGGACGTCCTCGGGCAGACTGCAGCTTAAACCGTTCGGATAGATGACGAGACCGCCCGAATCCTCCGGCTCCAGCATGACATGGTGGCTGCCAACGCCCTCAAAACGGACGATCTTGTCCTCGATGGACGGGCAATATCGAACTCCCGTTCCGCGGATGGCGCCCCCATAAAGAGCCGAATCCTGAAGATGGGCGCGAATGATGTCGTGCGTTTTTTTGTTTGTATGGGTGAGATAGCACGGAAACTCCGGCATTGTTCCACGTGGAACATTGTTCGGATTGTGTTCCACGTGGAACAATGGACGTGGAATCTCGCCGTCTTGCCGTTCGCACACGCTAAAATCGCACGTCGAGGCCTTCAACCGGGGCGGCGTCCCCGTCTTGAGGCGGACGAGTTGAAACCCGAGGTTCTGAAGCGATGACGAAAGACTGTCAACGGCTGGACGCGCATCGCCGCCGCTTTTGGAGCAGTCCTTTCCAATCCAAATGCGCCCTCGAAGGGATGTCCCGCTCGTGACGACGACCGTTCGCCCATTGATCTGCTCGCCGGATTCCGTGCGAACGCCACACGCCTTGTCGCGCTTGACGACAAGATCCGTGACGGAATCTTCGAGAACCGCGAGGTTGGCCGTGCCAAAGACGACCGCCTGCATCCGCTCGGAATACTCCTTCTTTGCGCATTGCGTTCGCGTCGCCCAGACGGCCGCGCCACGGCTGCGGTTCAGCGTCTTTGACTGAAGGGCGGTCATGTCGGCGCTCAAGCCCATCTCGCCGCCGAGGGCGTCCAGTTCGTAGACGAGATGGCTTTTGGCAAGGCCGCCGATGGCCGGATTGCAAGGCATCTTCGCAATGGCGTTCCGCTGCGACGTGACCAGGAGGGTCTTCGCGCCCATCCGCGCGGCGGCCAAAGCGGCCTCCGTTCCGGCGTGTCCGCCGCCGACGACAATGACATCAAAATTATCCATACCATGAAAATTATACCAAATTATTGACCAAATTGTGAACAATTCTATTTTCTATGTTATACGACAATGAAGAGACTAAAAATGCATGAATTTTGCAGATTTTTTGATGATTTTGAAGTTTTTAGCGTGTGTCAATAGAAAAGTTATGAAATCGTATCTACACTTATTTATCACTTATCAACAAAATTCCGATTTATCCGTGAAATTGCAAACGAACGGTCAAATAGTGGAAGTTATTGCCGTTCAAAACCTTTTCATATTACCAAGATGCCAAAAACCTCGCCAGCCATTCGCCTCGCCGAAGCGTTTTTAACGCAAAGGTCGCAGAAACGCAAAGATCTTTGACAGGATTCTCAGGATTGACAGGATTGTTCCGCGCGGGAAGATTTTCGATGAAGTGGTGCGAATAGATAATTCTGAGAAGAAGGGGCAACCATTGTCCGACATCCAAACCGAAATATGGTATAATTGCGGCTGATGACGATGAAGGAGATAAGCGCGGCACGGGCCGACATCGAGGCGACAGGCGACCTGCTTGAACGCGCCCTGAAGCTGTCCGGGCTTCTGGCGGATCTCCGGGACTTCAAGGTCCTTCCGCAGCTGCGGGCGCTCAAGCAGGAGATCTCCCGTGCGTGAGCCGATCGTCATCGGATGGGAGGACTGGCGGGCGTCGCGCGCGAAGAAGCGCGAGGCCTTGCGCCGTGCGGGTCTTGACGCGCCGTCGCGGCGCAAGAAAGCCGTCGGGACGTCCGACCTCCGCTTGCGCCGCGCCTTTGGCGGCGAACGTGCGCCAAGTCAGTTCGCCATCCCGGTAGCCTGAATGGGAATTCGGGGGAGCGTCAGTTTCTCGACGCAAAGGACGCGAAGTTTTTAGACATGATTTACAGGATTGACAGGATTGTTCTTTAACACAGAGACACAAAAACACAGAGGTTTTAACTTTTAGGTTTCAGGTTCTATCTGCAAGGGTGGAAAAGTGGAAGAGTGGAAAGGTGGAAAAGATGTTAACCACGAAATGACACGAATCTCCGCAAATCTTTGGTGTTGATTCGTGAAGATTCGTGGCTGAAACCTAAAACCTAATACCTAAAACCTAAAATATGGTATAATTCCATCTGTTCTGCGGCGCGGGGCCTGAAAGGGTCGGCGAGCCGTGCGAGCCTATAGGTCGGGAACTGACGCGGGCGTCAACGCCGCGCTCCACCCCGCGACCGCCTAAAATGTAGCATCAACACTACACGCTGTTCCTGAAAATACTAGCACTATTTTACCGATAGAGCAGCATGCAAGTCGAGATGCGCCCTGCTGGGCGCATTTTCTCTTCATGTATTTTATCGGGCCTGTGCTAGGGCTATCAGGAGTGCATTAAGAGAAAATGCGCTCTTTTCATGCATCGGACTTCCCCGGCGGCGATTCGCGCACATGAGGGAGCACGATGGCAACAGAACGGAAGGACGAGGACAGTAAGAGTATCCTGTATTTCATGGGCGCGTGGGACGTCGGCGGCGTCGAGCGCGTCACGGCGACGTTGGCGAACGAGTGGGTACGCCGTGGCTGGAAGGTAACGATCTTTGCCTTCCGTTGCGAGAACCCTATGCTTCTCGCCGACCTCTCTCCGGAGGTTTTTTGCGTCATGCCGGGTGTCGGAGCTTGCACGAAGGCGAGCAGGGAGATTCTGCGCCGCACCCTCATCGAACGCCAAGTCGCCTACCTCATCAATGATTGGTGTCTGCCTTTCTATGCAACACTTTTTCTGCGACGCGCCTGTCGCGGTCTTGGTGTCCGTCTCATCTCTTGCCTGCACGCCAAGCCAAACGGGAATTACTTCATTGCCTCCGCGCACAACCCGCTCCTTCGCGCAGCCCTCTGCGCTGTCTCATCGCTCAATCTGTTCCTGGTGTACTTCTTTTGCGATCGCTACGTGCTCCTGTCGGAGAGCTTTAAGCCACTCTTTCGCCTCGTCGCCGGGGTTCCGTTCGCGCACCGTCTTGAGGCGATTGGCAACCCGCTTACGCTCCCCATCCCCGACGCCGCCACAACGCGCAAGAAGGAGAACGTTCTTCTCTACGTTGGCAGGCTTGAGGAAAGGCAGAAGCGTTTCTCCCGCATAGCTACGCTTTGGAAGGAACGCCTTGCGGACGCCTTCCCGGATTGGCGCCTTGAGGTCGTCGGAGACGGACCAGACCGCGCCACGTATGAGGCGTTTCTTGCGGATGCGCCTCGTGTTGCTTTCCTCGGGTTTCAGAACCCGGCGACCGCGTATGCCCGCGCAAAAGTCCTGCTTCTTACGTCCGACTTCGAGGGTGTCCCGCTTGTCCTCGTTGAGGCGATGGCATCGGGGTGTGTGCCGTGTGCGCTCGGGAGCTTTGCGTCGATACACGATGTCCTCGGGGGTGGAGGCGGAGAGATTGTGCCGGTTCCCTACAATGCGGTGCGCTTCGGCAATGCGGTCTCTGCGCTCCTGCGGGACGAAACTCGCCTTGCGGAGATGGCGGAGCGGGCACGGGCAGTCGCGGCGGAATTCACCGTCGCGCGCGTCGTCGACCGCTGGCAAGCGCTCTTCGAGGAGCTGTGAAAGGAAAAGGCGATTGAGTGCGCGAAGCTGCTTGTCGGCAACTTCATCCGCATCTTCATCCCGTGGCTGAAGTTCTGACGGGGCGCGGCTTCTGCATATGCATGGGGTTCGGAATCTCGGTTTTGCCTAAAAGTGAGAATCGCAGAGGGAGAGGGGGATCTCACATTTTATAAAATGTGAGATTCGGGTTGAGGCATGAAGAGGAAGTTGAGAGTCGGGACGCTGCTCAGCGGCATCGGCGCATTTGAGCAGGCGCTGAAGCAGATGGGGATTTAAGGCTCTACTCCAAAGTTAGTGGAAAACACACTTTCGTCTTCGTTGGAATTGGCG
>CAVAHB010000163.1:0-6999 GCA_963588415.1 Faecalibacterium sp. CAG:74
GGATGACCAATCGTTTCTCAACTTCGTGGACTGGCGATTTGCCATCTCTCATCCGGTCAACCGAGCAACCGAACATCCGAGCATCTCCTCCCTTCCGATTCCCACTTTTCATGAAATGTTGGAACAATGAAACACGCTGTCTTCATTCTCACTTTTTTAAAAAAGTGAGAATAGAGAACCGCCTTTCTGCTTCTCACTTTTTATAAAATGTGAGAGACGGCATCAGGAGCGGCGTGAGAGGCATCATCGTAAGAATCGGCGTGAGAGGCGGCGTCGTGAGAGGCGGCATCAGGGTCGGCGGGGGCGGCGCATCCTCTGCACTCGATCCTATGTGCACTGGGGTCTGACCCCCGTGCGCATGCTGCACATTTCTTCATCGCTCCCCCGCTTCGCACATGTAGTCCACGACCTGTCTTGCCGCCGTTCCGTTCTCAAACCCCAGGTAGTCGGCGACGAACCTGCCGTAGGCCTCGCGGTCCACCGCGCAGTTCCTTATCGCGGCGCAGAGCTCGTCCTGATTCCTGGCCTTGGGGAAAGGCGAGAATTTCTCCATGTCGAAGAACAGCCCGAACTCCTCCCCGTATTCGCGGCAATCGTAGATGTAGAGAACCTGCGGCTTCCCCGTAAGCGCGAAGTCGAATATCGCGGAGGAGTAGTCCGAAACCAGGACGTCCGCGATCGTGTACAAGTGCGTCGCCTCGGGGTATTCGCCGCCGTCAAAGCAGAACTCCCCGTCAAAGGCCCTCATCGGGTTGTCGTTCTCGTCGACCCAGGCGTGCTTTCCGACGTGGGAGCGCAGCAGAAGGACGTAGTCGTCGCCGAGTTCCGCCTTCATCCGCTCCAGGTCAAGAGGAAGACGCGCCTTGTAATCGTATCTCCTCCACGTCGGGCAATACAAGACGACCTTCTTGCCGGGCGGAAGCCCAAGCCTTCGCTTCAGATCTTGCCTGAATTCGTCCGTGACGGTGAACAGCATGTCGTTTCGCGGCAGCCCGGAGTTGAACAGCTGCGTCTCCTTCAGATCGAAGGACTCCGTCAAGAGCGCTCTCGTTCCGAGACCCTGAATGCAGCATATGTCCGCATTTTCATATTGCCTCACGTAGTCCACGTAGCTTTCGTTCTTCCTGTCTCGGGACAGGTAGATTCTCTTGATGGGGCTTCCGTGCCACGTTGCGACGAAGATCTGCCCCCTTCGCTTCATCCTGGGGAAGTCCATCGGGGAGACGACGAATTTCGCCCTTCGCACGACGGACCAGAACCTCCTGGAGTTCTCGATCAGGACTTCGTCCGCCATCTCGATGTCCTTCTCCTCCTTCGAGACAAAGAAGAACCTGAACGACGGCCGCCTCTTCTTCAGCTCCTCCGCAACGGGGCGGACGCTGTCCCCGTTTCCGTTCCGCGAGAACGTGTCGTAGAACACGACCCAGTCGCCGTGAAGCGGAACAAGGCCGTAGAAGAGCCTCTCAAGCGTTGCCCGCGCCCTTTTCCGCCACGTCCTGACGGGAATCCAGCAGGTCATCATCTTCGGCAGTCTGTTCATGTCTTCACTCCAGATAGTCCTTGAATCCGTCCTCCCGCACCCATTCGCGCGGCAACTCGCTTTCCTGCGGATAATTCATCCCCGCCCGCTCCAGGGCGTCGTAATTCCCCTTGTCTCTCCACCCCACGATCCTTGCCGGATTGCCCGCCACGATGGCATACTTGGGAACGCTTTTCGTGACGACGCTGCCGGCCCCAACAATCGCGCCGTCGTCTATCTTCACGCCGCCAAGGATCGTGCACCGGCAGCCAATCCACACGTTCTTGCCGATCTGGACGCGCCGGAGCAGACCAACATGGTCGTAGGGAATGCGGGATCGGCTCTTGTAGTTGTGCCCCGTAGAAAGAATCAGGCATCCCTCCCCCAGTTTCGTATACGCCCCGATTGCGATTCCGCCCTCGGCATACAGTTCGCAATTGATGCCGATGTACACGCTTCCGCCAAGCTCTACATTTTCGACGTGAGACAGTCTCGCAGTCGCCTCAATGAAGTTCTCCCTGTAGATTCGAGGCTGTCGGGCGGCTTGCCACTCCGCCTTGAGCGCCTTGCGGATCTTCCTGAACGGAATCAAATCTATCATCCACTTCTTCACGGTCTGCACCTCCTCATGTATTTCTCGGCGGGAACCAATTCGAACGCCTCCGCATACTCCGCATTGTCGGCATAATAGCCCCTGTAGGCGTTCAGCCCCAACATGCGCGGAATCAAGTCGTATTTCACCCACTGCGATTTATACAGGCACAGAATCCGCCTCTTCTCGGCGGCGACCCCCGATATGTCCTCGTGATGATTCGGGCATTGAAGCGGCGTCCACACCTCGTAGAACACGACGGTCGCGTTCTTGCGCCAGCCCTTCCTGCGCATGATCCTCTTCATGAGGACGTTCGTTATGTACTGATGCTCCGGGTGCCCGTCGCGCGGGTGCGGCATGAAGACGTAGTCGTACTTCGCCATGTCCAGCGCGGCGCAGTAGTCGCCGAACATTCCGTCGATCTGCTCGATGAAAGGCGGCTTCCCGAACGTCTTGAAGATCCACCTGTTCCCGACCCCCAGCGCGTCCATGACCTTGCCGAACTCCGCGATCCGGATGTCCGCCCGCTCCTCCGCCGAGACGTCCCCGCAGGCCACGCCCGCGCTCGAGATGCAGCAGACGTCGAAATTCGCGGCGTGTTTGACGAGGACGCCGCCCGCGCCCAGCATCTCGTCGTCGGGATGCGGACAGACCATCAGGCACCTGTCGGAAGGCGAGATGTCGATCCGTCTCCTCTTCGGGAAGAACCGCTCCCGGAGCCGTCGCCGCGTCTCCCTCGCCGGAACCAGGTTGATCGCCAGTCTGAGAATGACTCTCTTCAGCATATCGCCTCCTTCATCTTGCTCTGATAGTATTTGTCCCACCGCAATGCGTGGCGCACGATGGAGAACACCCGCTTCTTCATCCTGTCCGAGACGGGCCAGGCGTTGACGCGCGCGGCGATTCTCCTCGCCTTGCAGACTTTTGCCCAGTCCCGGTAGATGCACCCCGTATACGTCTCCGTGCGGACGCCGTTGAATAGTCGCTTATACTCCAGATCCCCGCCCAGAAGAAACAATTTCTTCTTTCCTTTCCGAATCAGGTCTTCGATGACGAAATGGTACAAAACCGTGCCTGGAGAATACTTCGCGAAGTCCCTGTTAAAAGAGAAGTTTTCAAAGAAGCAGTTATCCCCGGTCTCGCAGACGAACCCGATCGCCAGCGGCTCATGCTCCGAGTGCATGAAGTAGACGTGCGTGACACCGTTTTCAGACAGGTAACTCATGGGCGGCTTCGTCCAGTCAAAGCCATGCGACGCCCGTTTCCAGTCAAGGTATTTTCGGACTACCCATTCAGGACAGTCGGCGGCGGAGATCGCCTCGACGGAATAGTCGCCCAAGTTCCTTCGGATGCTTCTGGGATACCGCCTCGAATTGCGCCGTGTCATGCTGGACAGTTCCTTGTCAAACTCCTCGATTGTCGCGGGCAGATCGACGTGCCAATGCGGCTTCGGCTCGACGTGCGGCAGCGGCACGTACGTGTGCAGGAAGAATACCTCCATGCTGCGCGGATAGAGCCTGAACAGGCCGTCCGCGAACGTCTGCCCCCCTCCCTCCCCCATGAGGATGGCGGGCTTCCTCAGGTAAAGCCCGACCAGCAACCGCTCGCCTTCGTCCTTCACGGGCACGTATGCGACCTCGCCGCCGGCGTCATCCGACACCTCGACCAGGTCGTAGTCGTCGTATTTGAGGTCGAACCTGTTGTGAATCGCCTGAGGCTCTATCGCCTTCAGGAACTCGCCCTTGTTCTCACGCACGAACCTCATCTGCATGACAGGAGAATCCTATTCATATCTTGAACGCCCTATGTGCTTGTCCTGCATGACAATTCCCAGATAAAGCCGTCTGATGTCATCATCGGAAATTCGCAGTTTCCTGTAGAGTCTGTACTGCTTCTCGTAAACCATCGCCTTGAAGAAAGGCTCACACGGAATGAAATTGACAGTCTTGTGCGTCAGCAGATACTCCCCGTGCCATGACGCCTCGCAACTTACCGTCTCGATGAGCTTTCGGGCATTGTATTTCTCGTCCAGCTCTTTGCAGACCGCATTGGAAAAGACGATCGGCGTCGTCAGGAATTGGTAGGGTCTCCCTTTCCTTCCGAAGAACGAACGCACCGTCTGCTCTCTAACGGACATGTCGTGCTTCCCGCCTCCGCATTTGTCGTTGATCAGCTTTGCGTCCTTTCCCTCGTGGCACACGATATACGGCGTGGATTCGTCATGCATGAAGTCGGAGACGTAGAAGTCGCGGATGAAATACGAATCGCTGTCGAGCATGAGGTAGAACGCGCAGACGTTGGCCCTGTAGAAGCGCAACTTGACGATTTGCTGGTCAAGCCATCCGTCGCCAAGCGAATCGCTGCCCATGAAATCCTCGTCATTGAAGAACCTTATCGCATACGGCTCCGTCCCATTTACGATGCTCTGCTTCAGCAGCGGGATGTCGTCTTTCGGCGCGACGACGTAAAACGGAATGTTGTCCGCATTGTATTTGTCGATGCTCTCCTTCAGGATTTGCAGACGAGCAAGATTCTTGCGATACGTCTTGCACATCATGGCAAAACTGCCGGCGTAGGCTCTGCCTTTGGAAGCCAATTTGTGCGCCAGCATCTCCCGAATGTTCCGCGCGCTTTCCTTCTTTAGCCGCCCGGCGAGCGCGACGAGCGCCGTCTGCCGCTTGTGATAATCCCCGCGCTCCATGGCGACCGCCGCGAGCATGCCGTCCGCGAGGCTCTCCGCCACGACCGCGTTCCCCTCGCCGAAGCCGTAGAACGGCGCGAACTTCGGGTGGACGACCGGCACCTTCCCGAATGCGTAGACGAGCTGCGCCGAGCCCGTGACGCCCGTCGTCACGTAGCGGTCGTGCGCGGGGTTGGCGGCGTCGAGAAGCGGCAGGTAGAAGTCCGCCTCCTCCATCCGCTTGAACATCGCGGGGAAGTCCAGCCGCCCCGTCACCTCGACATGCGGGCGGACGTCCTCCGGCAGGCTCTCCAGCTCGCCCTTGCCGACGACGACCACCTTGAAGTCAGTCCGCCTCGCGGCGACCGCCCGAATCGCCGCGACAAGTTCCGCGTGGTTCTTGCGCTCGCGCTCGATGCCGCCGACGCAGACGAACGTCGTCCCATCCTCTCCTCTCGGCGTGACGGCGACGCTCCCGAAGAGGATCGGCGCGGCGAAGACGCCCCTGTCGAAGCGACCGAGCGTCAGCAGGCGGCCTTCCGCGAGAAGGTCCCGCTCGCCGAACCGCCCGACGTCGTCCAGGTCGTGCTCGACGACGAAGAGGGAGCGGTGCTTCCGCAGTTCGGGGTAGTATTCCAATGCGGAGGTGTATGTGCCGTCCTCTCGGTAAAAATACGCGGCGGAACTCATCAGCACGACGTGTTCGTATTCGCGGAACTTCCGGGAGGCGAAGAACCGCCTCATGAGCGGATAGTCGGACGCGAAGACGCGGACGCCGGAGAGGTCGAGCCGGCAGAACGGGTTCTCCTTGAGAGCCGCCGGGTTGACGAGGAGGTCGACGGAGAGTCCGAGCTCTCGGAAATACTCCACATAGCCCGCAATGACCTCGCCGTGGGAGTCGTTCGTCTCGACGAGCAGGACGCCGCGCTCCCGCGTCTCGGCGTCCAGGAACCTGCGCAGCTCGCCGAAGTCCCTCACGTGCAGGTGCATGAGGAAGTCGCGGCAATGGTGCCGCCTCTCCCGGCCGGGGATGAAGAACGTCAGCGCCTTTGCGACGGACTTCCTCATTCGCCCTCCTCCCGTCCGGCTGGCTTCGGGATGAGCCGCCCGAGGAGACCGAGGATCTTCCGTCTGCGGTCTCTCCGGACGCGCCGCCTGACCTGGCGCTCCAGGTAGGGCGTCGGGGCGAGGACGCCCTTCATGGACAGGAAGTCCTCCTCCGCCATCTTCTTGACGTTCAGGACGTTCCGGAGGCAGAAGTCCGTCAGGCACGCCGTCTCCAGGCCGTTCTCCTTCGCGAAGCCGAAGATCTCCCTCGCGACCGCGACGCCGTCTTTCCGCCGCTTGCGTTCGTGCGCGGGATTGCGAAGCGTGCTGTCCGGGTTCGTCACGTAATTGTAGGCCGCGCCGCCCGTGACCGCCAGCGCGTTCGCATGGAACAGCGCCTTGACGAGGAACGGGGTGTCCTCGTAGCAGCGCCCTTCGGGGAATGCTATCCGGAAATCTCGTATGAGGCTCGCCCTGAACGCCTTGTCCCAGACCCCGCCGTGCGGAAGGACGCCGATCTTCGCGGCGAAGTCCGTCAGGACCCTGCGGCCGAAGTCCGTCTCTCTCTTGCTCTCCCCGTCGACGAACCTCGTGTTGGCCATGACGACGTCCGCCCCTGTGCGCCGCGCCTCGGAAACCAGGTCGCGGAGGAAATCCGCGTCGTAGAAGTCGTCCGCATCCAGGAAGGCGACATATTCGCCGGAGGCAAGCCCGAGCGCCCTGTTGCGGGCCGCCGCCTGCCCCCGGCTCTCCTGCGTCACGACCCGTATGCGGGGATCCTTCGCGGCGTATCGCGCGAGGATCTCCGCGCTGCCGTCGGTCGAGCCGTCGTCGACGACAACAGCCTCCCAGTCCGCGAACGTCTGCTCTAGGACGGAATCCAGGCATTTCGCGACGTGCCTCTCGCAGTTCCAGCACGGGATGACAATCGAGACCTGTGGCATGGCAGTTCCCTTTAGACCGCCGAAACAGCCTTCCGGCTGCGCTTGACCGTGAGGATGGTGAACGCGCAGAACAGCTTGACGCGGGTGCGCCGCCCGAGCGTCTCGACGCGCAGGACGGGGACGCCGAAGAGGCGGTAGACCGCGACGGACTTCGAGAGCCGAAGGTAGGCCGCGTAGAGCGCGGGGCACTCGGCGCGGGCGGCCTCCTGCGCGAGCG
>CAVAHB010000164.1:0-6622 GCA_963588415.1 Faecalibacterium sp. CAG:74
ACGCCGCGTTCTCCGGCCGATACGTCCCCACGAGGACGCGCCGCCCGCCGCGCCCTGCCGTTTCGATTTTCTCCTCACTCGGTTTCATGCGGCCTCCCTCACATGCCGTTGTAGTTCTCCTAGCGCCAGCGGACGAAGTCTGCGTTCACGCAGCCGGGCAGGCGGATCGACGGCGGGATGAGCGCGCCGTAGTCCATCCTCTGCCCGCTCGTCAGAGCCGCCCGCTTCCGTTCGACAGCCAAAAGCATCTGTTCGCATCGGCCGGGCGTCTTGGCGGCAAGTCCGTCCTGAGACCCGTCCTGCATGAAGCCGAGAGGCAGCTTTTCGGGACAATGCGTGCGGTAGATCCGGATCAGGGCGTTGGCGAGGATCTCGGCGAACGCCGGAGGAACGGCATTCCCGATCATCTTGTACTGCTCGCCCATGCTGCCGAGGAAAACGTAGTCGTCGTCAAACGTCTGAAGCCGCGCCGCTTCGCGCACGGTCAACGTGCGGCATTGAGACGAATCGGGGTGGATATGGCGGAAGCCGTCCTTGTAAAGGTGCGCGGGAATCGTGTTGCTCTGCTGGTCGCGACGCAGCACGTAATACTTGTGAATGTTGCTCGTCCTCCCCGTCACCTGCGTGTAGAGCTCTTTCAGCCGAGGGATCGAGACGTATTCCATCCGCCCCGATTCGATGTCCTCCGTCAGAAGGCGAAACACCTTCACGTCCCGTGCGCTCTGGCGACGCGGAACGTGGTTCGGGACTTCCCTGCGCCCCTGAAGGACATAGGTCACCTTCCCGTCCTCGACCAGAGGCGAGAACTTCGGCAAGTCGCCGATCGCCTGCGCGACCGTACGTCTCCGCTGACGCATCGACGGCATGACGTTTGAATAGAAGTCGTCAAGGATGCGAGCCGTGCGCGTTCCAAACGTCTTGCGCCGCACGCCGAGGATGATGATGCGCTTTCGGTTCTGGGGGATGCCGTAGTCGGGGAGATTGAACTCCGCGCGCTTGAAGTCGCCGATCACCGCATAGCCTGCCGCGTCAAAGCTGCTGCGGATCCTTTCCGAAATCGGCGTCCCGTCAGGCGCGGCCGACAGGAGCCCGACGACGTTCTCGAAGAGAAAGAAATCCGGCTGGTAGTGCGCCACGACCTTGAGATAGCTCTCGAACAGGTAGTTTCGGTAGTCGTCACGCATGCCGTTCGCATCGCGGACGCGTCCCGCAAGCGAATAGGCCTGACAGGGAGGCCCCCCGACCAGCACGTCAATCTTGCGCGCGTCGACCAACTTGTCCAACCCGCCGCAAACGCCGTATTCAGGGTCGGCGAATCCCGAGAAGAGCTCGTCCGTCCGCCGGACGTCAAACCGGATCACTTCGCTTGCGGCATTCGGATGCCCCCATCTCGTGCGCAGCCGCTGGACGAGGTTCCGACAAGGCGCGGCCTCCCATTCGACGCAGGCGACGGTCTCGAATCCGCCGCTCCGCTCGAATCCCTCCATCAGTCCGCCGCATCCTGCGAACAGGTCTATCGTCCGCAGCTTAGGCATTGTCCCCCCGTACGAGCCTGACAAGGTGGCGGGCCAGCGCCGCGCCCATCAAGGGGGGGACGGCGTTGCCGACCTGGCGATACTGCTGCGTCCGCGTTCCGCAGAAGACGAAGTCGTCCGGGAAAGACTGGAGGCGCGCGCACTCGCGGACTGTCGGGATCCGGTCGTATTCGTAATGGAAATAGTTGCGGTGTCCCGTGTCGATCGTGCGGGAGGGCTTATGGCCGTCGCAGCGCGTCCACGCCATGTGGAACTTGCGGTGCTCACCGACGCCCTTCGGCAGGCTCTTGTAGTTGCCGCCCTCCGGGACTTGGGCGATGACGGCCTTGACGAAATCCTTGTGCGCGGTCGCCGTATGGTTCCAGAGCGTCTTGCATCCATGTCGCAAGGCCTTCTGATAGGGAGTCCGGGCCGGACGGCAGTAGGCGGACTTCTCTTCCCCCAAGTCGTCCGTCAGCGGCGGAAGGTCGTCAATCGCCTCACGGCTCGTCACGTAGCGGTCCGGCGTCAGGACGGGAGCAGGGAAGGAGACGTCCCCGTATTCGTTCCGCACGGCCAGGAAGACCAGTCGCCGCCGGATCTGCGGAACGCCGTAATCCGCCGCGCAAAGGACGCGGCAGTCGATGCTGTAGCCGAGAGCCCTGAATCGCGCGAGGATCTCGTCCCTGACTGCGCCGCCGTAAAGCGTCGCCATGCCCGGCACGTTCTCGATGACGAAACCCCTGGGGGAGAAGAGCTCGACGGCCTTGATGTAGGCAAGATAGAGACTGTTCCTCTCGTCGTCGAAATTCCGCGGCCCGGTCAGCGAGAAACCCTGACACGGCGGACCTCCGACGATGAGATCGACCGGCCGTCCGCCGACAGTCTCCTTCATCTTCCCGAAAGTCGACGCTTCGGCAAGGCTGCCGTTCAGGGCAACCGCGCCCGGATGGTTCTGCGCGAAGGTGGCCAGCGCGGCCGAATCGACGTCAACGCCGAGAAGCACGTCGCAGCCCGCGTCCTGGAACCCCTTGGAAAGGCCGCCGCATCCCGAAAACAGGTCAATGACGTTCATGCCCGATCCTTTTGCCGGTCAAATGCGCGGATCTGCTCGAAATGCTCGAACACGTGCTTTTGATGATGACGGATGAAATCGACGCGAGGACGGAAGAACGGGTCTGCCGGCATGTAGATCCTCTTCCCGTCGTAAGGCATCAGCAAGTCGCTCGGCGCGCGCTTCGAGACCTTCACGCGGCAGTCGTCCGTCAAGGTCAGGAATCCGTGGTCAAACGCCCAGTGGAAGTCGCGGCAAAGGGAAATGCCGTTGCACGGCAGATTCGGGCCGGCATGAGCCTGCGGACAGATGTGCGCAGCCTCAAGGTTGTTGAGACTGCCGTAGGCAATCACCGTTCCCGTAATGGCGCACCTGTGCCGATAGCCGACAGAGACGAAATCCCTGAACTCCTGAAGATTGAACAGGCTTTCGACGTCCTTGTCGCTCCTGGAGATGAAGTCGAGGTCTTCCTGCGCGACCTTGACGTCCTGCGCCGTCGTGTCAATCTCACGGGCGCGGGTCTCGAAGACGTCGATGACGCCGTTGTAGACGGCGTAGTTCTCGCTCCCGCCGACCGTGTTGCCGGACAGGATGGACGCATAAACGGCATGGTTCGCGTCTCCCGGCGCGGCATAGTCGATGAAGAGCCCGCCCGAGAAGTCCGCCTCGTCAACCATCCGGAAGACGACCAGGCCGTCCTCGAAGAACCGAAGTTCGCCGCCTTGGACCTCCCTGTTGAGATACAGGCGATATTCGTTTCTCGGATGACTCGCCGTCGAGCCGTGGAACTTGTCGTTGTGATAGACGAAGCGGCAATAGATCTTCCCGGGGCAATAGAGGGGAAAGAGCGGAATCAGGCAGAAGTCGTTCTGCTGGGTCTGGGAAAGCGCGGGAAAGAACGAAAGCACGTCGCTCTGCTTTGACATCATCAGGTATTGGCCGCGCTGAGGCCGCCTGGACGAATCCATGCTGCCCAGTTCCTGGTGTCCGCAACGCTTGATGAGATACTTCATAGTTGTTCCTTCCCGAAATCCCGAATTATACCAAAAACTGACGCGCGATCGCCTCCGCGAACGGCGGCGGCACGGCGTTGCCGATCTGGCGGTAGACGGACGAGAGCGGGCCCGCGAACGCATAGTCTACCGGGAAGCCCTGCACCGTCGCGAGCTCGCGTCCCGTCATGCGCCGCCGGCCGTTCGGATGCGGCAGAATGACGACGCCGCCCCTGTCGTCGCCGCGCGCGGTGACGGTCGGCGCGGGCTTCTCCGGGTCGAGCGGACGGTGCCCGATGTAGCCGTTGAAGTTGAGCTTGTAGCGCGAGTAGACGTGGTTCGGGACGTCATTCGGGCTGTCGGGGTCCGGCAGGGCGGACAATGCCGCGCCGACGCCGACCCACTTCGCGCGTCCGTCGCGTCCGTCGCGGTCATGCGTCGGCGCCGGGAACTCGTACGCGAAGTCCACGTCCTCGCGGACGCCGACGAAGATGACGCGCTCGCGCCGCTGCGGCACGCCGTAGTCGGCGACGTTGAAAAGCCGCGCCTGGACGACGTAGCCCAGTCCGCGCATGTCGGAGAGGATCGTCTCGAACACCTTCCCCTTCGCGAAGTGGAGAAGCCCCTTCACGTTCTCCGCGACGAAGAACGCCGGACGCTTGTCGCGGATGACGCGCAGAAGCTGGAGATAGAGCCTGTTCCGCTTGTCGCCCTCGTGGCGCTTCACGTTCGCGACCGAGAACCCCTGGCAAGGGAAGCCGCCGACCACGATGTTGCAGTCGGGGATCTCGGACGACGGGATCTTCTCGATGTCCTCGCACACGATGTGGTCGCCGAGATTCGCGCGATACGTCTCGACGGCATCGCCGTAGAGGTCGTTCGCCCAGACGACCTCGTGACCGGCTCGGACAAAGCCGAGGTCGAGTCCGCCCGCGCCGCTGAAGAGGGAGACGACTCTCATGTCCTCGCGCCCTCCAGCCGCCGCAGTTCCTTGCCGAGCAGAAAGCCGAACGCGACGGGCACGGCGTTGCCGATCTGGCGGTAGCAGGCGTTCATGCGTCCGCAGAACACGAAGTCGTCGGGGAACGTCTGGATCGCCGCGCTTTCGCGGATCGTCAGCCGCCGCCGTCCGTTGTAATGCGGGATTGCGCACACGCCGCCTCCGCCGTTGCCGCGCGCCAGGATCGTCGGACACGGCTTGTCGGGGTCGGTCGGACGATGCCCCGTGAAGTCGCGGAACGCGACGCGATAGGCGGAATAGACGTGGTTCGGCACGTCGTTCGGGCTGTCGGGGTCGGGGAAATGCGACAGCGCCTCGCGAATCGAGACGTATGGCTTCAGGCCCTTGCCGCAGGACGGCGCGGGAAACCGGAACAGCATCTCGTCCGCGACGTCCGTGCGCTGCCCCACGATGATGACGCGGCGGCGATGCTGCGGCACGCCGTAGTCCGCCATGTCCACGAGGCGATATTCGACGCGGTAGCCGACGTCCGCGAAGTCCGAGACGATCTGGCGGATGACCGCGCCCTGTCCGAGGGAGAGGATGCCTTTGACGTTCTCGGCGATGAAATAGCGCGGCTTCTTGGCGGCGACGACCTTGCGGAAGAACAGATAAAGCGCGTTGCGCGAGTCGTTCACCTCGCGCCGGAGGTTCGCCTGCGAAAAGCCCTGGCAGGGGAAGCCGCCGACCACGACGTCCGCGCCGTCGGGGATCTCGTCCATTGAGACGTCCTTGATGTCCTTGCGGACGACGTGGTCGCCGAGATTCGCGCGATACGTCTCGACGGCATCGCCGTAGAGGTCGTTCGCCCAGACGACCTCGTGCCCGGCTCGGACAAAGCCGAGGTCGAGTCCGCCCGCGCCGCTGAAAAGGGAGACGACCTTCACGAACACCCCCTCCACGCCGCGTTCTCCGGACGATACGTCCCCACAAGGACGCGCCGCCCGCCGCGTTCCGCCGTTTCGCCTCGTTCGCGCTCCGTCGTCTCGCTGTTCCCTTCGCTCGGTTTCATGCCGCGTATTATACCAAAGCCCCTGCGCTTCTCGGGCATCCTCCCGTCTTCGACGGTCCCTCGCCGACTTCTCACTTATAATTATAAGTGAGAATCGCCTGTGCGCCGACTTTCGCCCGTTGCCGCCCGGACGCGGCTTCGGCTCGTCTGCGGTTCGCCTTTCTTCAGCGCCCTGACGATGACCTTCGCGATCGTCTCCCCGAGGATCGGCGGCACGGCGTTTCCGATCTGGAGGTTTTTCGACTGCTTGCCGCCCACGAACCGGTAGCCGTCCGGGAACCCCTGAAGCCGTGCGCCTTCGCGCGTCGAGAGGGCGCGCGGCTGGAACGGATGCACGCACCGGCTTGAGGACGGCGTTCCGAAATTGCGCGTGACGGTCGGGCTCGGCTCGTCAGGAAGCAGCCTTGCATAAGTGTTGCAATAGGCGGACTTCGGGCGCAGACGCGGCGGCAAGTCTTTGATTGAGCCGCCCGCCGGGAGGATGCGCAGGATCTCCCGCATCCTCTCGCCATAGTTCGCGGCGTTATGCTCAAGCAGGGATTTCTGCTCTCCGCGCATACGACGCTGGTAGTCGTTCTGAGGCGGCATGGAATACGCATCGACACTTTCGCCTGCCGCAAGCGGAGGCAGGTCTCCGATGGCCTCCATCAACGAGAGATAAGGGCGCAAGCCATCCCCGTTTCCGTTCGTCGGCTTTGGGAACTCAAGGGCGGGCAATCCGCGTTTCCATCCCAGCACGACCGTCCTGTAGCGGATTTGCGGCGCTCCGTAGTCGGCGGCGTTCAGGATTCTGCAGGCGGTGTCGTAGCCAAGTTCCCCGAGTTCGCGCACCAGCGTTTCGTAGGCGAATCCGCCGTACATCCGCTTGAAACCCGAGACGTTCTCGAAGATCGCGTATTTCGGGTTCGTCTCCGCGACCGCACGCAGATATTCGTAGAAGAGCGAGTTGCGCGGGTCTTGCCGGTTCTTCGAACCGATCGTCGAGAAGCCCTGACAGGGCGGACCGCCCGAAAGGACATCGACGGAATCAAGCCCCAGCTTTTTCAGTTC
>CAVAHB010000165.1:0-5736 GCA_963588415.1 Faecalibacterium sp. CAG:74
GGCGCGGCGGAATATCGAAGGCGAGATAACGGGCGATGAGGCGCGGCGGCTTGTGGACGAGTATTACGAGACGCGGCTCGGACACGAGGAGCCGACTGGACATCAGGAAGCCGACAAGGTCTCGGCCCGGATGAACCAGCTCATCCATGCGCCCGTCTTCGGTATGACACCGGAGTTCTTCATCGGTCTGCACGAGAAAATCTTCGAGGGCGTCTTCAGCCATGCCGGGCAGATTCGCAACATTGAGCTGCAGAAGCGCGAATGGGTGCTGAACGGGGATTCCGTGCAATATGAGGCGTCGTTTCTGGTCGAGCGGTCTCTTGAAAGGCATTTCGAGCGGGAACAGGCCTTCAAATACAAGGGGCTTTCCGACGATGCGTTTATGCATCATTTCGCCGCGTTCGTCTCGCGTCTGTGGCAGATTCATCCGTTTCGCGAGGGAAATACGCGCACGACCGCACTGATGGCGATCAAATATCTGCGCTCCATGCACTATGACGTTTCCAATGACCTGTTTGCCCGCAAATCCTATTATTTTCGCAACGCCTTGGTTCGGGCGAATTACGACAATCGCCGGCTTGACGTCGAGAGGTCGCTCACGCCGCTTGAGGAGTTCTTCAAGGTGCTGGTGTTCGGCGAGGAAATCGAGCTGCACAGCCGCTATTTGAAAATTGGACAAGAGTATGGAACGCCTACGGCAAACGCGATATCAAATCTGCATCGTCGGGCGGCTGCTGAAGAGAAGCGCGATGTCGGTATAAATGTCGGTATAAATGTCGGTATAAATGTCGGTATAAAGGCGGGGTCAACGGAAGAATTGGCAATCAAGGCGATTCTGCGCAATCCGAAGATAACGGCTTCGGGATTGGCACAGATGCTTTTCGTCACGAAGAGGCAGGCCGAGCGAATACTGGCAGTCCTCAAGAAGACCGCCGGACTCAGGCGGAGGGGGGCGCGAAAGAACGGCGAATGGCGTTTTGAGGAAATTGGAGGGGGTGACTGATGGCTGAAGGCGGCGAGAAGACCGAAATGCCCACGCCCAAGAAGTTGCGCGATGCGCGGCAGAAGGGGCAGGTCTGTTCGTCGAAGGACGTCGTCTCGACGGCAATTCTGCTGGTGACGCTCGCCATCATCGGCGCAATGGCCGTCGCGCTCACCGACGACGTTTCGGAACTCATCCGCTACATCGGCCTGCGCATCGAGGAAAACGACGTGTTCTCCCTGCGCGAGGCGGGCAAGATGGCGCTTATCATCGTCTGCAAGTATTCGTTCCTCTTCGTCCTTGTCGCGGCGGCGGTCGGGGTTATCGCGAATCTTGTCCAGGTCGGCTTCCTGCTCTCCTTCGAGCCGATCAAGCCCGACCTCAAGAAGGTGAACCCGGCGGAGGGCGCGAAGAAGATATTCTGCCTGAAAAACCTCTTCGAGTTCGCGAAGAACGTCGTCAAGGTGACGTTCCTGAGTTATCTCATCTACAAGATCGTGCTCAAATCCGTGCCGGCCCTGCTGCCGATGTGCTACGGCACGCTGGACGACATCTTTCCCTGCCTGAAGGAGATGCTCAAGAGCCTTGCGTGCTACACGGTCTTCGGCTATGTCGTGATTGCCGTCGTCGATCGGCTCTTCCAGCAGCGGAACTTCACCAAGCAGATGATGATGACGAAGGACGAGGTGAAGCGCGAATACAAGGAAATGGAAGGTTCGCAGGAAATCAAGCAGGCCCAGCGTCAGTTCCGCAACGAAATCCTCCAGGGTGAGCCGCCGGCGAAGGCGGTGAAGAAGGCCGACGTCGTCGTCACCAACCCGACGCACTACGCCGTCGGTATCCGCTACCATGCGGACGAGGCGCCGCTGCCGAAGGTCGTCTGCGCGGGGGTAGACGCGGAGGCGAAGGCAATCCGCGAGGCAGCCGTTCGCGAGGGGATTCCGCTGATGGAGAACGTCGATCTCGCCCGTGCGCTTTACGCGCAGGTCAAGGTCGAGGAGTTCATCCCCGTCGAACTCGTCGAGCCGGTCGCGGAAGTCCTCAAACTCGTCAAGGCGATGAACGACGCGAAGAAGGAGGACGAGGAACTCGATTCGATTGAGTTGTAGTCGCGTGCGCCGTTTGGCGTAAACCAAAAGGATATGGTATAATTTCCGCCGTGAAAACGATTGAACAGCACTATCGGGACATCGCGCCGAAACTCGTCAACTACTTCGTGGGCAATGGGGCGAATTATGACGATGCCTGCGAAATCGTGCAGGAAACATTCGTTCGGCTTTGGAAAATGCGCGACAGTCTGCGTGACGACGATGCCGCCGTAAGCGGGCTCGTCTACACGATTGCGCGCAACATCCGCAATGATCGCGCCCGCCACGGACGGTTTGAAGTTTTCGCGACGGCAATCGTGGACGGGGAGGAAACGACCGTCGCCCCCGAGCAGTCCGTGCCCGCACCCGAAACGCTGCCGAGCGACCGTTCGTTTCTCCGCCGGCGCATTCTCGCGGCGCTCGCCAAGTTGCCCGAGGTTCTGCGCGAGGCGTACACGCTCTTCCACATTTCCGAACTGAGCATCCGCGAAATCGCCGCCCAGACGGGAGTCACTGAAAACCTCGTCAAGGTTCGCATTCACCGCGCCAAGATCAAGTTGCGCGAAAGCCTCGCCGACCTTTCATCCAAATGACAGAAGCCGAAAGGCGTCAAAGACATGAACACGACCCGTTTTCTCTGTATCGGACTGCTGGCGGCCCTTGTCGGGTGCGCCGACCGAGCGTCGTCCACGGTCGATCCGCGTGTGGCGGATTCGACGCGTCCGCTCGTTTTCCTCGCGCACCCGACCGATCCGCCGTGCTCCTACACGAATGCACAGGGCGAGTGCGTCGGGACGGACGTCGATTTGGCGCGGAAGATTGCCGCGAAGATGGGGCGTACGCTCGTCTGCGAGGCCGAGAACTTCGAGGATCTCATTCCCCGGCTCAAGGCCGGCACGGCAGACTTCGCCATCGCGACCATCGCCATCACCGACGCGCGGCGGCTTGACGTTGATTTCTCCGAACCCTATGCGACGAGCGGCAACTGTTTCCTCTACCGTTCGGGCGGCCCGCGTCCGCGAATGTCGCAAATCGCGTCCCTGCGTATCGGGGCGGAGCCCGGCACGACGGGCGACCTCTATCTCTGCAACCATGGGGCCGATCCCGTGCGCTTTTCGCGGGCGAGCGACGCCATCGCCGCGCTGGAACGGGGGGACGTGGACGCCATCTTCTTCGACGCGGTTCCCCTGCGGGACTGGGCGGCGAAGTCGGGCGGGCGGCTCGTCACCTCGCCCCTTGAGACGCGCGAAGGCTACGGTGTTGCCGTTGACAAGCGCCGCCCGGACGTCCTCGCCGCCGCCAACGCCGTCATCGCCGAAGAGAAAGGAGCGTCGAAATGACCGCACGCCGAAGTCTTGCCCTCAAGATCACCCTCAGCGTCCTTGCCGCTTTCGTCGTCTCGCTGATGGTGACCTGGTGCGTCTGCACCATCCTTTCCTCGTGTGAAGCCGACCGCCTCGTCGAGCGTGCCTTTTCCGACGTGCAGTCCGCGATTGGTGAGCGCGTCAACACACGGCTCATCCGTCAGGCGATGGCCGTGCGCGAGCGGCTTGCGGAAGGTGCGCCGACGGACGTCGTCTCGCTGCGCGAACTCGCCCGCGAACTTCGCATTACCGAGATCAACGTCGCGGACGCGAACGGGGTCATCGTCCACGCATCGGAGCCTGATTACATCGGCTTCGATTTCTCGAAGGCGGAAGGTCAGGCATCCGCGTTCATGCGTCTCGTCAACACGACCGACACCGAATACTGCCAGACGTTTCAGCCGAACACGGCCAAGGGCACCTGGCGCAAATATGTCGCCGTCTGGAAACCGGAAGGCGGCTTCATCGAAATCGGGTGCGACGGGGCGTCGCTGCGGGCGCTTGCGCGTTCGTCGCTCGTCGGGCTTTCGCGCAGCTGGCACGTCGGCGGCACGGGCGGCATCGTGATTGTCACCCCGTCCGGTCTCGTCCTTTCCGACTATGCCGTTCCGAACCGCGAGGGGACGCAGTGGAACGGCCCGGGGACCGGTTTCCACTGGCGGATGCGCGAAATCGACAGTTTTCCCGTCTACGTGATGATTCCGAACTCCGCCGCCGCCGTCACGCGCAACGTGCTGCTTTCGACGACGGCGATTCTCAACGCCGGGGCGCTCGCCTTCGTCGCCATTCTCGTCGGACTCGTCATCGCCGCGTTCGTCCGCCGTCAGATCCGCGAGCAGACCGAGCGCGAACTCAAGACCGCGACGGACATTCAGCTTTCCGCGCTGCCGAGTATCTTCCCGCCGTTCCCGGATAAGACGTCGTTCGAGATTTACGCGGGCATGAAGACGGCGCGCGAAGTCGGCGGCGACTTCTACGACTTCTACTTCACCGCCCCGAAGACCGTGACGTTTCTCGTCGCGGACGTGAGCGGAAAGGGCGTTCCGGCGGCGATGTTCATGATGCGCGCGAAGACCCTGCTCAAGAGCGCGGCGCAGACGGGCAAGCCGCTTGCGGACGTCGTCGCGGAAACGAACGACGCGCTCTGCGAGGGCAACGAGGCGACGATGTTCGTGACGGCGTGGATCGGGCAGCTCGACATCACGACCGGGCGTGTCACCTATGTCAACGCCGGACACAACCCGCCGGTCGTCCGCCGCGGCGACGCGACCGACTACCTGCGCGGGGAGAAGCCGGGTCTCTTTCTCGGCGCGATGGCGGGCATTCCCTATCGGGCGCACGAACTGACGCTTGCGCCCGGCGATGCGATCTACCTCTACACCGACGGCATCACCGAACAGCCGAACGCCGTCGGCGAACTCTTCGGCGAAGCGCGGCTTCTCGATTTGCTGAAGGCGGTGGACGGCGAACACGACCAGAAGGCCATTCTCGACGGTGTTCTCAAGGCCGTCACCGACTATGCCGGCGCGGTCGAACAGGCGGACGACTGCACCCAACTGGCGATGCGCTACCGCGGCGCGGCAAAGTCGGTCGAACACGAATATCCGCCGACGATGGAAGGGCTTGCGAAGGCGACGGCCGACCTGGAGTCCGCGCTCGAGGACGTGCCGATGAAGGGTCTGGCGACGCTCATGGTCGCGGCGGACGAGATTTTCGCGAACATCGTGCGCTATTCGGGCGCGACAGGTTGGACGCTGAAGGTCGAGCGTCTGCGCTTCCCAGATGCCGTGCGACTGATCTTCTGCGACGACGGCAAGCCGTTCGACCCGCTCCGCCAGCGCGATCCTGATACGACGCTGGACGCGGCGGAACGCGCAATCGGCGGTCTTGGCATTCTCATCGTGAAGAAGACGATGTCGCCCGTCACCTACAGGCGACAGAACGGACGCAACATCCTCACGATGGGACTGACGTTTTCTCAACAGCAAAGCCCAATGTCGCCGACATCCGCGCACACAAGTCCTTGACGGCATCCACCGCCAACGTTTCGCATCTCGTTTGGCCGAGGCGGTTCGTGTCATTCTGTTAAGCGGCTGATTTGACAGTTCCCGCCGCATTTTGATAGAATTAGGTCAAAATCGAATGTAAGACTACTGTGAATCGTCAATTGCAGGATGCCGTCTTTCTTGCAATCCTTTGTGCTGGGATGCGACTCTTCGCACAAAATGCGAAGGAGGTTTCCGTGTCTTACCCGTCTTACCCCGTTTCCCTCGTGCAAACGACTGATGGCACGATCTGGGCG
>CAVAHB010000166.1:0-5613 GCA_963588415.1 Faecalibacterium sp. CAG:74
TGACGAGCCGCTGCCAGTCCGGGAGGCAGTGGATCTCGTCGATCAGGATGCGCGTGCCGCCGTGCTGGACGTGGTATTTGACCAGGTCGTAGAGCTCGAGAGGATTCAGCCAGAGGTTGTCCATCGAGACGTACAGCGCGGTCTTCGCCTCGCCGGGATTCTCCTTGAGGAACTGGAGGAACATTGTCGTCTTGCCGACGCCGCGCGGGCCGTTCAGCGCCAGAATGCGGACTGACCAGTCGAGTTCGGACGCGAGATAGCGGTGAAAGTTCGTGTCCGTCTCTCGGACAAGCTTGTCCGATGTCTCGTAAATCTGCTGAATCGACTGATTATCCATTGTTTTGCACCTCTTCAGCTGCGGTTTAGGGTTTGCAAACCACAGGTTTTCTGATTTTCTGCGGTTTTGATGCCACACATTATCGCATTTCGCTCCGCCGCCGTCAAGGGGCTGCGACTGGCGAGTTGCCGTTTTGCATACAGTTCTGTATTTGTTCTGACTCGATCATATTGGAGTCTGCCCCGGTGTCATAGAATCGAGTGCGTGTCTCCTCGTTCCCACATTTCATGGAAAATGGGAGTCGGGAGGGTCGCAGAGCATTCTCATGAAACCTCAGACCTCTCTTTTATGCTATACTATGGACGAAGGGAGCGGCTTGAGGACAATGTGCGGCATGGAAAACGTTTTTGAGCGGACGTATCGCGTCCGCAGCTACGAGACGGGCGTGCAGAACCGCTTGACGCTGCCGTCCGTCTGCAACTACTTGCAGGAGGCGGCGGGCGAGCATGCGGAACAGCTGGGCTTCGGCATTCTGGCGCTTCAGGCACGCGGCCTGTCGTGGATGCTCGCGCGTCTCCACCTGAAGATTGCGCGGGACGTTCCGTGGGGGGCGGACGTGAAGGTCGTGACATGGCCGAGCGGGCTCAAGGGCCGCCTCGTCGCCCTGCGCGACTTCAGGGTTCTCGCCGCTGACGGCGAGCCGATTCTCGAAGGCGTGAGCGAGTGGCTGACGGTCGATCTCGCGGCGCAGAGGATCGTGAAGCCGTCCGAGGGCTTTGCGCGGCTCGTGCCGCCGGACGTCGCGCGCGTCGCGCTTGCGGCATCGGACGGTGACGGCAAGTTCGCCGCGCTCGCGAAGGTCGATCAGGTGGCGCAAATTCTCGTGCGCCGCGCCGACCACGACTTCAACGACCACGTGAACAACGTCCACTACGTCGAGTGGGCGCTGGAGGCGGTGCCGGAGTCCTTTCGTGCGCGCCCCGTGCGCGAGCTCGACATCGTCTTCCGCCAGGCGGCGCACGCGGGCGACGCGCTGGAGTCGCGCGTCGAGGTCGTGGACGACGCCCGCCTCCGCTGCGCCATCGTGCGCCCGTCGGACGGTGCTCTCCTCGCGACGGCGGCTTTGACGTTTGCAGACCTGGTGTAGGTTGCGAGCGGCGACTATGGCGAAGAATCTGACGGAATGCGCCTGCCGTCGCGACGGGCGGTGTGCTGTGCGGCCTCAAGGCGCGTCTGCCGTCGTGTTACCTGCGGATGTTTGACGGAATTCGGGGCAGGCATAGCCCACCTTGTCGCCGCGCCGCCGTGTGTGGCATAATGTGTCCGTTCTGTCGGGGCGGACGGCAGCCTGACCGGCTACGCGGCCGGCCTCGACCGGAAGCTCGCGCTGCTGAAGACGGAGCATATCGATACGAGCGACTATGCAATTTTTACTTCCAAAGTAAAATCTGCATAGACATGGGTGGGCGAAAGATGCTATACTATGCACATGATCAAGAGGCAAATCTCAGACAGGATCGCGAAGCTGGCGCAGACCTACCCGGTTGTCACCGTCACGGGGCCGCGCCAAAGCGGCAAGACGACGCTCGTGAAGGCGCTTTTCCCGAAATCGACCTATGTCAATCTCGAGTCCCTTTCGGCGCGCGCGTTCGCGTCCGAGGACCCGATCGCCTTTCTCGGCCAGTTCGAGGGCAAGAGCGTCATCCTCGACGAGATTCAGCGCGTACCCGAACTGCTTTCGCAGATCCAGGTCTGCGTCGACGAGAAGCCCCTGCCCGGACGGTTCGTCCTGACGGGCTCGCAGAACTTTGCGCTCCTGCGAGGCGTCTCGCAGAGCCTCACCGGGCGGACGGCCCTCGTGACGCTTCTGCCGCTTTCGCTGGCGGAGCTCGGCTCGCGGCTGCGGGGGCAGTCGCTTGACGAGACGATGTGGAAGGGATTCTACCCGAAGATCTACGGACAGGGCGTTCCGCCGGCGGACGAGCTTGCGTTCTACGTGCAGACCTACCTGGAGCGGGACGTCCGCGAAATCGAGAACGTCCGGAACCTGCGGACGTTCTCGACGTTTCTGCGCCTCGCGGCCGGGCGGACGGGACAGGTCTTGAACGTCTCGTCGCTCGCGGCGGACGCCGGGATCTCGCCGAAGGTCGCCTCGGAGTGGCTTTCGCTCCTTGAGGCGAGCTATGTCGTCCGCCTCCTGGAGCCGTGGCACGCCAACCTGAACAAACGCCTGACCAAGGCGCCCAAGCTCTACTTCACGGACGTCGGCCTGGCGGCCAGCCTCATCGGCATCACGGAGCCTTCGCAGGTCGCGGCGCATCCGCTCAGGGGTGCGCTGTTCGAGACGATGGTCGTGGGCGAGTTCCTGAAGGACGCGCTCAACCGCGGGACGCATGCGGAAATGAACTACTACCGCGACTCGAACCGGAACGAGATTGACCTTGTCGTGACGGAGGGCGGACGGACGACGCTCTGCGAGGTCAAGAGCGGTGCGACGTTTTCGGGCGACTGGGTCTCGACCATGAACCGGCTGGCGCCGCAGTTCGGGACTGTCGCGCGAAAGGCCGTCGTCTACGGCGGCGATGTGACGCAGAAGCGAAGCGGATTCGACCTCCTCTCCTGGCGTCATCCCATTTGCCCGTGAGAACGGGCTCGCCTCTTCCGCGAGTCGGCCGTTCGCGAGGAGAGGCGTAGCCCTTTCGGCATTTCACCGAAGGGGCCATGTCTTTCTTCATGCGGGTCAAGATGACGCCGTAGCCGTCCGCCCCCGTGCGGAGATTTTATGGTATAATCTCCGCAGATTCTGCGGAGATTAGCCGATGTTCATTTACGAGGAGAAGAATTGGCCGGCTTTCAGATGGGACGCCGCCCGTCTGGAGGGCGTCCTGGCGCGCGCCGCCTTTCACGAAGGGCAGTTGCTGGGGCGGCTCCAGGACATCGGATTTGAGACGCAGCGGCAGGCTTCCTGCGCAATCGCCGCGCAGGAGCTTGTCGCCTCCCATGCCATCGAAGGCGAACGGCTGGACGCTGAATCGGTTCGCTCAAGCGTGGCGCGGCGCCTGGACATGGCCGTGGCGTCAGCGGCAAGTCCCGACCACCGAAGCGACGCCTTGGCGGAGATGCTTCTGGACGCGACGCAAAACGCCGCCGAGCCCGTGACGCTGGCGCGGCTCTGCGCGTGGCACGGCTGCCTGTTCCCGACGGGATTCAGCGGCATGACGAAGATCTCCGTGGGGAAGCTGCGGACCGACGCTGACGGGCCGATGCTGGTGATCTCGCGCGGGAAGCCGCTGCCGCGCATCCATTTCAGGGCGCCGCCCGCCGAGCGCCTCCCGCAGGAAATGGCGCGATTCCTGTCGTGGTTCAACGCGGACGCGCACGAGACGCCGCTCTTCATACGGGCCGGTCTCGCCCATCTCTGGTTCCTGACGCTTCATCCGTTTGACGACGGGAACGGGCGCCTGGCTCGCCTGCTGACGGACTCGCTGATCGCGCGCGGCGAAGGCATGCCGTTCCGGTTCTACTCCGTCTCGGACGAGATCTGCCGTCAGAAAGGCGAGTATTACCTCCGGCTGGAGCGGGCGCAGCGGTCCGGACTGGACGTCACGCCTTGGCTGGATTGGTTCATCCAGGCGGTTGACCGCTCGATTGCCGCGTCCGATGCGACGTTGAAGCGCCTGTTGGAGAAGGCGCGGTTCTGGCGGCGCCATTCGGCGGCGGCACTGAATGAGCGGCAAGTCCGGCTGCTCAATCGGCTCTGGGACGGCTTCGAGGGGAACATGACGTCGTCCAAGTGGGCGAAAATGGGGAAATGCTCCCAGGACACGGCAATCCGCGAACTGTCCGAACTGGTGTCGTGCGGTGCGCTCCGGCGCGTCGGGCAGGGGCGGGCCACGCATTACGCCTTGGTGACGGCGTAGCGCACAGGGGGTGCAGCTGTCTTGCGGGACGTCGCGGACACCTTGTCGCACCGTCGCCGCTTGTGGTATAATGCGCCCATTCTGTCGAGAGAAAGAGGCGGTTGCGGGCGTGGAGATGTCCGCAGACGAACGATTCTCTCGGCGGGGCGGCCGCAGACGCACAGAGGATGCGCGGCGGATTCGTTGACGACGAGCGAGACTTTGAATGACTGGTTTTCTCAAGACATTGAAGCGAAGGCTGTTCTGGGACGTCGATCCCGAGACGATCGACGAGATTCGCCATCGTCGCTTCATCATCGAGCGCGTCCTGCAGCGCGGTACGCTTGATGACATTCGGGCGACTGTCGGACATTACACGATGCCGGTCTTCACGGCAGAAGCCAAACAGATTCGCTCGCTCGACCCCGTGACGCTCGCTTTTGCGGCTTGCCTCTGCAACGAGAAAAAGGTGGACTGCGTGACCTATGACCAGTTCCCCTGGCTTGCCCCGGCGGTTTGCGAAGACGGCCTCGTTCTCGCGGACGTCGTGGACATTGCCGCCATGAAGCTCAACGCCATCACAAACAGGGGGACGCGGAAGGACTTCGTTGACCTCTACTTTCTGCTGAGGCGGTTTTCGCTGCGGGAGCTGATGGGCTTCTACCATCGGAAGTATCCAGAGGCGAACGATGCGTTGACGCTGCGCAGCATGGCCTATTTTGCGGACGCGGAAGACCATCCGATGCCGCGTATGCTTGTTCCGTTCCGATGGGATGAGTGCAGGGACGCCATTTCCTCAGAAGTCCGCAAGTTTACGTTTTATAAAATATCAGAACAAGAGTGAGATTCACTTGCCCAGTTTAGGGGTAAGCAACTGACACGTTTGTTTCGTCAACGAGTAGGAACGGATGCGCTGCCCCGACAAGTCCGGGACGAGGAAGCCGTTCTTCACGAGCGCAACGCACCAGTTGATGACGGTCCGGTTCGAGACTTTGAGCGCGCGGGCGAGATCGACGGGGGCAAATGCCGTGATTTTCTTCTTCGAGCTTTTGCGCAACCTGCTTGAAAGCGCAATCGGAGCGCGAACGTCGCCAAACCGCTCCTTCGCCCGCTCAATGGCAAGAAGCCGCGTCAGCATGCCGTTTGTCAACGAAACCTTTATCATGGTGGATATTATGGCATTTTCCCTCCCTGCCCAGCTTCACTGTTTTTCACTATTTTTCACTCTGTCTTCTCGCCTTTTGTGAGCGGCGGCGCGGGCCGTCTTGTCGCATCGCCGTCGCTTGTGGTATAATGCGCCCGTTCTGTCGAGAGAAAGAGGCGGTTGCGGACATGGAGACGTCCGTGGGTGGTTGATTCTTTCGGCGAACAGAAAGCCAAGCCATGAGAGTCTACCTCGACAACTGCTGCTACAACCGCCCGTTTGACGGACAGGGC
>CAVAHB010000167.1:0-4700 GCA_963588415.1 Faecalibacterium sp. CAG:74
CGACGGGCGGCTGATGCGCCTGAAGGAGAAGGACTCGCGGAGACCCATCCGAGGCCCGCGAGGCGTACGCAGTCTTGCGTATTTGGCTTTGAATGAAAATCGCCAGTTTCCAAAAGAAGAGCCGAATATGTGAGATGCGCTACGTGGTTCGTTCCACGCGGCGTGTCCTCTATTCCGTGTTTTTCTAAGGCGTTTGGCGATGCCTCATTCAGAACATCGAAGTGAAGGCACGCCGCTCCTTTTTCCGCGCCTGGCGGCTGTGCCTTTGGCAAAGGTGGTGGCGCGGAAAAACTGTTCACGAAAGACAGGAAAGATGATGAAACGAAAGAGGTTCACAAAGGTGACGCTCAAGGCGGTGCTGTTCGCCGCGTTCGCGACGGTCTCCACATTCTTGTCGCTCACGGCGGCGGCGACGACGGTCGCGAAAATCGGCGAGACGGGATACGAGACGCTTGCGGCCGCATTGGCGGCGGTTGCGGAGGGCAAGCCGCTGACATCTGTCGATGAAACGGCATGGCCAAGCGGGACGCCCGTCTACTACAACGGCACGTTCTACGCCAAGAGTGCCTCGAAGGGTGCGCTTGAACTCGCGATTGACGCGGCAAACGAGGCGAATTCGGATGCGGTCGCCAAGATCTACGTCCGCCCTGGCTTTACGGCGAACGAACTCGTCCTGCAGGCGCATCAGAACCTGAAGACGAGCCTCGCGATCTACGGCAACAACGCCTCGCTTTCCGGCGGCTGGGAGCCGTGCATCGACGGGCCCTATCACGCGCTCACGAAGGACGTCTCGATCGCCATCTACAACCTGCACAAGGGCGCGGGCGTCTGGGGCGTTCGCGTGACGAGCCATGCGGTCGACGTCCTCCTTGCGGACTGCAAGGACGTCCATGAAATCATGATCAACGGCTCGACGGGCGAAGGGAGCGTGAACAACTACACGATTCGGCGTTGTGCCTTCGACGGGAAGGGCACGGCACATCAGGGCGTCTGCGTGGCAAGCACGAGCGCGGGCAAGATCGTGATCGAGGACTGCTCCTTCGCGAACCTCGACCAGAATTACGTCGTGAACCCGAACAACTGCAACGGCGGCAAGATGGAAGTCGTCATCAGGGACACGTCGTTTACGAACTGTGGCACGTCGAGCAAGGCGGCCATTCGCGTGGCGGGCGAGAAAGCGAGGACTTCGGCGACCGTGACCCTGGAAAACCTGACTTTCGACGAACACAGCGCGGCGAACGCCATCGGCATCGGCAAGAAGGAACTTGTCGAAAACAACGCGGGGATCACCTACTCGATTACCGGCACGGCCGGCACGCTCAACGTCTTCGAGAAGGACGGCTCGGACGAGACGATCACGCCGACGGCGACGCCCCTCGCCTCGACCACGGCCTATGCGGGCGCGAACTTCGTCGTTGCGAAGATTGGCACAGAGGAGTATAAGTCGGTTGACGCGGCGATGGAAGCGGCGGCGGCGAAGGGCGCGGCGACCACGGTCACGCTTCTTGCGGACAGCGAAGACGCGACAGTCGTCCCGACCTGGTTCCTCGCGAACAACGTGACAATTGACGCGGCGAGCGCCACGACGGCGACATTCGCGCCAGTCGCGAACGCTTCCGACGCGCCTGACACGGACGGCATGGGGTATCTCGCTTCGGCGGACACCAACAGCGTGCGCACGTTCACGGTCGGCGAGAACGTGACGCTTGCCTTCCCTGCGACCTCCACGAAGAAGGGTGCACTTTATTTTGGCTATGGCAAGGTAGATGGCAAGGGCGGATGGGTGCCAATTAACGTCGTGCTGAACGGACGCATTGAAGCCTACGAGCCTTATCTTGGGTCAGGCTCAACGATCTCGATCTCAAAGACGGGCTCCCTTAAGTCGAGTAGCGAGTGCTTGATTACGCGGAGTGCCTCGACGATGACGGTGACGGGCACAGACGGCATCTGGAGCGCGGAAAATCCGCAAGTTGTCCTGAGCTATGTCGCTCAGCAGGGCGGCGAGGTCTTCTTCAAGGACACGTTCGTGAACGCGGGCGCATGGTGGAGCATGCAGAATCGCAGCGGCGTAACCGCGACGGCGACAAAGCTGGTCCTGGACAATACGGCTTTCGTCGCCGATGCATTCAAGGGGGCGGTCAAAGGTTCTGGAGAAACTTCCGCCTACGAGGTCGAGCTGAAGAACGGTTCGCAAATGGCGATCGCGGAAAACTTCGGCGTGATTGTCGAGGGCGTGGTCACGATTGAGCCGGGTTCGCTTATTGCCGCGAAGTCGGTCAGCAACGCGGGGACGATCAACATCGACGCGACGGATTCCGAGTCGGTCAAGGTCATCGACTACACGGGCGCGAATGCGCTGACGCTTGCGGACTACGGAACGGTCAATGTCACGGGCGGCAAGGCCTATGTCAAGGACAACGACCTCTGGGTGACGGGCACTGTCGTCGCGAAGATCAATGAGGCCGAATATTACTTCCTCGCCGATGCCATCGCCGCCGCGAAGGAGGGCGACACGATCACGCTCACGACGGATATCACGGAGACGGACGCGAAGGGGGATGCGATTCCGTATATCATGACGGGCGTGACGCTTGACCTGAACGGACATACCTACACGCAATACAACTACGCGCATGTCTTCCAGGGCACGGGTGGTGTTATCAAGAACGGCAAGATGGTCTGTGCGCCCTATGGTAGCGACGAGGGCGCGGCGAACGGCTCTTATGCGCTCTTCATCGGCTACCACGTCGGCGACGGCGGGAAGCACGAGGCGGACGCAACAGCCGAGACGACGAGCTTCACCGTTCAGGACGTCGAGATGACGGGCGGTATCAACGTCAGCCACGCGACGGGCGTCGTCCTTGAGAACCTGACGGTCAACGGAACGAAGTTCTACGCCATCTGGACAGAAGAAGGTTCCTCGGTTACGATTAAGGGCGGCACTTATACGACGGGCGCGCTCGCCCTCTTGAATGGCGCGGCTAATACGAGCATTGCGGTTGAAGACGGCACCTTTTATGCGAAAGATAAGTCGCTTGTTTACAACTCGGGCGTGACGCCCTCGATTTCCGGCGGCACGTTCGACATGGCGGTTGACGCGAAGTATTGCGCGGCGGGCTATGTCCCGGTGGAAAATGAGGACGGAACCTACGGCGTAAAGATTCCTGTCGCGAAGATTGGCGCAACGCAATACTACACCCTCGCGGCGGCGATCAACGCCGCCGAGAAGGGCGACACCATCACGCTTGTCGTGGACATCGCGGAAGACATCGAAATCTCGAAGGACGTCACGCTCGACCTCGGCGGCAAGACGCTCTCCAACGCCAACGCGGGCAAGGCGACGCTGACGGTCGCTCGCGACGTGACGGCGACCGTCAAGAACGGAAGCGTCGTCGGCGGGACGAGCTACTACGCCATCGAGAACCTCGGCACGGCGACGTTCGAGGGCGTGGTGGCCAAGGCGGGCAATGTTGGCTCGTCGATGATTGACAACCAGGGCACGCTGACCATTGACAGCGGCACCTACGAGGGCGGCATGAACACGGTCAAGAACGAGCCGAACGCGACCCTCACCGTCAACGGCGGCACATTCGAGAACGCATATGGCGAGAACGGTGCACATACGGGCGTCATCTACAACCTCGGGTCCGTCGAGATCGTCGACGGAACATTCACCCAGTTGGCGACATCCCCCGCGTGGGCTTATCCGCACGTCATCATGACGGCTTCCGATGGCGCGACGCCTAGCACCGTCGTCAAGGGCGGGACGTTCACCAGTACGCTGAAGAACTGGAAGGGGACGATCCTCAACCACGACGGGGCCGGGTCGGCGGGCTGCACGGCGGTGAGCGGCGGCGTCTTCAACATGAAGGTGCCGGCATCCTATTGCGCGACCGGCTACCGTCCCGTGGAGACATCGTCCGGCGTCTACGGCGTCGCGGATGCCATTCAGGTCTTGGCGGCGGACGGGTCTGTCGTCAGCGGCTATCATTCGCTCGCGGAGGCGTTCGCGGCGGCGACGGCCGGGCAGACCGTCCAGCTTCTCGGCGACGTCAAGGAGACGGACGCTGCGAACAGAGACATCGTCTACGACATGACGGGCGTGACGTTCGACCTGAACGGGTACACCTATTCGCAGAATAACCTCGCGCACGTCTTCGAAGGCACGGGCGGCGTGATCAGGAACGGCAAGATGGTCTGCCTGAACCGCGGCTCGTATGCGCTCTTCATCGGGGAAAACGCGGGCAAGACGACGAGCTTCACGGTCGAGGACGTCGAGATGACGGGCGGCATCAACGCCTGCTGCGCGACGGGCATCGTCCTGAAGGGGCTGACCGTCCACGCGCAGAACTACTACGCCGTCTGGTCGGACGAAAGTGCCGAAGTCACGATTGAGAGCGGCACGTATGAGGCGACGTCCAGCGAACAGGGCAAGGCCCTGTTCAACGCGAGCCACAAGAACGGGAAGCTGACGATCACGGGCGGCACGTTCAGGGCTTTGGACAATGCACTGATGGGGTCTGCCGGCGGGACGCTCACGGTCTCCGGCGGCACGTTCGACACGGCGGTCGATGAGGCGTATTGCGCGGACGGCTTCGGCCCTGCGCAGATCGCAGATGGCGTCTACGGCGTCTTCAAGACGGCGGACGTCACGTTCGACACGCTCGGCGGAAGCGTCGTCACGCTGAAGCAGACGCGCG
>CAVAHB010000168.1:0-4262 GCA_963588415.1 Faecalibacterium sp. CAG:74
CGGCCTCGCCTTCGACTCGAAGACCCGCCAGCTCACCGACGCGGACGTCGAGAGGATCCAGTAGGCGTCGCGCTCGTGCCTTTGCGAAAAATCGCCCCGGTTGCTTTCGCGATGTCATTTCTGTTATAATTGTGTGCGTTCGGAACACGAAAGAAGGTAAAAGCATGACGTCAACCATCACGGCGCGAGTCGATTCGGACAAGAAGCAGGAGGCCGAGGCCATTTTTCAGGATCTCGGCATGACCTTCTCCGGGGCGATCAACATTTTCATCAACGAGGTCGTGCGCTATCAGGGCATACCGTTCAGTCTGCGCCGCCGTCCGGCGACCGACGCCCGAATGGAGGCGATTCTCGACGAGACGGACGAATATTGCCGCGCCCACGCCAACCGTCTTTCGCACGACGAGGTCTTTGGCCCTGCACGGGAGACCCTGAATGTTGGGCGGCGCGTACACGCTTGAGTATACGGAAGTCTTCGGCAAGGAACTCGCCGAAGCCGTGCGCTACATCGCAACCGAACTTCGCAACCCCGATGCCGCCGCACGGCTTCTCGACCGCACGGAGGCCGCGATTCGTGCGCGACTCTTTGCGCCCGAATCGTTCGAGCCGGTTCCGACCGCCCGCGACCGTGCGCATCCGTATTACCGCATTCCCGTCGGCAACTACGTCGTGCTTTATTGCGTAATCGGAAACGTCATGGACGTTCGCCGCTTCGTGTACGAGCCGAGCGACTGGCGTGCGACGATCTGATGGCCGGTTTCGACCACTGAGCACACCGAGCCCTACGCCCCAACACCTTCAGTGTGTTCAGTGGTAAAAGCCCCGCAACGCCGCGACGACCGCCCGACTGCGGCTGGTTCTCGGCCGTGCAAAACCGTTGAATTGGGGGAGAAACGGACAATTTCAATTTTTCTCCAATACCCCCTTGACCGCGAAAGCGGAGATATGGTAGAATATTGCCGTCTTTGAGCGGAAAAGAGGATTCGGATATGGTGTCCGGGCCTAGGGTATCCCGGGCAGGATAGAAGATGAATCTTTGAAGCGAGAGGGCCGGTCGCATCGCGAGGCGAAACTCAAACCTTCGCGAACGGCTGAATGGCATAACATGTGTGCCGACCGTGCTTACGCGGGTATAACAAGGTGGGTCGGCAAGATACCGCCGAAACGAACGGATCAGCCGGGTAGTTCCGGTCTTGGCAAGGCGAGCGTTCGCCGAACCGAGAGAACAAACCAAACAGGAAAAAACAAACATGAAGAAACTCATGATTGCTGCCGCAGCAGCGGCAATGGTCGGCGGTGCGTATGCCGCGCTTCCGGGCGATACCGACACAATCGCCATTGACAACAACATCGGCGTTATGCACAACGTCGCGATCACGGTCAAGACGCTGATGCCGACGGTCTACGATTCGACCAAGACGAAGGGCTGCGCTATCTGCACGACCACGACAGGGGGCAAGTGCTACCTCTTCGAGCAGGGCACGCTGAAGATCAACGGCATCTTCGCGAGCTGCAACTGCGACGATGGCGAGTGGGCGGGCGACCAATATAATGAAGGTGATGCCGACATGTTCAAGTACGGCTACTTCTGGCTCGGCTCGGGCAAGAACGCCGTCAAGCTGTTCCCCCAGCTCCCCAAGACCGCCACGGAATACAAGGATCTGCCCGTGGCTGATAACCTCGGCATTGAGTTCACGGCTTCCCGCTACGGGAAGACGATGAAGAAGGCCGTTGTCATGTTTGTCTTTGATAACGATGTTGAGGTCACCGGCATTGGCTTCGGCACCTACACCGACGCCAAGTACAAATATGACAAGAAGGCAGATGAGTTCGTGCTCAAGGCGACGGCCAAGGTCAGCGCTTCGGGTTCGGTTGTCGGCTTCATTCCGACGGAAAAGCTCGTTGCCTACCTCGCCGATCAGAAGAAGATCTCTGCTGACGATGCGGAAGCGGACTATTATATGCTCTTCCCCGCTGAAAAGGCCTGCACGATTGCGCTCACCTGCGATGAGGGCGAGTCGACGGATGATGTTCCGTTCGTGGGCACGTTCACCGTCAAGTCGACGACGGTCAAGGCGCTCTCCAAGGTCATCCCGGCTGCTTGCTGGGCTGAATAAGAGCCAACGGCTGACAAAGCCTAACGGCTGACAGGCGAGGGCATCGGGCCGGCATGACCGTCCGATGCCCTCGTTTGCGTCACGAGGAGGCGACAGAATGATGAGAGCGATTCTTTTCCCCACGGCGGCAGCCTTTCTTGCCGCGCTTCTTGCGTGTGGCGCGGGATGCGAAAAACATGCGCCTGATGCGGTCGTCAAGATTGGCGACTTGTCGTTGACGGCAGCCCAGCTGGGCAAAGAGACCGAGACGTGCCTTTCCACCTTTCTCTCAAAGAAGTCCGAGAAACCACCGAAGAAGCCCATGGAATCGTCGCGCACGAAGGATAAGGACGAGAAGTTCCGTTCCCGCGCTGAGGCCAAGTCGCTTGCCGTCGAGATCAACTACATGCTGGTGGCGAGCCACGCAAAGGGACGCGACGTCGAGCCGTCGGCGGACGAACTGAAGAAGATTGAAGACGAGTATTCGACAAGCTATTTCGGCAAGAGGGGACGGTTCGGGGATTTCGCCGCCGCCTTGCCACAGGAAGATTTCAAGGTCATCCGCGACCAGGTGAGGAAGATTGCCGTCGTCAACGCCTTTGCCGACCGGCACTATGCCGAGAAGTACCGTGTCTCGGAGGAGGAGGTCTCCAACGTCTGGTCGCATGTCGTGATGCAGAACAAACTGGCGGATGCGACGAACGCCTGCATCCGGGCGACGGCCCTCGATCTCGTGCGACGGGCGAGGGCGGGCGAGGACTTCGCACAGCTGGCGGACGAATATTCTCAAGACGAGGACAAGGAGCCGGGCGGCGTCTTGCCCGGACTGCACAAGGACGACTACGCCTACGACAAGCCCGGCGTCTGGGCGGCCATTTCGGCCCTGAAGCCCGGCGAGGTGACGGAGCCTCTCGATTCGGAAGACGGGCTTGCCATCTTCAAGTTGTCCAGTATGACGAATTGCCAATGCTCGGGCGAAGAGACGTCCGAGGAGAAGGACTACCATCTTCAGCGCATCATCTTCCACCGTGCGCTCAAGCCGTCCTACGAGTCGGCGGACGACGTGCGCGTTGAATTGAAGGCGCAGAAGAAGCGGCAGATGTGGCGGCAGATCGTCACCGACCTGACGGCGGAAAATCCGCTTTCGTTCCCGCAGGGATTCGACCGCTTCTCGTCCGACGCCCTGTTGATGCTTCGGGCGTATTCCAGCGACGTGCCGAAGCCGAAGTTGAACAAGATGGAGAAGATGATTTTCGAGGCCATGAAAGCCCGTCAGCAGAAACACGCCAAGGAAATGGAATGACTTGATGAAACACGACGTTCACGCATTTTTCGCCCTCTTGCTGTCCCTTTCTTCGCTTTTGCCGTTCGGTGCGCGGGCGGCGGAATGGCAGACCTCCTTCACCGAAAGCGCGGCCGCCGCACGCGAACGCGGCGTACCCCTGCTCCTGTTCGTCGGGGCGGAGGACTGTGGATCCTGCAAGACGGTAGACGCCTTGCTCGCGGAAGACACGCGCTTCCTCGACTGGCAGCGCACGCACGGCGAGTTCGTCTACTGCTACGTCAAGGGGAAGAAGAAAAACAACATCGCCGGCTACCTGAGCAATCCGAAGAAATACAAGTCGCTCGTCTCGGAAGACCTGGCGGCGGCGCTCGACTTCACGACGGGCGGCGTCATCCCGCGCGTCGCGTTCTACTGGCCCGGCCACACGCCCGAAAAGCAGTCCTTCAGCTGCTGGAAAGGCTACATGCCGATCAAGGAGCCCAAGGACGACACAATCGGGCAACTGCTCGCCTGTTTGAACGCCTTCTTCGCGGACTACAAGTCCACGACGGCCTTCGTCGCGGGAGAAACGCCGAGCGACCGCTTGGAGGCGTTGCCGTCCGCGTCGTCCGTCACCGTGCCGATCACGCGCACGAGCGGCCTTTCACGCACAATTCCGACGAGCCTTGTCGTCCCGGCGACGGCGACGACGAATCTCATTTGCTGGACGGAGGGACAGACGAATGCATTCGTAAACGTTGAGTTGCCGAAAGGTCTGGCCGTCGGCGAATCCGTCGACCTGCTCCTGCTGGGCGAAGACGGCGAGGAGCAAGGCCGGTCGTCGGTTTCGATCGTCGCCGAGCCGGAGAACTCGCCGAAGAATCCGCTGTGGCTGGGCGAGC
>CAVAHB010000169.1:0-3987 GCA_963588415.1 Faecalibacterium sp. CAG:74
CGACGTAGTAGGGCTTGCCCTTCGGCTCGGGCCAGAACTGCACGGAGCGGTCGAGAACCGCCTTGAGCTGGGCGCAAACCGTGAAGTAGTAGACGGGCGTGCCGAAGACGACGGCATCCGCCTCGCAAATGGCGCGGCAGATGCCGTTCGCGTCGTCATCCTGGACGCAATGGTGCAGCTTCTGGCAAGCGTAGCAGCCCGTGCAGAAGCCGATTTTCTTGCCGAGCAGTCGGACGAGTTGCGCCTTTCCGCCGGCGGCCTCCACGCCCTTGGCGACTTCTTCGCATAGGGCATGCGAGTTCGAGTCAGGTCTTAACGAGGAGGAGATTATCAGTACTTTCTTCTTTGTCATGGTGTTAATCCTTTCAGTTTTTCAAGGAGTGATTGCCTCTGCGTGAGTTCCTTTTTCTTCTGTCGCCTTGGTGTAGTCCTCGTCGGACACGGGTTCGAGCCAGGTGGTTTTGTTCGTGTCGGGATGGCACGTGATGGCGAGGTGGGCGAACCACGTCGTCGGGCCCGCGCCATGCCAGTGCTCGACGTCGCCGGGAATCTCGACGACCGAGCCCGGCATCAGGCGCACGGCCTTCTCGCCGCGCGCCTGATACCAGCCCTCGCCGCCGACGCAAATGAGGATTTGTCCTTTTGTATGTGAATGCCAGTTATTGCGGCAGCCCGGCTCGAAGATGACGTTGCTGATCGGAACGCCTGTTATCTTCGCGTTTTTCGTGAGCGAGGCGAGATAGGAGTTGCCACTAAAATACTGCCGGTAGCGCGTGTTGGGCGTCCCCGCCGGGAAGGGGCTCACGTCGTCCTCCGTGCAGACGGAAGCGAGGATTTCTGCGATGTCCGCGTCGGTCACTCCGTTATGCTTCGCGATGCCGATGTGGGAAGAAAGTTGTGGCTTTACATTACCAAGTGCCGCGAGCGCGGCGGCTGTCACGATTTCGCGCGTCCGCCAGTCGAGGATGTCGCGTCCGAAGATGTCGCCGAAGAGGTGCGCCTTCAGGTAGTCGTCGATGGCGGGGCACCAGTCGAAGAGCGGACCTTTCACTTCGCGTCCGCAAAGTCGCGTCTGGTTCGCCGCGCCGCGTGTAAGTGAGTCGCCGTCGGGACGCGATGGATTCTCGTCCGCCTTGCCCTTGTCCGCGTCGGGCGCGACCTTGTGGAGGACTCCGAGTGCGTTCAGCGCCTTGGGGAAGCCGCAGTAGGCGTAGAGCTGCGTCGCGGCCTCCTTGAGTTCGCGCGTCGTCCAGCCCGCACCATAGGCGAGCGTGTAGGCGGCTTCAAGCCGCGTCAAATCGCCTCGCGCCGTCGCGGCGGCAATAGTGCAGAGCGTCCGTTCCTTTTCAGTGAGTGCCATGATGTTTCCTCCGATGAGTAGCGTAATTATAAACAGGAGTCGCTTCATTTCACCCCTCCACAGCCAGTCGGTCGGTGACGAAGTCCTTGAGACCGAGACCGGCCTTGATCGTCGCGCCGAGGAATGCCTTCGGCGGCAGTACGTCCGCGCCCTCCACGAGCGCGGCGAAGTCGCGTCCGCAGTTCTGCATCCCGCCGCCGCCGTTCGTCTGGAAGAGGCAGACCTCCTTCGTCTTCAATATCGCCGCGTTTTCGCTCACCCACGTGCGCACGGGCGGGGCCATCGTCCCCCACCAGTTGGGCGTCCCCACCAAAACGACGTCATACGCGGCAACGTCAAGTCCCTCAATCTTTTGTATGGGACGAAGCGTCCCGGCGCGGCACTCTGGCTTCGCCTCGTCACAGCAGTCGCCGTAGTTGGCGGCATAGGGTTTGGCGGGCTTGATTTCGACGAGCCGTGCGCCGCCGCAGGTTTTTGCGATGGTCTCCGCCGCATGGCGCGTGTTGCCGCTGCGCGAGAAATAGACGACGAGTATCTTATCCTTCTTTACTTTTGCCGGCATGGTGCCTCCTTGTTTCGGACTTTCAGATTTTGCACACGCGCTCAGGAATAGCCCCGTCGCGGCGAATGCGGCTGCGTCTTTTATGAACTCTTTTCGATTCATGGTAGAACTCCTTATCTTTGTGTTTATGACCTGAAGTCGTTGATGTCCGTACACTCCTTCTTCGCGTGGGTGCGCAGAAGCCGCACGAGTTCCGCCGCGGCGGGCGGCAGCTCCGCGTTCTCCTTCCACGCGATGTAGACCTCGCTGTAGAGTTCGGGGGTGAACGGACGAAATACGAGCGTCTTCTGCAACATTTCGGGGATGAGTCCGTCAATCGTGAGTGCCGCGCCAACGCCTTCCGCCACGGCGAACGCGGCATTATAAAGGAGGTTGAAAGTGCCTATGACATTGAGCTTGTTGTATTCGTACCCTGCCCAGCCCGCGAGTTCGGCGGACATCCTGATGCGTCGCGGGACGAGCAGCGGCCGCCCCAGAAGGTCGTCGGGGGCGATGGACTTCTTCTTGGCGAGCGGGTCATCCCTCCTCAGGACGAGCCCGAACGAATGGTAAACGCCGAGTGAAAGCGTATCGCACCCGTCAATCCGTCCCGGGCCGACGAGAATGGCGAGGTCGAGCGCACCGTGCTGGACTTGGCTCGCGAGATCCTCGGCGTTGCCCGAAGTCAGGCGGAAGGAGACGGCGGGATTCTGCGCCTGCAAGTCGCGGAGGGCGCGGGCGACGAGCGAGAAGCCGAACGTTTCCGCCGCGCCGATCGTGATGCGCCCCGAAAGGCGGGACTTTCCGCACGAAACCTCGCGCACCGTGCAGGTGACGAGCGAGAGAATCTCGTCCGCCCGCTTGCGGAAGACCTCGCCCTTCGCCGTCAGTTTCACCGCCCGTGCGCCGCGTTCGAGAAGAGTCTGGCCGAGACACGCCTCCAGTTCGCCGAGTTGTTTCGAAAGGGCCGGCTGGCTGATGCCGAGCTTCTTCGCCGCACGGGAGATTGTCCCTTCGCGGGCAATCGTTGAAAAGTACCTGATATGCCGAAGTTCCATACCGCATAGTGTACCACATCCGACATAGAACCGTCAACTATGGTTTTCAGACTTCCATAACAAATAAGAATGGAATATATTCCTTTGTGTTCCTATCCCGTGCGAGGGCGGTGTGGCGTGAAGTTTGGGGGAGGTCTTCATTCTGCCGACGGCTGGCCGACCGCCGCCGGAGGGTTCCCCCGTGAAGGGATGTTTTGCCGTCTGGAGTTTTCAACGGTGGAGTTGAGCGCACGGAGGTAGTCCGTCGGCCCCCCTCTTCGATAGCCGAGTTGCCCCAGCATTTTCCCTTTCTCGTTGAGAATGAGCACGGTTGGGAATCCCTCGATTCGGTACTTTTCGACGAGTTGCGGATTTTGTTTGCGCGCTTTTTCCGTCAGGAGGGACTTGTCACGTGGGGAATCGACCATCAGAAGCACATAGCGATTTGTCGCACCCTTTCGGAAGGCGTCCGTGTCAAAGACTTCCGCGTCAAGCCTTCTGCACCATCCGCACCAGTCGCTTCCGGAGAAGTTGGCGACAATCGGTTTCTTTTCGTCCGCCGCACGTTTGAGGGCCAAGTCGTAGTCGTCAATCCATCCAGCGGGCGTTGAGGTTTTTGCGCCAGCCGTAGCCGAGGCGAACAAACAGGCCAAAATGAGGATTTGTTTCATAGGTGCAATCTTCTGATTTTTTTGTGATGCTTGACTTGACGATAGTATACCAAAATTATTCCCGTTTCGGGTGTTCAAGCAGCCTGTTTCGCCCGCCCTGGTTTGGAATCCACATGATATGAGTTGCTCCGCCCGGAGTTTGCCCGTTTTTCAACGCGGCGGTTTTCAGTCAGGATTGAAAGGATTGGGGGCGGCGGGCGGCAGTCTGTCCCGGTCACGCTCCCGCGTGGCCGCCGCGCCATTGCCTATATATAAGGAGTACGGTAAGGCCGCCGTTTGACCCCCTCGGGGAGCGCGGCGAACCCCCTCAGGGAGCGTTTGGATTCTCCATATATGGCCACGGCGTTCTCCATATATGGACAAACCGTTCTCCATATA
>CAVAHB010000170.1:0-3877 GCA_963588415.1 Faecalibacterium sp. CAG:74
CGTCGGGTTCGTCCTGCAACGAGAGGAAGAGCGAGGCCGGATCAATTCCGTCGCCGCCCAACGCCGTCGGCGGATAAAGCCAAAGCTGCAACTGGCACGGAGAGGAAGACGGCGGCAATTCCGCAATTCCACGCGCACGGAAGCCCTTGAGCGGAAGCGCGAAGCACGTCGGCACATCCTCGTTCAAGGACGAAATTCGCGCCAGCGCATCCACGCCCGCCACCACTGACCCGGCTGGTTGCGCCGCCACGCCGACTGTCCGCTTGCACGGATTGAAGAACCGGTGGCGACACGCCTCCCAAATCTCATGCGCCGGTTTGAGCCGCACTTGCGCCGTGGTGCCGTTCGCCCCGCGCAGCCGCTCTCCCGCGCCGAAATGGTCGATTTCCTGAAAGGCGTGAACGATGGAGGCCGACGAAAAGCCCGTCCGTCTTTCGCCATCGCCAATCGTCATCACACCATCCCATTTCTTGAGCATGTAGCCGAGGACGAGCAACTGGGCGGGAGCCGAGAATGTCTCACGCAGGACGGGCGACTCCGGCGCACGGGTCACCGTAAGACCTGCCTCGGGCAGGAACAGACTGCGCTTTGCCATCACATACGGCACGTTCGCGGCAATGAGACGGGGAATGTCGTGCGTCCCGAGTTCGCGGGGAACGTACACGAACGGCAAGCCCAGTGCCTCGCGTCCCGTCGCCAGTTGCTTCGCGACCGACACCGGCGTGTAGTGTTGTCCGGCTTTCGCGAACGCCAAGATATGGCGGCGTCCGCGAATCGACGCCGCCTTAAGCGCGTACAAATTGACAAGCCAGGCGGCCCGCTTCCGTTCAGAAGCGGACAGCGACTCCACGGCGATTTTCTCACCGAGCAAGACCGTCAGATAACTGCAACATTCGTCTTCCATAGTCCTTTTCCGATTTGTCGCGTATTAGCATACACTAATTTACGACAGAACGCAACAGGGCAGCGCAAAAATCCTATCGCGCCGAAACCAACGACGAGTGCCAAATCATTAACTTTCAGGGGAACTTATGAGATGGCGGGAAATTCACGGATGCGTCAAAACAGGCAGGCAAGAGCAAGCAACGCCAGGATGATCAGAATGACCACCCCGTCGAACCCGACGGCGTAGTCGAACTGGTTGAAGTTCGGCACGTAGCTCTCGCCGACGATGACGATGCGCACGGCGTCGGGCTCGTCGAAGTGATCCATGCCCAGCCCGCCGTCGATGAGATAGTCCGGCCGCCTCTCGACAAGCTCGATGCGGTAGAACTTCTCGAGAATCCTGTAGATCCAACTGTCTTCCGGCTTGACGCCATAGTAGTCGGCAAACTTGACGCGAACGGTCTTCATGCCGCCTATTATACCAAAAGTTAGGGGCTGTCGGATTCGCTTAAAGTCCGCAGGTAAGCGCCGGGCGTCGCCCCGACCTCTCTGCAAACTCTGCTCCTTCTGCACTTTACTGCACCTCAACTGCACTTTGCGGCGGCGCGAAACCCCGTATTTGCTGGGGATTTCGCGTTTCCGACCATTGTGGGCTATCAGACAATTACGGTGGCCAAGGGGTCGACGACGGCGATGGGCGTCCAGTTCCAGCCCGTCGACGGGTCGGCCGGCATCCCGATCAAGAGCCTCATCACCGTCTCCGATCCTCGCGGCTCGACGTCTGCAACCGCTTCTGCCGACCAGATCTGGACATACGACGGACATGACTGGACGAAGTATTACTTCTGGAAGCGCGGAGAGACGACGAAGTGGTGCAAGGCGGGTGATACGACGAAGACCGAAATCGGCGACGACGTCGTCCTCAAGTCCGGGCAGGCGTTCTTCTTCGTGCGCTCTTCGGCCGCGACGGATGACGCGACGATCACGCTTTCTGGCGAAGTCGTGCCTCTCGCAACACAGGTTTCCTACAGCGTTGCCAAGGGCTCGACGACAGCCATGGCCTGGCCGTGGCCGGAAGCGCTGAAGATCAAGGACTTCAACAACTACAACCCCGATCCGCGCGGCTCGACGTCTGCAACCGCTTCTGCCGACCAGATCTGGACATACGACGGACATGACTGGACGAAGTATTACTTCTGGAAGCGCGGAGAGACGACGAAGTGGTGCAAGGCGGGTGATACGACGAAGACCGAAATCGGCGACGATGTTGTCCTCAAGTCCGGGCAGGCGTTCTTCTTCGTGCGCTCTTCTGCCGCGACAGAAGACGTGGCGATTACGTTCGCCCGGTAAAGGATTTTGTGCGGCGCATGGTGTGCCGCGCAGACAAGACAAGGAACAAACATGAAAAAACTACTCATACTGACACTCTCCATCGCGTTGGCAAGTGCGCTTAAGGCGGCATCTTTTGCATGGGGATTTGACTGCGGTGAAATCATGGGGCCAACTGGTTATACGGATTCCTACGGCTACCTGGACGGCGGATACGCCGTCCTCTACATCAATTCCGCTGAAATTGCAAGGGCGACTCAAGATATTGATTATAAGTTCGGCTCTTTCGACTACTCCACAACGGATGATACTGGCGCAGTCCAGACACTTGACAGAGGCAACATCTCCTCGTCTTTTACAGGTCAGGAGTTCAAGCTTGTCCTCCGCACGAACGACGACAAGTACGAGATCGTCTACACGGGCACGTCTTCATACGAAGAAGTGCCTGGCGCAGTTGGGGAGAGCTCATACAACTACGAGACCTTCAAGACAACGACAGCCTATCAGGCTGGCGACTGGAAGTCCACAGCCGTCCCCGAACCGACTTCGGGCCTCCTTCTCCTTCTCGGCATGGCTGGCTTGGCGCTGAAGCGCAAACGGGCGTAAGCGCGTTGTTGCGGGCGAGCAGGGACGCTCGCCCCTACCGAACACAAAGAAGCCGCCCTCACTCCGAGGGCGGCTCCTTCGTGTCTTTAATGCGAGGGCGGCGCGTTTCGACGCGATCAGGCGAGAGCCAGGCGGCGTTCGCTTTGGGGCGTTCCTGCGCCGAGGGTCTTGATCAGCAATTCGGGATTGCGGTCGGCGACGACGAGAAGCACCCGTGCGGGGCCTGTCGGGACGCAACGTCCTTGCTCCCAGTTCTGTATCGTGTTGATGCTCACGCCGATGATGTCCGCGAACCGGCTCTGGCTCGCCGCCAGGCGGGTGCGTATGCGCCGCACGTTCGGCGCGGCGATCTCGAAGCGGCGCGAGGGCTTCGCCTTGCCGCGCTTGATCGCCCCGGCCTGCCGGATGCTTTCGGTCAGTTCCGCGAATGTTTCGTCGTTCATTCCAGGTTCTCCTCTACGAGTTTCCTCATGGCCTTCAGCTGGGCGGGCGTGACGTCCTCCAGCTCGTTCTTGAGATAGCAGAAAATCATGTAGATCCTGTCCGGGACGTCCCAATAGTAGAGCGTCCGGGCTCCGCCCCGTTTCCCGCGCCCGCTTGCCGCGCAGCGAATCTTGCGGATGCCCCCGGAACCGCGCACCAGCTCGCCGGCGTCAGGATGCTCGGCAAGGTGCGCTTGCAGCCTGTGGTAGTCCTCGTCGCTGACGCACTGCACGATGCGCTTCGTGAATATCGAGGTCTCGATGAAAATCATGCGCATATTATACGCTATTTGCGTATAGCTGTCAAGGGGGAGGGGCTTGGTCTCTGTGGCCTCGCCCTCAAGCGCAAACCCCGCCATGCCGAGGAGCATGAGGAGGCCCGAGGTCGGCTCGGGGATCTTCCGTCACACGCAAAATACGATTGGCTCAACGGCCCACTTGAGCGGCAGCGGACGATGTGGTATAATTTTAGCGTTTTTTGATAAAAGTCTGATTTCATCGACGAACGCTAAAATGATACTGGGCATACGGGAGTGTCTGGAGCGCTACGGCTCCTACTACGCCATCTCCAAGGA
>CAVAHB010000171.1:0-3875 GCA_963588415.1 Faecalibacterium sp. CAG:74
CGCTTCGCGGCACACTGAACACACCGAAAGTCGGCTTCACCTCCCTCCGGTGGCAGATTCAGTGTGTTCTGTGCCGGCCGAAGGCCGTTCAGTGTGTTCAGTGGTAAAACCAGAACCGCCCCCGTCCGTGGAAATGTGGTAAAATATCAGGCATCAGGATGAGCGGGGCAATCCAGAGAGTCGTGTCGTTTGCGTTGCGCGTTGGCGCGGCGGCGTTCGCGCTCGCCCTCTGCATCCACGGTTCGACCAAGCGCCCCGCCCGAACCGCCGCGCCCGCGCGAACCGTTGCGCAAACCGCCGCGACGGCGGACGCGGTGACGGACGAGGACGTCGCGCGCGGCTGGCGGCTCGTCTCCGTTTCGACGAACGCCGCGCCCGACTTCGCGATGCCGGCGGACGGGACGGTCCGCGGGAAGTGGCATCTGCGCGGCGCATACGAGGACGCGACGGCCGTGGACTTCGGGGACTGGAAGTTCCCCGCCGGCACGGGCGGGACCTCCCGGGTCTGGGCGTTCGCGTGGGGGCGGCTGCGCCCCGCCCTGCGCGATGCGGTGCACGAGATCCGCGCGGTGGACGCGCCGATGTCGGCGATCCCGTCCGTCTCGCGCCTCTGGACGTCCGAAACGGCGGTCGGCGGTCGGCTCGTGACGTGGGAGCGGTTCGCGCTCGGGCGGCTCCGCGTCGGCGAGCCGCTGACGGCGGGGCGCACCGTGAGCGCCCAGGTCGAACTCCACCCGAACGGCGACTTCGCGACGCGCTCGAACGGGGTGGAGCGCACCTACGTCCGCGTCGATCCCGACGACTGGGACGGCGACGGCTGGCACAACGACGACGACCCCGACCCGAGGGCGTGGACGGGCGGCGCGTTCGGGCCCGTGCAGGTCCTGCCGCCCGGCGCGAACGGGTCCGCCTACTGCCGGGTCGACCTCGTCGCGGACTGGAACACGCCCGTCGTCTTCGCGGGCGACGGGCCTTCCGACCTCGCCGACCCGTCGTTCACGGCGCGCGCGGGCGAGACGAACCGCGTCACGCTCCTCGTCGGCAAGACCTACTCGGTGACGGCGGTGCGTCCGCTCAGGGTCGTCGGACGCTCCCCGCGGCAGGTCCGCGTGGAGGGCGACGGCACGGCCTCGCTGACGATCCGCCTCCCCGTCTCTTTCCGCGCCTCGCAGGGGAAGGGCGGCGGGTTCGCGATGTCCGTCGAGCCGACGGGTCTCGGCGGCGCGTTCTCATGGACGGACCCGTGCTGTCCGCTGACGGGGTACGGCGGGAACTTCTGGTTCGCCTGTCCGGGACGCTGCGCCTGCGGCGGGTGCGTGGCGGCGGGGACCTACGCCTACGAGGGCTATTCGCTCCCCTGCGCGGGCGGGGGATGCCCCTGTCCCGTCGGATCTGACGGGCCGCGGACGGAGCCGGACGGCGGCGGGCCGCGCGAGGCCTCCGCGTCGGTTTCGTTCTCCGCGCCCGCCGTCATCTTCGAGGACGCCTACACGAACCGTCCCGGCGAGGTGGTGTCGCGGCGTTCGACGCGGACGGCGCTCTCCTGCGAGGCGCACGGGGGCGGGCGCGGCGCGACGGTCGCGTTCTCGCTCGCCGGCGCGGAGCGGCTCGCCCGCGTCTCGGGCGCGGCCCTGCCCGTCACGCGGTTCGTGCCGCCGGGGCAGGGGCTCGCGTTCGAGGTCGTGTACGAGGGGCTGCTCCCGGGCGAATCGGGGGGCGACGTCGTCGCCCGCGCGGTCTGCGCGCCGGAGGACGGGTCGCCCGCCGCGACCAACTCCGCCGCGCTCACCCCGGTGAGGGTGGAGCTGGAGGCGGTCTACGAGGCCCCCGAGAACCCGAACCCCGGCCGCCACGTCTACGGCGTGGGCGAGAAGGTGAGGTTCGCGGCGCGGCCGCGCCTGTCCTCCGTCACGTTCTCGACGGAGAAACTGGACGCGGGGGACGACGGCGGCGACTACGAACTCTTCGAGGGGAATGAAACGGCGACTGCGGATTCCCCGCGAATCTACACCTGCCCGATTTCGGCGAACTACCGGCCGCCGCTACGGGTTCGTCTCGCGGGCGTGGAGTACGAACCGTCCGTCACGATCGTCGAACCGCAGGAAATCATCACAAAGGAAGCGTTCGGCACCGGATTGGATGACATTTCTCTCGGTGATGTTGCGATGGGTACGCTTGTGACGCGCAACTGCGTCGGGCCGATGCACGTGTCGTTCAGGGGCGTGCAAGTGTTTGAAGTCCCGTGCGAGAACGCCGTCCCGCCGACGGGCTACTTCGCGACGACGAACTTCACGGGGTTTCTGACTCACAGTACGGATGCCGGAGCGGGCTACGCATTCACGGTCAAGGTGGGGAACTACTGGGCGGAGGACGCGGCGGGACGGAGATTTCCTTACAAAAACTGGTCTTCCGGTCGGTTGGTGTGGAAAATCCCAATCGGATGGCGGCGAATTCCGCGAGGAGGAAGTGCCCTTGGAATGGCGGAGAAGGTTGAGTATGAGAGATACAATGACGACAGTTCACGTCCCCTGCTGATTGGAGGACGCGAGGATGCCTACCTCCAGATATTTACCATTGAATCGGATGGAACGTCGTCCGTGGAGAAGTTCGGCTACAAACTGACACGCGGGCGGTGGAGTTTGAAAGGAAAGGTGGAAAAACAATGAAATCCGTGAAAATATCCAAGAGAATCGTTGTCATGGTCATTGTGGTGGCATGTGCATTGGTCGGCACGTGTGCCGTCATGGTTCTTCAGCGGGAAAGAAACGCCGTCAGGGCGCAAATCCGCATTGCGAGGGAAGAACTGAGAAAGGCACTGGTCAGGTCTCGCTTCGCGCCGTACAAAATGGAGCGGATCACGCCGTCGGAGACCCAGCGTGCCGAGCTGTCGTCAATCTACGCGGACATCGTGAACGCCTACGAACGAAGAGACATCGAGGCCATGAGGAGAAGCATGAGGCTGATGCCTGAGATCAACGACCACATTCTTCAGGACTGCGGAGTTGGCAACGACCTCTATGCGATTTTCCTGAAAATCGTTCGACATTCCAATCCCCTGCCCGAGTTTGACAGTTGCGCCGATTTCGAGAGTTATATGCGCTGCAGCCTTGAGGTCGCGTGGTTCTACGCCTCCCTCAACGGGCGTCGAAGGGATTTCGGGGCTCAGGAAACCATTGAATGCTGGGTATACAAACGGTTAATCCAATTTCGCGAGAAGTTCAGAAAGGATGCGAAGGTGGAACTGGAGAATTCAGTCGAGCAGTTCATACGGGAGCTTGAGGACCAGATCGAATCCCCTGGCGGATACACGCGCCGGGCCATCCGCAACCTCATCATCTACAACCTCGATTTCCCGGAAGCGTTGCTGCAGCGGCATGAATCAACTCGGACGAATGTAGTTGCCATGGGACGCGGCTATGCGGAAGGGCTTGTCCGCGCTGGCTACAAGCCGAAGTGGCTGGACGAGGAGTTCCCGCTGTCGGACGGGGAGAAGTTGGAGAAGCCGACGGGCAGAGGGAAGTAGTGCGCATTATGCAGGATTTGCGTCGTATTCGCACTTGTCATCGGAGTCGCCTCAATTGCCGCAGTGCGTCGGTCGGGGTGCGGCTCGGGATGGAACCTGCGGCTACAGAGAATACACGGGAGGTCAGAATGAAGATAAGTAGTGTGATTATGGCGATGGTGATGTGTTGGCTCGTCATGTCGTCGTACGGTAGTGGTGTTCACGTTTTGTCTGCGTTTGATTCCTTTTTGGATGAACCTTATTTCAAACAACCCAAATCAACAGGACGGGTGCTTGAATACGGACTTCCCGATAGAATAAGGGTGCTGCCCTCGTTCACCAATCTCGTGGCCGTCATTTCGAATGAGGTTGG
>CAVAHB010000172.1:0-3711 GCA_963588415.1 Faecalibacterium sp. CAG:74
GGGCGAGCGTCCCGCTCGCCCGCAGCAAGGCTTCGCACTTGCTTTTTGAATTCGCTTCAGGCCGGTGGCAGGCGCGAAGTGCCGCGCCCGCCGCTGAAAAGATCAATCACGGCTTCGCGCCGTGCGCCGGGCGAGACAGCTCCCGCCCGACGAAAACTGTGCATATTCTACCACATTCCACCGAACGCCGTCAAATCGGGCACGCCTGGAGTTTACCCATTTTTCGGATGGTTTTACCACGAAAACGTCGCGTCAACGTCGCGCCAACGCGGCTGCGGCGCGGTCGGGTGGGGTTCTTACCACTGAACACACTGAACGGCTTCGCCGACACAGAACACACTGAAGGTGTTGGGGCGGAGGGTTCAGTGTTTTCAGTGTGCCGCGAAGCGGCTTCTGTGTGTTCTGTGGTAAACTCCCCTCCACAACGCCAAGTGCCGCACTTCATGGCGAACGCCTCCTCACCTCGTCGAGATGGTTGAAGAGGTAGAACTTGCTTTCCGTTTCGTCCGGCTTGCTCAGTTCCACCACACGGTTCGTGAACGCGGCGAAAGCCTCGTCGTCCATCAACCTGCGGTTCGCGAGAACGCAGGCGTTGCAGAGGTCGAACAGAGCGCGGCGGTAATCCCGCACGTTGTCGTTTGCGAACTTCACGCGACGCTGCAACTCAAGTATCGGCCTTTCGCGCTCCATTTTCTCCTTTCTCCGCCGTTGCCACTCCTCACGTTTCTTTGCGTCCTTTGTAATGAAGATGATGGATTCAAGACGATTGGTCACGGTTTCAACGAAAGGCGTCGGACGGACGCGGTCAATGTAGGATGCAATTGCGAAACAGTCCGTCACATTCGTCCTGAACGAATCGCCGAACGACCTCAAAGCGCTTGAGAAGGCGTCTCCACGACCCTTTCTCACTGCGTACGATGTAGTTCCTTCGTCCACGGCATTCGTCGAGACCCGAACGACGATCGAGGTCAGCGTCGAAAGGAAGAACTTCTTCATTCGGAATCGTTCCTCTTCCGAAGCCGCATGCCGCTCTTTCCACAACAAATTCAGGAATTCGTTGTATTCCTTGTCCCGATAAAAGTCAATGTTCTGATTGGATATATTTTCCGAAGAGAAGAGTTCTTCCGCCCGTTCAATCGTCGGATAACCCCAAAGGCTTGGAAATACAATCGTTGTGTACAGATACGCGGTGAAAATTGCCAGTGACTTGCCTTTCATGATTAATTTTCCTTTCTTATTGTAATGCGGGAAACACCATTCGTGCCTCGCGTTGCTGAGCCGCCCAGTTTCGAGACCGTCAGATCGCCGTTGGCTGTGAGCGTGAACGACTGTGCCGTCGTTCCGAATGAATTCCATGAATCGGAATCCTCACTTCCCTGCGCCCGCCAGTATAGAGGGATGTCGTAGCGGAAGCCGCCCGATTTCCACGGCCGTTCTACGATGGTAAAGGCGAGTGCGGCAGCATCGTCCCCGACGATGTTTCCGAATCCCACCGACATGATTCTCTCCGCGCCAGCATCCGACCCATGCGGAGGAAGGACCGCCGCCGCGCCCTCGAAGTCGAAGACACCCCACATGTTCGTTGCGAGGCAAACTCCCTCCTTGATCTCCACATTCCCGAACGACACCCAGTCGGGCAAGAGCGTGATATTCGTGATTATAAGCCCCACGCCGATTTCGCCCTCCTCGGGGAAGTCGAACGCAATCGTATGCCTGTCCCACGATTCCATTGCACGGAATCCCCCGGCCACCAACCGTTCGGGGGCTATGGTGTCGAAATTGAAATCAAATGTCGCACCGTCCACCGTGACATTTCCATTGCTCTTGGCTGGCTTGAACTTAGCCGTCCATGTGAATTCCAAATCGTCGCTTTCCACGTCTTCGACATTCCAAGCTACGGAGGTCGGATTCGGCGTAATCGTCAGTCTTGCCTCCTCCAGCGGGCCGAAGACGTGGCGGGCGCGGTTCGTCGGCCAGCTCGCCGCGGCCTCGACCCTCAGCTCGTAGGCGCGGATCTCCGCCGTCTCCTCGAGGACCGCGCCGCCGCCGTCCGGCTCGAAGGACAGCGTGAGCTTCGCCGCATCACCCGCCTCCGCGAGCGCGTCGCGGGCGGCGAGCGCGATCTCCCGCGACCCGACCCCGTCCTTCGCGGCGCGCCACTCGCACGGCAGGGACGCCGCCGCGCCGTCCGAAACCGCCTCGAACGCGCCCCCCGGCTCGCACGAGAGCCGCACCGTCCCCGCCTCCGCCGCCGCCCACGACGCCGTGGCGCGGAGCCCGGACGACCTCAGCGGCACGGCCCCGCCCGGCGCGTCCGCGCGCGCCCGCTCGAAGACGACCGCGCCCGGCGCGCCGAGCAGGATCCGCGTCTCCCCCACGAACCGCCGCGCCGTGACGCTCCCGTGCAGTTCGCCGCCGGGATGGCGGACGGTGACGCTCACCGTCCTCCACGTCCCGGGCTCGCGGATCAGGATGTCGTCGCCCCTTCCCTCCACGCTCCCGTCGTCGCTCAGCCACTCCACCTCGTACGGACACGGCAGGTCCGCATGCGCCCGGAAGCGGACGGGGAAGCCCGCCTCCGGGCCGTCGGCGGAGACCGCGAGCGCCGGGACCCAGAGGATGAAGCCCTCCGCGCCCGGACCCGCCGGCGGCTCGAACAGCGTCCGCCCGGCCGACCCCGAGGCGGTGAAGGCGACCGAACGGGATGGGGCGCTCCGCGCGGCGGCGTCCGCCGCGCCCCCGTCGTCCCACGAGTACGACACGCCGTCCGGGACGAACGACAGCGCGACGGCGTGGCGCGCGCCCTTCCCGAGCGGGAAGTCGAAGTCCCCCGCCCCCCGCACGAGGACGCGGAAACGCCCGACCGACAGCAGCACGTCCTCCGGCGGCGGCGCGGCGAAGGTGACGCGGAGGCGGTAGAGCCCCCGTCCGGCGGCCACGCGCCCCGCCACCCAGCCCGCGTAGCCGGCGGACGTAATCTCCGCCGCGTTCGTGAAGTTCGCCGCGACCCAGTCCGCGTCCTGCCCGATCCCGCCGCAGGCGAACGGCGGGACGCGGCGGCGGAGGGTTGTCGCGCCGTTCAGGGTGACGGCGGAGTCGCCGTTGCGGAAGAGCTCGACCCGCGCGTCGGCCGGCGCGTCCGCGTCGCGGTTCGCTCGGGCGCGATCCCAGCCGAAGACGTAGGAGTTGGAGGGCGAGAGCCCGTGCCAGCAGACGCTCCCGAGCGGCGCGAGGGAGAGGGGGACGCCGACCTCGGCGAGGGCGTCCGCGGCGCGGACGTCCGGCAGGACCGCCCCCCTCGCGAAAAGCGCGACGGAGGTGACGCGCCCCGTGCCGCAGGGGAACGACCAGCCGGGCGGGAAGTCGACGCGCCGGCGCGGCGGTTCGAGCGGCGGATCGGGCGGGCGCGGCGGTTCGCACGGGGCGCTTGGTCGAACCGTGGATGCAGAGGGCGAGCGCGAACGCCGCCGCGCCAACGCGCAACGCAAACGACACGATTCTTTGGAATGCCCCGCTCATCCTGACGTGGATATTCTACCATATTTCCACGGACGGGGGCGGTTCGGGTTTTACCACTGAACACACTGAACGGCCTTCGGCCGGCACAGAACACACTGAAGGTGTTGGGGCGGAGTGTTCTGTGTGTTCAGTGGCAGAAACCCCGCCCCGCCTTCCTCTACCTTTCTACAACTCAACACGGCCAACAAGCGC
>CAVAHB010000173.1:0-3633 GCA_963588415.1 Faecalibacterium sp. CAG:74
ATTCGTGGCTAACAACTTTTCCACCTTTCCACTCTTCCACTTTTCCACCCACGCAACCAAAACCTAAACCATGTCCGACCCCAAAAACTCTGCGCCACTCCCACGATTACGCTCCTCGCAGAAATTCGCCTCTCCGCTGAAGCCCTCGCACTTTTCCACCTTTCCACTCTTCCACTTTTCCACCCTTCAACCCTGTGCCTCTGTGCCTCTTTGTTAAAACCGACGATCTCCGATGCCCCGTTGCTCGGTTGATCGGATGGCACGATGACGGATGACCAATCGTTTCTCAACTTCGTTGACTGGCGATTTGCCATCTCTCATCCGACCAACCGCTCAACCGAACATCCGAGCATCTCCACCCTCCCGATTCCCACTTTTCATGAAATGTGGGACGATGAAACACGCTTTCTCCATTCTCACTTTTTTAAAAAAGTGAGAATCGGCGCCAGGCCGAGGACGAGGCGCGGCAGCGGTGGGAAGACAGCGGCATGAACGTCGTCGACTACGTGAAGAGCCGCGTCGAGGAGGGCGACCCCGACTTCGACCTCGACTGGGAGACGGCGCGGGAGATCGCCAACTCCGAGGCCTGGGCGCTGAAGGAGTCCGAGGCCGCCGCGCCCTACGAGGGCGACGTGCCGTTCCACGCGAAGATGAGCGTGGCGAGGGTCGGACGCGGAAAGCCGTTTGTCCTTCTTGACAGGCCGAATTCGATAGACTGGAACAGCAAGGCGAAGGTGCGCGAATACCTGACGACGCTGATCGGCAAGGGAGAAATCTCGCTTGCCGACAACCGCCGGATTCGGATCGGGCGTGAATTGCCAAGGGAATACACGCGGTCGAGATATGCGGAGAAGGCGTTCCGGAACATGCGTCTCCGAAAGCTTCGCGGAAAGGCGGCGCAACATCTTGACGAACTGATCGTCATGTCCGGAGAGCGGTCGGAAGAGCCGTCAAGGCACAAGGCCAGGGAGAGAGGCGTCTATTATCGGCGCACCGTCGATTTCGGCGTGATGGGACACGAGGCGAAGCGCGGCTACACGGCGGAACTCCTGACTTACGAGGTCGGTGGCGATGAGCGTCTCTATGACCTCGTGAACATAAACGAAAAGCCCGCGCTTACTGACTCCTTGCGGAGGACAGACAGGGGGGCTCTTGAAATCCTTTCCCCGAATCGCGCGGACTTGACGGGAGACAATATACCAAATCGCGGCGAGGATAGCAAGGGGGGCGCGAAGTTCTCCGTCGGGCGGCTCTACACCGGGAGCGCGGCGGACTACGAGAAGCCGAGCCTCCACGCCGTCGGCACGGGCGAGGGCGCACAGGTCTACGGCTGGGGGCTTTACGCCAGCAACGTGCGCGGCATCGCGGAGGGGTATGCGGTATCGGCGGCGCGGCAACACGCCTCGACGCCGGACGAGATGAACGCGAAATACAAGGGCAAGTTCAAGTCGGAGATCGAACACGATCCCGTCCGCGACCTCGCCCTGAAATACGTCGAACGGAAAGGCTCGATCGACGCGGCGCTCAAATATCTCCATACGGAGGACAATTTTTTCAAGACATCACTCCCGAACATTCGAAAGGCGGCGGCATGGCTCGAAAGGAACAGGGCTGACGTGACGCCACCCAAGGCGCTGTCGCAACACCTCTACGAGCAGACGTGGTTCACAGACCGCCCCGAAGGGGACGAGAGCCACCTCCTCAACTGGTATAAGCCGGTAAGCGCGGAGAACTGGAAGCGAATCATCGGCGCGGTCAAGTCTGTCGACGGGTGGCAAAAACTCAATTCCGTATTCGCGGACCCCTCGTGGACGAAGAGGACGGTCTATGACAACGCAGAGGAGGTCTACAACTATTTCCTGCCGAAGGTCTTGCAGGAACTGAACGGTCAGCGCGGAACGCCGATGGAAGTCAGCGAGTTCCTTGCCCGCGCGGGCATCGACGGCGTGAAATACCCGGCGGACTCCTACGGCAAGACGACAAAGAACGGCGACAAGGCGGGCTGGAACTACGTCTCGTTCCGCGACGACAACATCCGCGTCGACCACAAGTGGACGGACGGCGTGGCAAGGTTCAGCATCGGCGTGCGGCGGGCTATGCAGGACATAGCCGACGGCAGGGACGTCGGCATCGTCCACAATCCAGAATACGGCGACATCGAATACGGCATCGGACGCTTCGGGAAGCGCGGCTACGGATTCGCCCACATCGTCGAGAGCCGCATGGCGAAAGACGGCGACACGCTCGACGGGGCAATCGACGTCGCTTTCCGGGTCGGCGAAGCGGCAGAAAGCGGCACGGTGACGAAAGAGCGATACAACACAAAGCTCTTCGACCTCAACGGCGTCCGCGCAATCGTCGCGTTCGACACCAACGGAAACAAGGTCATCACGGGATATGAAATCAGCGCGGACGCCGCAGGCGGTGCTAATAGACGGTCGCCCGCAGCCGATCCTCAACCCCACGTCAGCTTGGAAGAGGTCGTCGCCGCGCTGAAATCCAAGTTGGCATCGCTGCCAACGTCGGATAATATACCACAAACCGCGCCCGGAGCGCAAGGGGGCGCGAAGTTCAGCATCGGGCGGGTGAACGCAAGCGAACTGCCGGGGTCGGACATCTTCGTTTTCAAGCCGAAGGTCGAGAGCCTCCCCGGCGGAACGCGCGTCGCGGACGCGCCGGAGAACATGGGCGAGCGGTCGAACTACGGGCTGGCGGCGAGCCGCGAGCTGATGGACGCGACGACGACGCCGCTCTCGCAGCTCGGCCGCCTCAACCCCATGTCGCTGCCCGTCTCCGAGATGCTCGTGCTCTGGAAGCACCTGACCGGCAGCGTCAAGGGGCCTGCCGTCAAGGCGCAGCTTCCGGGGTTCTCGAAGAGAAGCCGCGGCGGCGCGAGGCGTGTTCGCGCACGAGGAGCAGCAAGAGGAATTCATGACGTCCTATTTCAAAACGGTCAGAGGACGGCACAGAGGAGGTGTCAGGTTTTAGGTTTCAGCCGAAACAGCCTCTCCGCCAAGACCTGGAACATAGAAGCTGAAACCTGACCGGGACACGGCCATTCCGCCCCTCATGCCGCCGAAAGGAAAAAGGGCCGGCACTGTTCGAGGAGCGGAGGAAGAGGTTTTAGGTGTTAGGTTTTAGGTTTCAGCCGAAACCGCTGTCCGCTAAAACCTGAAACCTAGAAGCTAGAACCTGACCGGATCACGGCCGCGCAACGTCTCCTTTCAGCCGAAAGAAAAAGGGCCGGCGGCGTCCTACTCTCGCACGGGCGGGTCCCGCACTACCCTCGGCGATGGGGCGCTTAACTTCCGTGTTCGGAATGGGAACGGGTGTGTCAGCCCCTCTGTGGCCACCGGCCCGAAAGCCGGGAAATGGGAACTAAAGAGAACTACAGCCCACTACGGGACGCGGGAACGGAACTGATCCAGATCTCACGTTCGTGTGAAGTGGTAAAATATAAGCTAAGCCTCACGCCATATTAGTACCGGTCAGCTCAACCCCTCGCGGGGCTTCCACCTCCGGCCTATCGAGGCCGTCGTCTGCGGCCTGGCTTCAGGGCGGCTTCCGCCGCCGGGAAGGCTTGTCTCGGGGGAGGCTTGGCGCTTAGATGCCTTCAGCGCTTATCCGTTCCGG
>CAVAHB010000174.1:0-3510 GCA_963588415.1 Faecalibacterium sp. CAG:74
CTTGGGTCGCCGCACCGCTTCAAAGTGTGTTTTCCACTAACTTTGGAGTAGAGCCGGATTTAAGCACGAGATCGTGTTTGCGTACAACGATGGCGAGAGCCATCCATGCGCAAGGGGCAGTTGCCAGAACAGTGATTATCGTTCGGAAGTCCCGAAATGCGCCGCGATTCGCGCGGGGCCGAAGCGGTCGTCCAGGACGGCGTGCACGATGGCGTCGTCGCCGTCGACGTCGTAATAGATCGAGAACGGGAAGTGCGGCACGTGCATGCGGTGATGTCCATAGACGACCGGATGGATGCCGGCGAAGTCGGACAAGTTCATGAACGCCTCGTCAACGCATTCCAGGAAATGCCCGACGACCCAGTCGCCGCTGCGCGCGTAGAAGTCCTGCGCCTCGACGAGGTCGAACTCGGCCAGGGCGGTCAGTCGGACGTGCTTCATGTCAGCGGACGTTGTGCCGCGCGTCAAGGCGAGCCTTCACGTCCGCCCAGTCGTAGACGGGCATCTTGCCTTCCGCATAAAGGGCTCGCCTCCGGGCAAGCTCGTGCGCATGCCAGGCCGGCGGCGTGTAGCCGTCCGAAGACGACTCGAGTGCCGTCCAAAGATAGTCCATTGTCTGGATCTTCTCGGCGGAAGTCATGTTGTCGATGGCTTGCAAAACAGGCGGCATGGGTTGTGTTTCCCTTTCAACAGCCGTCATTATACCATAATTTCCGTGCGGGCTGCCGCGTGGCGCGAATTTTGGTATAATGTTCGCGTCTTGCTGATGCTGTCGGCGGCGGAGCGGTCCGTCGCGGACGGCGGCTTCGGCAGGGTCTATAGGTCGGGAACTGACGCGGGCGTCAACGCCGCGCTCCACCCCGCGACCGCTTAACAACGTAGCATCAACGCTACACGCTGTTCGTCCGAAATACGACCAAACATTTCATTAGGAACGGCATGTATGTGGATGATGCGCCCTGCTGGGCGCATTCTCTCTTCATGTATTCCTAATGGGCTCTTGGTCGGGCCTCGGACGAGTGCATCAAGAGAAAATGCGCTCTCTTCATGTTCCCGAATCCCTCGGACAGCGCCGACAAGACGCAAGGGAAGAGGGAACATTGGAATATCTGGCAATCGAGGACATCGCCGAGAACCTGAACGCATCCGTTCGGACTGTCCGTCGCTATGTCGCGTCAGGGCAGCTTGCGGCGGAGCGTCGTGGCGCAAAGTACCTCGTCTCGGAGACGTCTTACCTGTCGTTCTGTAAGCGGCATACAGCAGTTGACGCGGAAACGGGGCGGCGCAGACTGCTTGAGAACGTCACGGTCCAGTTCTTGCCGGGGCTTGGGGTCAATCCCGAGGAGAAGGTCGTGCGAAAGACCTCATGCCAAAATAGACGCCCTCGGAGCAACTGGGCGGAAAAGGCATCCGGACGAGTCTGGGCGGACGACGTGACGTGGCAGGACATCTCAAAGGCGTGGGGGCGCCCGGGCCATTCGGAGATGACGTTCGTCGACCTCTTCTGCGGGGCCGGCGGTCTGAGCAAGGGACTGGAGATGGCCGGGCTGAACGGCGTCTGCGGTCTGGACTGGTTCGACGAGGCCGGGCAGACGTATGCGAGGAACTTCGAGCATCCGTTCGTCAACGGCGACATCAAGGACCCGGCGAACAAGCGGCGGTTCTACGACACGGTTCGCGCGCAGCTTCACGGGCGCAGGCTGAACGTCGTCGCCGGCGGCTTCCCTTGCCAGGGGTTCAGCATGGCCGGCAACCGCATCGTCGACGATCCGCGCAACTCCCTCTACATGGAACTGGTCGAGATCGTCGACACCCTGAAGCCTGACTTTGTCATCTGCGAGAACGTCAAAGGCCTCCGCAGCATGCTCGGCGGCGGCGTCGAACGAAAGATCCTCGCTGATTTCGCGTCCATCGGCTATCGGATGAGCGTGACGGTACTTTGCGCGGCGGACTACTACACGCCGCAGAAGCGCGAGCGCGTGATTTTCATCGGGAATCGCGTCGGCGTCCGAAATCTCTATCCGAAGCCGATCCTGTCGCCGGACGAGTACGTCACGACCGGCGCGGCGATCGGCGACCTGATGGAACGAGAGCCCGACCCGGCGTTCAATCACGTGCCTACGCGGCACAGTGCGGAAATGACCAAGAGGATGAACGAACTCCCCGAAGGGAAGAGCCTCTACAAGGGGTATAGCGACGCCTGGAAGAAATGTCCCTGGAACGAGGCCTCGTGCACGATCAAGGAGAACCACGGCGGCGTGAACGTCCATCCGAGACTTCCGAGGGTGCTGACGGCGAGAGAGATGGCACGGTTGCAGTCTTTCCCCGACGACTTCGTGTTCGAGGGAAAGAAGTCCAAGCAGCTTGTGCAGATCGGGAACGCCGTGCCGCCGCTTCTCGGAAAGGCGATAGGACTGGCGGTCAGGTATTCGGCCGGAGACATCATTGACTGACGAAAGGAAATCAAGGATGAGACGAGACGTTCCGCCATGAGTCCGTGACCGTTGATTGCTGACAGGTTGCAGACCGGCTTTCAGAAAATTACGACATCCGAACGCGACAGTGGTTTGCAAGGTCAACCCAATTTGGGTGCGCCTTGCCGTGCATTGTCGCAGGCCGTCGTAAGCCCTCTGAAGATGCACGGTCAAGGCGCACCCCCTACCCCAAAGGAGGTGCGCCTTTTTCCGCACCGCTGAAAGACCATGAGCAAGGCGGACGACTTTCTGGAATATTTCAAGAGGCATGTCGGGAAGTGGGCGTGTTCCATGTGCGGCTGTCATAGCAGTCAGCCGGCGGCGACGTTCAGGACGCTGAAAAACGCGGGCTGGAAGTTCGAGGAGGTCGCGCCGCAGAGATGGGGGAGACAGATGTACTGCCCGTCTTGTGGACAGGAAACGACGCATTACAGGCTCCTGTCCCTGACGCCGGGAGAGGACAAGTCGCGCATCGGCATCTCTCCCGCGCAACGGAGGCGCGTGATCGCGATCCTGTCCGATGCAGACGCCTTTACGGGGGCTTCGGTGAAGTCGAGCATGGAGATTGACCACAAGATTCCGTTTGCGCGTCTGAAAGAGGACGCGGGGGACATCGACATCGACAGGCTGTCGCCAGCGCAGATTTCGGACAGTTTCCAGATTCTGACGCGAGACCACAACCTGCTGAAAGACCGGGCTTGCCAGAAGTGCATCAAGACTGGCGTTCGACCGCCGTTCCTGCATGTGGCGTTCTGGTATGAGGGGGACTGGCGCTATTGCGGATCGTGTCGCGGCTGCGGATGGCATGATGGCGCCGAGTGGCGTCATCGGCTCAATCAGAGGTTGGCGCACACGGATGCAAGATAAGGCATCTTCCGTAGAGGCATCAGGGGCGGCCGCATCGGCGGTCGGAGTCCGGGATTGACTGTCTCGGATGCAACGAACTACTGACTGTGCGACGGCTCGGAATCTCGGTTTTGCCTAAAAAAGAGAGAATTGCGGGTTTTGACAGCGCGGCTCGGCAATAGGAAGATTC
>CAVAHB010000175.1:0-3358 GCA_963588415.1 Faecalibacterium sp. CAG:74
CCGACGAGCGGCCTTCTCCTCCTGGTCGGCCTCTCCGCCCTCGCCCTGAAGCGCAAACGCGCGGCGTGAGGCGAGAGGTAGAGGCTTGAGGTGGAGGTGGGGAGCGGATGTCTCGTCCACGAATTATACGGATTTGAGACGGGTTGAGAGTTGAGACGGGAGGGGCATTCCGTCCCGAAAGAAGGCTTTTCCGCATTCGCGGGCGGGCTTTCGTGTTTCGGATGGCCACAGGCGGATAGACTCCGCTAAGAATTCGAGGACTCTGTTCGAGTCCCATAGTCTCCGTCATTTATGGTATAATCTACGGACAAGAAAGGAGCGACTTATGGGCCGAGTATCTGCATTCCTGGGCATCGTCCTTTACATGTATCCTGAACGCGGCGGGAAGCACAGCCGTCCGCATCTGCATGCGTTCTACGGCGACGAAGAATGCGAGATTTCCATTCCAGACGGAGAAGTGCTTGCCGGGAGCCTGCCCGCACGGCAATTGCGGAACGTCCAGACGTTCATTGACTTGCGCGAGGCCGAGCTGATGCTGAACTGGAGCCTTTGCATGAAGGGGCAGGAGGTCGTGTGGGTCGATCCGATCCGATAGGAGGCAGAAGATGCTGATGAACCGAGTCAAGGAAGTGTCGGCGCTGCCGGGCTATCGTCTGGACGTCGTGTTCAGGGACGGCAAGCGCGGCGTGTTCGACTGCAACCCCTACCGGTCCTACCCTTGCCTTTCGCGGATCTGGGCGGACGGCGTATTCTCCAAGGTCGTCGCCGACCATGGCACGGTCATGTGGCCGGACGGGTCAGACCTCTGCCCGGACGAAGTCTACGACAAGACGGTCTGACCGAAGCGCAAGCGCACGGCGTGAGGGGCGAACGGGTTTGGCGTCTGCTTTTCCCGGTTGAACGGATTGTGGGCGACGACCCCGTCGTAATCCTGTCCGTCGTTCAGGTCTTCGGACAGGATTTCCGTGCAGCCCGACTCAATCGCGGCCGCGACCATCATGGCGTCGCAAAACGGTCACTGAGAAGTTGTGCACTTGCCTGGTGCGCACCAAGTTTGATATAATCCAAACCAGTTGGACATACAGGAGGTGGCAGATGGCGCAGACGGCTTTTAGCGTACGGATGGAGGACGACTTGAAACGCGAGTTCAGCGCGTTCTGCGAAAACGTCGGCATGAACATGTCGACGGCGATTGTCGTCTTCGCGAAGACCGTCGTCCGCGAGCGTCAGTTCCCGTTCCCGATCGGCGAGAGGCCGCTTTCCGTCGGCGAAAACGGCTTCGACGACATCGGCTGCCGGGCGAGAATGGCCGTCGCGCGCATGCGGAGGCGCGTTGCGGAGTCGTCTTCCGCAGAGCCGACGCTGGACGAGGTCAACGCATTCGTCTCCGACGTGCGCGCGCGGCGCAGGAGCATCGTCCAGCCCTCACGGACTGTCCGCGCATGAACGTCAAGTGACGGGCAATGCGCGTCACTATCCGAGGTCGCCTCTTGTCCTGACGCCGTCCGAGTTCTGCGCCTTGCTCGACAGACCCGAACGGGTAGATTTTGCGCCTGAGACGCGGGATTGACCCGAACGGGTTAATTTTGATACAATGTGCGCGTTTGGAGGTCGTATGCAGGAAATCAGAAACATGTCGGATGTCGCGCAGGTTGTCCGAAAGGCGCGACGCGCACAGAAAGTGTCGCAGACGATGCTTTCGCAGGTGTCGAACGTCGGCATCAGGTTCCTCGGGGACATCGAGCGCGGCAAGCCGTCGGTTCATTTCGACAAGCTCATGTCCGTCCTGTCTTCGCTGGGGATTTCCGTCAATCTTGAACTGCCGCCGGAGTAGCCATGTTCGGCGTTCTCAACGTCTTCCTCAAGGACCGGCACGTCGGGCAGCTTTCGCACGACTCCGAGCGGAATGCCTACGCCTTTCGCTATGACGCGGCTTATCTGGCGAATCCGGCGGCGGAGCCGCTGTCCTTTGCGCTGCCGCTTCAGGCAGAGCCTTTCGATTCGGATCGCTCCTATAACTACTTTGCAAATCTCCTGCCGCCGATCTCGGTGCGGAAGAAGCTTGAACGGTGTCTCCATGTCTCGCGGAACAACGTCTACGGGTTTCTGAAGGCCATCGGCGGCGACTGCGCGGGCGCCGTTGCGCTCTATGCGCCAGGGTCGCGACCGCCGGGACCGGAGAAACAGGCGTATCGGGAACTGTCCGAAGCGGAGTCCGTGGAAATCCTGAAGTCCCTGCGGCGGCGGCCCCTTTATGCGGCGGGAGAGCTCGGCTATCGCTATTCGGGCGCCGGCGCACAGGACAAGCTGGTCGCCTGCGTTCGCCGCGGCCAGCTGTTCCTGCCGCTGTTCGGCGCACCCTCCACGCACATCGTCAAGCCGCCGGCGGCGGACTTCGAGGCGTCAGTCCCGAATGAGCATTTCTGCCAGTGCCTGGCGTCAAGAGTCGGCATACGCGCGGCGGAGACCTCGCTCCTGAGGCTCGGCGGCGAATGGTATTACGTGACGAAGCGCTTTGACCGGGAGGAAGCCGGCGGACGCGCCTGCCGTCTGCATCAGGAGGATTTCTGCCAGATGCTGTCCGTCGATCCGGAAGTCAAGTACGAGGAGGACGGGGGGCCGACGGCGGCGCAGTGCCTGGAGACGCTGCGGGCCCTTCACGTGACCGTATCGGAGACGGTGGCGTTCGTCGACATGTTCCTGTTCAACTTCCTGATCGGGAATGCCGACGCGCACGCGAAGAACTATTCGGTGGTCTATCGCGGACGCAGGCCGGTCCTGGCCCCTCTCTATGACGCCGTGTGCACCGCCGTCTATCCGGAGCTCTCGGCGGAGTACGCGATGCGCATCGGCGGGGACGCGGCCTTTGACAGGGTCTCCCGCGAAAGCTTCGTGCGCCTCGCGGACGAGTTCGGGATGTCCCCGTCGTTTGTCCTGGGGCGGCTTCGCGCACTTGCGGACAGGCTCATGCCGGCGGCGGAGACGCTGGCGGCCGACATGAGCGCGCGCTGTCCGTCTGACGTCTACGGGAAGATCCTGAAGGTCATCGAAGGCCGTCTCGTGCGGCTCTCGTCGTGACGACGCCCTCGGAGGCGATCTTCGGTTTCGGTTCGAGAACCTGATGAAGCACTTCGCCGATTTGGCGTTGACGAAGGGCATAGCACATTTTTGACGGCTTCGCGATAGGCGGCGCACGTTTTTGACAGCATTTGTTGTCAGTCTTGCACGTATTTGACAGGAAATCTCCATCGAAAACGCACGCTTTTGGCCGAAAAATTTTCTCTCTACCCCCTTGAGGGGGGGGGGGGGGTATGATATACTATGCGCCAATTTTCTGAAGCCTGAAAAGGCGGAAGCC
>CAVAHB010000176.1:0-3281 GCA_963588415.1 Faecalibacterium sp. CAG:74
CGTTCAGCGCCGTCTCCTGGAAGACGGCGGCGATCTGCTCGTAGCCGTCCTTCTTCGCCTTCGAGGCGAAATAGTCGTACTTGTTGCGCGCCTGCGACTCGCCCGCGAAGGCCGCCATCAGGTTCTGTTCCGTCTTGGACCCCTTGAGTTCCATCTGCCCTTGTCCTTTCTGTTTGGCGTCCGGGGCGACGCCCGCCGTGTCGTCACGGCGCGGCCACCGCCCGGAAACGCGCGTATTGTGGCATATTTCCCGGTTCGCGTCAAGCGCGGACCGGCCGGCCGTTTGCCTGGCCGGCACGGCAAATAATTTCAAGGAGGATGGCCTTATCTCTTTTCATGCCCTGCTCGGCGGAGACTGCCGCAGCTCCGGCGGCAGCGGCTCTCGGAAATAGTTGTAGTTCAGCACCCATTTCGACGGATGGCGGCGGATGACGCGCTCGAGCGCCGTCGCGCACCGCTGGGTCGTCGCCCGGATGTCCCGCGCCGCCTCCGGCGGAATCGCGTCGAGGACCTCGCAGCGGTAGCGGCCGTCCTTCAGCGGACGCGACCACGCGACGACGATCGGGGCCTTGGCCTTCGCCGCGAAGAACGCCGGCGCCGCCGAGACCGGCAACGGACGCCCGAGGAAGCGCACCCACACGCCGCCCTCGTCGGGCGGGACCGTCTGGTCGACGAGAAGACCCAACGACTTGCCGGCCCGGACGCCCGCCATGAGCGGACGGAACGCGCCGTCCGCCGGCACGATCTCCTGTCCGATCGACTCGCGCGCCCGCATGAGGAGCCGCGTCATGCCGGGCGTGCCGATGCGCTTGGCGACGGACATCATCCGATGCCCCTCCAGGAGCGCGAGCTGCGAGAGGATCTCCCAGCAGCCGATGTGTCCCGACACCGTGACGGCCGGACGGTTCGCCCGCAGGAACGCCCGGCCCTCGTCACTCATGACGCCGACCGCCCGGACTTTCTTCAGCGCCCCGCGGCACGTCCAGAAGGCGTGCCCGACCGTCCGCGCCATGTTGCGGTAGGAGCCGCGAATGAGCTTCTCCTCCCGCGCCGTCGGGTCGTAGGGGGCCTTTTCCGTCTTGAAGGCCGGCGTCCCCTCCGCGCCTCGGCATTTGCCGAGAACGACGTGCAGCGTCTCCAGCGCGCGCCGCCGGCCGTGACGGTCGAATGCGTACATGACCCACGCGACGAAGTCGCAGAGAGCGAACAGCGCCCGGTGCGGCAGCGGCGTCAGGACAAGGATCCCCAGGGCGATGCCCAGCCACTCGAACGGGGCCTGGATCGCGTGCTTGAGCCGCTTCATGCGGCACCGCCGCCGCCATTTCCTCTCCGCGTCCGTCATCTCCCGAAACCCTTCACGGGCAGTAGTATACCATATCCCGATGCGTTTTCGCAATTCGCGAAACGTCAGTCGCGAAACGGCGTCTGCGAAAGCGACAGCCGCCGCCGGAGGTCGGCGACCTTCGCGAGGGTCCGCCGCGTCTTCCAGTCGTGCAGCGGCGCGAGCCACCCGTCCTTCGGCGGCGTCTGCCCGACGGCGCGCATCGCCGCGTGGTAGAGCGCGCGGTACGGACGATGGCACGGCTTCCACGGCTTCTTCGGGCCCCAGAAATGGAGGATCGCCGGATGAAGCGCGGCGTCGAGGCACTCGTCCGGCGGATTCCCCTGCCAGAACGCCGCCTTCGGGTCGCGCTTCGGATAGCTCTTGATGAGCCGGTCGTGGAAGTTCCACTTCAGCGGCAGGAGAAGCGTCCGGTCATGGTAGAGCGCGTTCCAGGCGTCCTGCTCGATGCGGTCGGCGACGGCGTAGTGGTCGCGATACCAGGAAAGGATCCGCTCCCACGTCCGCTCCGCACGGCACGCCGCCGCGTTGAAGACGATCGTCCCCGTGTTGAAGTAGCGCACGACCGCCGGCGGCAGGATGCCCGCGCCCCAGACGGACTCGGTGATGACGGGGTCGCCCTTGCCGTATTCCGCCACCGCCGCGATAAGGTAGGGGTGGGGCGAGAGAGGGTTTTTGTCCACGGATTGACACGGATTTTCACGGATTGGGGCCGCGTCGGGTCGGGGGTAGTTGAGGTCAAGTTCGAAAAGGGGCGAGATGTCGGCGTTGACGAGCATGTCGATGTCGAGATGGACGACGTTGCCCGTCGCGTCGGACAGGATCTGCGGCGCGAAGATCGGCGTCCACGTGAAGACGTTCCAGCGCGACCCGGCGCGGGTGAGGATCAGGTCCTTGTACGGCTCGAGGAACGGCTCGACATTGTGGTAGCGGACGGAGAACCGACTGGCGGAGGACGCAGATTGGTCCACGGATTGACACGGATTTTCACGGATTGGATTCGTATCGGGGCATGGGGATTCGTGTCGTGCGGCCGAAGGGCAATTGAAAGACCTGTCACGGTCTGCGCCTTCGCGTGGTAGGGGCGCATCTCCGATGCGCCCGCAGGAGGGCTTGCAATTGTCCTTCGCGTTGAAGGAGTCGACGACGGCCCGAAGCTTCGCCTTGTTCTCCGCCGAATGTCCGCCGAAGCCCTCGAAGACGTTGATGCGCAACGGCGCCGCGCCGCGATAGCCGTTCAGGAGCGACCAGACGGTGACGCGTAGGAACTTCGCGCCGTTGTCGTCGCAGCTGAAAGCGACGTCGCGGACGGCCAGGCCTTTCTTAGCCACGAATGAACACGAATCTTCACGAACAGACCGTGAGGCAGGAACATTCGCGTCGATTAGAAAACAAGTCTTTTCCATTGAAGCCTTTGCGGATGACCAAAATTCACAAGCACCGCCACTCGAGCACCAGTCGCCTTGAGATAGTTCAAAGTCTGGGCGACATGCTCAGGTGCCAGATTCGCAACCGCCTTTGTCTCGACGATTATCTTGTCGAAGCAGAAGAAATCCGCATAATACTTTTTCTCCAGAACCTGCCCCTTATAGCAAATCCCTATCTCCTTTTCTTGCTCGAACGGAATGTCCCGTTTGTCCAGTTCGATTGCCAACGCTTCCTGATAAACTGCCTCCAAATAGCCAAAGCCAAGCGCGTTGTAGATGTCAAGGCACGCCCCGACAATCTTGTAGACCTCGTCTTTGTCTATCAGTTCGCCCATCGTTTTTATCAATTCGTGCCGATTCGTGAGGATTCGTGGACAATGCCCGATGCGGCCGGGCTTTCCTTAGCCACGAATTGACACGAATCTTCACGAACGAATCGTGAGGCAGAGACATTCGTGCCGATTCGTGGAGATTCGTGGCTACCACTCAAAACGTCCTTCAGCGCCGCAAGG
>CAVAHB010000177.1:0-3172 GCA_963588415.1 Faecalibacterium sp. CAG:74
ATTTGCACGGTAGGGGCGAGCGTCCCGCTCGCCCGCAAGAGATTTTGCAATTACCTCTTTCATGCCTCTCCCGTCAGCGGATGCGGATGATGAGACCGACCTTGTCGTACGGCGAAGGCTCGTGCACAATCCACGCGCGATGCGCAAGGGGGAATAGCGATAATTATTCATTAGGATGAATTTTAGGATGAATTTTGAAAGAGGCCGATTCTGGCAGACGGCGAAACGCCTCTTCGAGCGCAGTCCCGCCATCCTTCTTCAGCACAAATGTCGTGATCGAATGTTCCGGGACGGACAGCACATGATACGCCCCGTCGGCCTTGAACTGAACCTGCCGCCGCTTGCGGGGGTTCTCCCCCGGCACGGCAAGGACGACAATCCTTGTCCCATCTGGGTTTTCAAAGGCAATGGCCTCGGCCTCCTCCGGATTGTTCCACTCGCAATCCAGGATCTTGGCACCACGCCGGACAAACGGGGCAATGTGACGAAACGCCCTGTACTGCGCCGACGGCTTCCACGTGCCGGCCTTGACGTCCAGTTCGACAAAGCCGCCACAGCCCAGTCCCTGCGAGGTGTTCGGGTAGCCGTTCGCGTCCAGCACGAGACAGAAGTTCAGAAAGCTCGAACAGCCGTGCCGAAGCGCGCCGATGACCGTCTTGCCCCAAAAGGCGAGATCCCGTCCGAGCGCCGGATCGATGTTCGGTCCGAACTCCGTCTGGTGGAACGGCAAGGCCGGATGCGTCGCGCGGACACGATCCAGCATCGACGGATTGCCGCAGTACGGATGCCAAGCGACGGCATCGACCGCCTTCAGCAGCTCCGCATCCTTGAGCTGATCCAGGACTCGGCGATACCCGTCATAGTTGTGATCCCAAAGCCAGATGCGCGTGCCGTCGAAACCGGCGGCATCCAGCCGGACGCGGAACAGCTTCGCCATCTTCGCCTCCTGTTCGGGATGCCACAGGCACGTCGGGCTTCCGCCGCGCTGGCATTCGGGCTCGTTCTGAACGGTGAACGCCTGCACGTTCACGCCCGAATCCCGGTAGGCCGCGACAAACTTCAGGCAATAGTCGGCATATGTCTCTAGCCATTCGCTTTTCATCCAGCCGCCGAAGAGACCGCCGTTCGTCTTCATCCAGCCCGGCGGCGTCCACGGCGAAGCCAGGAAGAAGACGTCCTTCCTGATTTCCACGACTTCCCGCAAGGTCGGCAGAATCCACCGCCGATCCCTGTCGATCGAGAATCGCTCCAGTTCGGGATCGGGGTCGCCGTCGTCATACGTGTAGACTTCGGTCGAGTAGTCGTTCGCGCCCACCTGAATGCGGGCGATGCTCAGGTTCAGGCCCTTCTCCGTGAAAAGCTCTTCCAGCAAGGCTCGCCGGCGGTCGGACGACAGTTCCGAAAGCAGCCGACAGCTCGCATCGCCAAGGCCACCGCCCAAGCCGAGATACGGATGCGACGTCTGGGACGCGTCCAAATCGAGAACGGGCGTCTGCCACGCCTCCTCGGATGTCGACGGCACGGTTCGCACCTCCGTGAACGTCCCGTCCATCGTCGTCTGAAACGCGGTCACCGCCGCAAGCGCCAAAATCATCTGCATTTTACTTATTCCTTAGGCAATTGCAAGACCTATTTATTCGGTCACGCGGGACGCGTGACCCTACCGTATTTGCACGGTAGGGGCGAGCGTCCCGCTCGCCCGCAAGAGATTTTGCAATTACCACTTTCATGCCTCTCCCGTCAGCGGATACGGATGATGAAACCGGCCTTGTCGTACGGCGAAGGCTCGTGCACAATCCACGCGCGACGTTTCGCCCCCATAACGGGCCAGTCGGTTGGCGCACCCTCCGCATATCCCAGGCAACCATCGGGTTTTGCCGCAAGCTCTTCGTCCGACAGGCCGCCCTCTTTCGTTGCGGGCCACCACCATCCGCACGCCTGACGCTCCTCCAGGGGCCATTGCTGACGGGAAACGCGAATCTGGCAGGCCTTGGGGTCGGTCAGTCCCTTGACAAAGCCAATGAGATTGGTCATCGATTCCGCTCCGAACGGCTTGCGCAGGAAGCGGATCCGCTCGAACGGCGCGCCGGGGCCGCCCCAGAAGGATGTACCGGTCGTCACGTCCTCGGCAAGGTCGAAGGTCGCATTTGTAATTGCATCACAAGCATAAAAGACGGCGTCCATCGTCGAAAGCGGTCCTGCCAGGTGAAGGCTCGTCAGCCCCGTTTGAATAAAGGCCGAGCCCCCAATGGTTTGGATGTTCGTCAGGACCAGATCCCCGGACAGTCCCTTGACGTTGTAAAAAGCCATGTAATCGATATTCGTGACGGCAGGATTGAGAATGTCCGTAACGTCGGCCTTCAGGCTGGTGCAGTTCGCAAATGCTTGTACGTCAATCGTGCGCAGATTCGGGAAATCCAGTTTTACCGTGGTCAGCTTGGGACAGTTGCTGAAACACTCAGTACTCAAAGTCGTCAATCTTGGGCCGCTTGCACGGACACGCTCAATCGTTTTATTTGCACGAACCCCCCATGTCCCCATACTCTCCACCTTGTTGCAGTAGAACTCGGTGATGGGCGCGCTCGCAAGGGCGCAGAAGCCGATCTGCACGCCGAGGTCGGAGATTGTCTCGTCGCCCTTCCTGAGGACGATGTCGTCCCAGTCAAGGACACCCTCGCCGGCCTTGTGGCTGCTGATGCGCAGAATGTTATTCCCCCACCAGGCCGCCTCGAACTGCCAGTTCCCCTTCGAGAGGATGCTGGCCGAACCGTCTTCCAAAGGCGTAAGCGTCCAGACGTTTTCCCCCTCCGTGCCGGACGGTGCGTCGCCCCGTGCGAAAGGCCCGAGCGGCAGGATTGCCGCGCAGACGAGTGCTGCCGTGATCGTTTTCATGCTTGCGTTCCTTTCTTTGACGTTTGTGTTTGAGACCTCAGTTTGAGACCTCAGTTTGAGACCTCAGTTTGAGACCTCACATTCACAATGCGCCACCATTATAACAAATCCCCCAATCTTCTGTCACTTATGATTTCTGCAGATTCACTTACAATCTTTGCATAGTTGATTGAAAAAGTAAGTGTGGTGCGCGGTCGCTTGCGCCTTCTGGAGCGTGTCGAGCGGCACGTTCCCTTCGCCGGTCTCAAGGTTCGAGAGCGTGTGGACGGAAACGCCGCTC
>CAVAHB010000178.1:0-3166 GCA_963588415.1 Faecalibacterium sp. CAG:74
CAAATCTCATGACGGACATTCTCATCCTGATCCTCGTCTCCAATCTTGTCAATCCGTTAATCCTGTCTAAAACTCCCTCCCAAAATCCGTGAAAATCCGTGTCATCCGTGGACGACTTACCCTCCCCCCTTCGCGGACTCTGCGTCTCTGCGCGGAAGGCGCGTTTGCGGTCTGCGTAACGTCCTACCCCCGCAAACACCCGATTGGGCAGACGAGGATCCCGTCGCCGTTTCGGTAGGCCAAGTTCCCATCAGCCGTCAGCACCATCTTGAAGCTCGGCTGCGGCATCTTCGTCGCGTCGATCTTGTCTGCCAGCGCCTTTAGCGACTTGCACCCTTTCTCAATCAGGGACTCTCCGCCCGTCTTCACTTCGATCAATCCGTATTTCCCGTTTTCAAGGCGCATGACCGCATCGCACTCAAGTCCGCTTTTGTCATGATAGTGGTAAAGCCGCCCCCCAAGCTGCTCGGCATACGTGCGCAGGTCGCGAATCGCCAACGTCTCGAAAAACAGGCCCATCGTCGGAAGGTCGCCCAACAGCTCGTCCGAACCGACCCCAAGCGCGGCAGCCGCAATTGACGGGTCGGTGAAATACCGCGTCGCGGTTGTCCTGATCGGCGTCTTGCACCTCAGGTTCGGGCACCAGGCCTCAAGGTCCTCCGTCACGAATATCTTCGTCAACGCCTTGAGATAGGAATAGACCGTGTCTTCCGTCAGTGACGCGACGTCGTTCGCCATGACGTCTCGGCAGATGACCGAAGCGGAAGACTGGGTGCCCTGAAGCCTCGCAAGGCTTTTCATGACGCCGCGAACGCGCAACGGGTCCCTCAGCGTATCGTCAACCCGCGAGATGTCCGCCTCGCAGATCGCCTCGAAATACTCTTTGGCCGGCCCTCGCGCCGCAGACCCCCGCAGCCCGATCGCCCCGGGCCAACCGCCGCGACAGATCAGGTCGGAGACGTCTTCGAGCTCCAGTCCGCTTGATGCCCCGGAGACGTCAACCCCCTTGAACAAGTCCGAAAACGACACCGAGCCCTTTGCATCGCCGCTTTCCCAAAGCGTCATCGGACGCATCGTCAAGCGCGCTATGCGGCCTGTCCCCGTATGGCGGATGACTCTCCTGGAATCCTCCTCGTCGACTTGAGGCGGCACGGCGCTTCCCGTCAAGATGAACATCCCGCGCTCGCCGACTTCATCCACGCGCGAACGAACGGCATCCCAAAGCGAAGGGACTTCCTGCCACTCGTCGATCAGCAGCGGATACGCGCCCGTAAGCAGCCTGTCGGGGCGTTGCTGCGCCAACTGGCGGTTCGCCGCACCGCGCTTGGAATCCGCAAGCAAAACCGCTGTGCGGGCAATCTGCCGCGCCGTCGTCGTCTTTCCGCACCACTTGGCGCCACGCACCAGCACAGCCCCCATGTAGGAAAGCTTTTCCTGCAAGAGCCCGTCTGCAATTCGTTTGCGGTATTTCTTCATAACGGCGCATATTATAGCAGATTTTAACGCGACAGGTTGTGCCGTTAGGTAATTTGGCGAAAATCCGTTAGGTAATTTGGCGGGAATCCGTTAGGTAATTTGGCCTGAAATCAATCCGTGGGCGACACTTCTCCGCTCTGCGGCCTCTGCGTCTCTGCGCGAAAGTCACTTCGCCTTCTCGGCGTAGAGGCTGAAGAGGTGGGCGACGCGGTCGGCGTCGGAGCAGGTCGGCGGGAGGCCGTAGGCGCGGTCGACGAGCGCGTCGAGCTTCGCGTGCGCCTTCACGAGCTCCGGCGGCATCGTCAGCGGGTCGTAGAGGTCCGCGAGCGACGCCCCCGGATACCGCGCCCTCGCGTCCAGCACCGCCTGCGCCGCCGCGGCGATTTGCGCTGCAGGGCCTGCGACGCTTAACGCATGCGCCGAAGAAACGCAAAGCGTTTCGGAGGGAACCTTCGCCGGAGGCGAACCCGAAGGGCGCGCAAGCGGGCGCGAGGAATTGGAGGATGGGAGGCGCGGAGGTTCTTTGACAGGATTGACAGGATTGACAGGATTCGTGGAAGTTTGGTTAGCCGTGTAGAAATGTAGAGGTGTAGAGGGGGAGGCGGGGTTTTGAGCCGCAAAGGACGCAGAGGTCGCAAAGTCTTCTGGTAGGGGCGCATCTCCGATGCGCCCGTTCTCTCCCGAACCCTCTCCTTCCTTTGCGCTCTTTGCGTTCTCTGCGGCTAAAATCTCTCCAGTCGCCTCGCGGTCATGCGGGCGCATCGGAGATGCGCCCCTACCACACGTCGCCTCACTCTCCTTTGCGCTCTTTGCGTCCTTTGCGGCTAAAACCTCCCCCGCCGCCGGCCAGACGAAGTTGTTGTAGACGATTCCGATTGAATAGCAGTATCGGGTCTCCAGCCGGCCGCAGACGGCGCGCATCCACGCCATGTGCATTCTTGAAGTCAGGATTCCGAAGTGATACAGCGAGGCTCCGCTGCTGATCTTCACGCGGTTGCTGCAGAACACGTCTGGCGTCTCAAATCCGATGGGGACGTAAAGCCTCTTTTCGGAACTGATTTCCGGAATGACGATGTAAGTCGTCTTCGGAAAGTTCTCGACATGAAACCTTGTCGGGAAGTCCGCAAGCTTGCGCGTGGCGGCGGCTCTGCTCGCGAGGCGCGTCTCTCGGACGAGCTGCACGCGCTTAAGGCATTCCGGCATTGAGCGCAACACGCCCGGCGGACAGTCGCCCAGCCAAAGGCAATAACGGCAATAGCCCTTGAGGAACTCGTCCGCGCCCAGCCACTTGTGGAAATAGGGTTTCGCAGAAGGCTCTTTCTCCAAGAACTCTTCCATTTCCGCTTTGGTGAAGAGGTAGTGTCCGCCGTCAATCGGCTTGTTGCCGATGCCGAACACCGGGACGTCACAAAGCGGCTTGAGCCGGTTTTCAAGGTAGATGTCCGGCGCGTCATAGAGGTAGCCGTTTATGTGGGCGGCCGGGTGCGCCGTGCCGTCGGCGTCGAAGATGAGCTTGGTGGAGACGCCTGCGGCGCTTAACGCGGAGGAGTTGGAGGAGGGGAGGCGCGGAGAGGAGGGGGATTGTTTAGCCGTGTAGAAATGTAGAGGTGTAGAGGGAGAGGCTGGCGCAAAGTTTTTTGGTAGGGGCGCATCTCCGATGCGCCCGCCCTCTCCCAAAGTCTCTCCAGCC
>CAVAHB010000179.1:0-2954 GCA_963588415.1 Faecalibacterium sp. CAG:74
ACACGGATTATCACGGATTATCACGGTCTGTGAACGAGGGAGCGTGTGAGGGTGTTCTGCCCGTGAATCAAGCCGAATCGGCACAAATCGGGACTAATCCGTGCGAATCCGTGTTAATCCGTGGACAAAAAAACCCCGCCCACAATCCGTGTCCATCCGTGTTAATCCGTGGACAAAAAAACACCGCCCATAATCCGTGTCAATCCGTGTCAATCCGTGGACAAAAAACACCCATCCTTCTTCCTCATCAATCCGCGGCAATCCGTGGTTCTCAACCCAGCCCCAGACTGTCCCCAGCTTCTCTTCTGTCTCTCTCGCGGATTGACCGTGAAGTCATGATTATGCGTCATTACGCCCCCTACATCGAACAGGAGAAGCAAGCGGCCGAACGGGCGAAGAAGGACGAGGCGCTCGTCATTCCGAAGTGGCTTGACTACGACAAGTGCCTCGCCGTGCGCTACGAAAGCCGCGAAAAGCTGAAGAGATACCGTCCCGAAACGCTCGCGCAGGCCAGCCGCATTCCCGGCGTGAATCCCGCCGACGTCGCCGTCCTCGCCGTCCTGATCCGGCGCGGCCGCCACGACAAATGAGGTGCTACGGAAAGTGAGACCACCTGTCAAAAGTCAGCAAGACCTAAAAACGGCAGAGATTTATCAACCCCTTTACTTGCCGAAGCAATAGGTTCAAGGCTTTGTTGCCGTGGCGACAGACGGCGGAGACTGGCGCCGCGCAAGGACGCAGAACGCGGCGGCGAGGACGAGCGAAAGCGTCGAGTTGAGCGAATCGATACAGCGGAAAGCGTATTCCGAAAGCGGGAACGGCCAGCCGGCGAACGAGCACAGGCCATGCGCCGCGAGAAAGACGCGCGAGAGCGAAAGCGCGGACAGTCCCGCGAGGCACCAGAGGAGTCGCGACGACGGCGCGCGCAGAAGTTCGCGCACGAGCGCGAACGCCAGGAACCAGCCCATCGCGTGGCTGTAGGCCTGCGTATACGTCCAGCAGCACGACGTGATCGCCGCCGGCATCAGGACGACGAACCAGTCACGCTCCCGACGAAGCGACCACGTCAGCGCCGTGCAGACGACCGCGCCGACCGCAAGCCCCGCGAGAATGTCGCCGTTCCCGGGCACGGCGCCGCACAAGAAGCGCGGCCACGTGCCGCAGCCCTCGAAGGCGAAGGCCGTCGCGCGCGAAGGCTCCAGGATGAGGTCAAGCAGCGAGGCATGGCAGTTCACCGCCGGCCAGACGGACAGCAGCAGGCAGGCACCGACGGCGACGGCCGCCGTCTTCACGCGGCCGCGCAGCAAGACCGGAACCGCGAAGACGAGTCCGATCTGGGGCTTGGCCATCATCACCGCCCAGCAGAGTCCGGCGGCGACGTCGCGCTTCCGGTTCAGGCACCACGCCATCAGGACGGCCGCCGCCAGGACGACCGCGACATGGTTGCCGACCTGGAAATTGGACCAGACGGCGTGAGCGACGACGAGCAGCGGCGCCGTCGCACACAGCGTCGCCTCGGCGGACGTCCGGCGTTTCCTCTCCGCCCGATAGACGACGTCGACCAGGAGGCCAAGCGACACGAACGACAGCAGCGACCAGACCCACCAGGCCGTCTCCCCGTCGAGCGCCGCGAAGGGCAGCATCAGCGTGTATTCCCACGGCGGATACACGCTGACCATCTCGGTGCAACCCTCCGGGACGGCGCGGCGGTTCGGGTTGTTAGAGCAGTAGGGGCGCAGAGTCACCTCCTCGTTCCAGACGCGGAACGGGTCAACCGACCGCCGGACGCAGTGGACTTCCGCCATCCGATAGCGGAAGTCACAGCGCGTCGCCGTCGGCGTGGACAGGCAGACCGCCGTCACGACGGCCACGCCGACCAGCGCCAGCGCACACAGGACCGCCAGCCGCCTTCTCATCGCCGGGGGAACTTCCCGCTCCGGGCCAAATGCATCTTGCACAGCCGGAAGAGCAGCGACACGGCGAGGCAGCCGATGCCGTACGTGCAGCTTCGACGGAAGTTGATGGACGACGCATCGGGTGCGTAGACCGTCGGACACGAGACTTCGCCGACGGTCACGCCGTCCCAGATGATCTCCGCCAGCATCTGCGCGTCAAAGGCGAAGTCGTCGACGTTCCGGTCGAGCGGCAGGCGGCGCAGCAACGCGGCGGAGAACGCCCGGTAGCCCGTGTGGTATTCCGACAGCTTCGCGCCCATCAGGAGGTTCATCGCGAACGTCAGCGCCCGGTTGGACACGTATTTCCACACGGGCATGCCGCCCTTCAGCGCGTGCCCGCCGAGGATGCGGCTCGCCAGCACGCACTCGTGCAGGCCGGAGTCGATCATCGAGACCATCGCGGGCAGGAGCTTCGGCGTGTATTGGCAGTCGGGATGCACCATCACGACGACGCCGTCCGAGCCGGCGCACGCCTCCAGCGCGAGGCGGTAGCACGACTTCTGGTTGCCGCCGTAGCCGAGGTTCCGGTCGTGCCGTCGGACGATGACCTGCACACCGGGGTGCGAAAGCCCTTTCGCGAGCGTGACCGTGTCGTCCCGCGAACAGTCATCGACGATGACGACGACATCGGCGACGTTCTGCTCGCAGACCTCCCTGAACGACCGCTCGATCGTCCGGGCCGCATTGTAGGCCGGCATGACGACCACGACCTTGTTGCCTTCCTTGCTTGCCATGCCGCGCATTATACCAAAAACCCTGTCCGTCGACCGCCTTGGCCAGGGCGCATCTTTGGCTTCAAAGAATGTACGTATCTGAGATGGGGGAAAGGCGGAAGAGGGCGAAAGAGGAAGGAGGGCGTCTGTCAGACGCAGACGAAGACGACGCCCGGATTCGGTGCGCATCGGTAGTGCGCCGGCAGACGCGCCGCCGCCGGGAAGGCCTGAAACGCGGCGGAGAAGACGTCGCCCGCCATCTCGCCGTCGAGAAAGCCGCGAATGT
>CAVAHB010000180.1:0-2939 GCA_963588415.1 Faecalibacterium sp. CAG:74
ACTGCCCGCAGTCCATCGACATCCCGCGCGAGATCGCGGCCATCGACGAGTGGATTAACACCTTAAAGGATCAGGAGGTCTCGAAATGAAAAACTTCAGGGAAATGCGAAGGGCGAAGCAGACACTCCCGCCGGAAGAGACCTTGGCGGTGCTTAAAAACGCAAAGCGCGGCGTTTTGTCAATGATTGGCGACGAGGGGCATCCGTACGGACTCTACATGAACCCGCATTACAATGAAGCCGACGGACGGCTCTACTTCCATGGCTCGAAAATTGGTCACAAAGTCGAATCACTGCGGCGCGACCCGAGAGCCGCGTTCACCGTAATTGACGAGGGCGTGAAGGACGCGGGCGGATGGGCTTACACGTTCCGTAGCGTCGTCGTCTTCGGACACGTGGAGTTCGTGGACAACCCAGAGGAAGCAATCCGCATCTGCCGTGCTCTCGCGAAGCGGTTCAATCCGAACGACACGGAAATCGAAGAGGAGATCCTCCGTGCGGGCGCGGCCGTCCAGGTCTTCGCGCTCGTACCCGAACACATCACCGGCAAGCGTGTACACGAGGCCTAATAAGAAAGGATGAAAGACATGAAAACTCAAATCAAGCAAAAACTGGTAAGGTTCGTCCTGCGCCTTGTCGCAGTTGCGTCTCTCGCGGTGACCTGTGGGGCGTTCTACGGGCTGCCGACGGAAAAGACCCTGCGCATCCAGCCCGTGCCAACGCTCACCTTCCTCGTCGTACTTCTGCTCACCCCCCTTTGGGGACGGCTCTTCTGCGGGTATCTGTGTCCGCTCGGCATCCTGCAAAGCGTTGTGAACGCGGCGTTCCATCCGAAGACCCACGTCCGCCGCGTCTGCTCGCGCCTTCCCGAAACGAAGGCGCAACGCATCGTGCGCGGGAGCATTCTCGCTTTCGCGGCGCTTCTGATTGCGACGGGCTTCGGTGCGCTCGGCTGGACGCTGACACCCTATTCAATATTCGGCAAAGCCCTCATCGGATTCGTCCCCGGTCTCATCCTCGCGGCACTCGTGCTCATTCTCGCGGCAATTGGTTCGGGGCGCGTTTGGTGCAACTGGGTCTGCCCCATGGGGACGCTCTTCAACATCCTCGCGCAAAAGGCACGCTTCCCGCATAAGATTGACTTGCAGGAAGGCTGTGGCAACTGTCGCAAGTGCTTCCCCAAGAAGCCGTCCTCTCCCAACACTACTGCGGGAGGCGGCATGACCCGACGCGAAACGCTTGCGGGCATCGGGCTTCTCGCGGCGACGGAACTCGCCGAAAAGACGACGGACGGCGGCTACGCGCCTGTTTCCCTGCCGGGCATTCCCGTACGCCCGGCGGAAGTCCTGCCGCCCGGCGCCGTCGATCGCGACCTCTTCAACCGAATCTGCGTCGGGTGCGGCGCGTGCATCGCCGCGTGTCCCGAGAAGTGTCTCGTCCCCTCCACGTCGCTACGCACCTTCGGTCAGCCCAAGATGAACTTCCAACGCAGTCACTGCCGCCTGGCGTGTCCGCAGAAGTGCGCGGCGGCGTGTCCCGCCAACGCCCTGCGCGAACTCGCGCCACTCTCGCGACGCGATATTCACATGGGCCACGCCATTTGGACGAAGCATCTCTGCCTGCGCACGACAAAGGACGAGACCTGCATGGCGTGTTCGCGCAGTTGTCCCGTCAAGGCGATTACGATTGTGGTGGGCTTCCCCGTCGTTGACCGCGAGAAATGCATCGGCTGCGGCGCGTGCGAACACGCCTGCCCCGCACGTCCGATGCCCGCGATCTACGTCAAGGGCTTCGACCGCCAGCGGATTGTCCGTCCCTTTGACCTGAATGACCTCGTTGCCGAAATGGCGACGCTTATCCGTCAGGGCGGCGCGGCAGTCGTCACGGCGAAGGATGGCGTCATCCGTGCGCGTGAAACGGGGCGCGGCATTTCGCCGCTTCTTAAACTGCTCGATGCCGGGCTGCTGCGCCACACGCTCGTCGTGGATAAGGTCATCGGCCGTGCGGCGGCGGCCATCTGCATCGTCGGCGGTGCGCGGCAGGTGCATACGCTTCTCATGAGCGAGGACGCGAAGGCGCTGCTCGCGGCGCACGGCGTCCGGGCGTCGGCGGAGAAGGTCGTGCCGAAGATCCTGAACCGCGACCGAAGCGCATCGTGTCCGATGGAGTCTCGCGTAGAGAGGGAGACCGACCCGCAGAAGATGGTCGAGTCGCTGCGCTCCGCGTTCGAGATTTCGCGCTGATGTGCGGACGACGCATTTCCGTACGCGGAATGCGGAATATGGTATAATTCAACTTGCTCTAATATGAAAGACCATCTGCTAAACGCTGATTACCGTGACATGGTGACATGCCTTCAGTCCGAGGGCGTGGAGTTCATGGTGGTGGGCGGTTATGCCGTCGGTCTGCATGGCTGGCCGCGCACGACATTCGACATCGATTTCTGGATACTGGCCAATCCGAAGAACGCGGCGGCCCTTATGCGGGCGCTGAAGCGGTTCGGCGCTCCGCTGATGGGTCTTTCGGAAGAGGATTTCCATGCGCCCGGCATTGTCTTCCAGATCGGGACGGAGCCGCAGCGGATTGACATCCTCTCGTCCGTCTCGGGAGTCAAGTACGAGGATGCGTCGTCGCGCGCCGAGATCATGCGCGTGGACGGTCTTGCGCTGAAGGTCATTCCCTTGAAGACCTCATCGCGAACAAGCGGGCGTCGGGACGGCCAAAGGACATTGCCGATGCACTGACGCTGGAAAAGCTGAAGGAGCGCAGCCATGGATAGGACGATCGTGAAGAAGACGACTTTGGAGAAGCAGGACGAGGCGTTCTGCCTGTCCCTTTCGATAGACGACCGGCTTCGCGTCATCGAGGAGCTCAACCGTCAGGGTCGCCTGATGGCGGGCTATCCGGCCTCCGCGCCGATGAACAGGTCGGTCGTCCACG
>CAVAHB010000181.1:0-2914 GCA_963588415.1 Faecalibacterium sp. CAG:74
GCGGACGCGACACGGAAAGGAGAATGGCCCGTTCGACCGACCGTGCAACACGAAACGGGCTCAAGGAGTTGATTGTGTTCGGTCTTAACTTGAGAAGCATTGGATCATGCGCGGCAATGACATCGGTTGCGCTGACAACGGGCTGCATGTGCGTGCATATCCCAAACGACAAGGAGCGGCAGATAGACGATCTGAAAAGGCGAGGAATCTCGTGGCAAAGCGAAGCGGACGCAGGACGTTTTACGCCTGCCGTAAATCGGCTTGCGGCGTTCGGCTGGTCGCTTCTTCCAGGCGCCGGACAGCACTTCATTGCGCACAAGATGAGCGACGCCGGGATGGAGAACTGCGCGATCTCCATCGCTTCCTTGCGTTCGGAAGGGACGCTCATGCTGGCGTTTTCGTGGATCCCCTTCGTCTATCCCTTCACCCTCATCAGCGGCATCACGACAGGGACGCTTGTGGACGCGAACCGTGCCAACTGGCTCGCGCTTCTTAATGAAAGGGCGGCGAACGGCGCCGTAGCCAACGCGCCGCAACCGTCCGTCGAGAAGGCGACGAAGAAGGAAATCCCGAGGATCAAACCTGACGGAAGGGAGGTGAAGGCGGCGAACGTCGCAGTCGCCGATGCGCCGCAACCGTCCGTTAAGAAAGCGACGGAAAACGGAGACTCGGTGAACAGGCTCAACGAGTTGAAACGTCGCTATGAACTCGGCCTTTGCACGGAGGAGGAGTTCAACCGCGCGAAGGCGCGATTCAATCAATAGTCAAATAGAAAGGAGAACAAACCATGAACAAGTCGATTTTTGGAGTCGTTGCCGCCTTGTCGGTCGGCACCGTCCTCACGGGATGCTTTGCGCCGCGCTCTATTGAAAAGATGCCGCCGCCGCGAGTCGTCGTCCCAAAGGACACGACGGCGGAGCAGATTTCCAATCGCGTCGCCCGCCTTGTCTCGGGCACGGCGAAGGCGTTGAAGCAAGAAGGCCCTTCCGCCGCGCGAAAGTTCGTCTATGAGTTCGGCATCGCCAAGAACGTGCGTGTCGACATTCCCGTCGCCCGCGTCAAATGGGGTCTTCTGAACTCGTGGGTGAATCCAAGGGACTGGGATCTTCGCCGCGCCGAGCTGAACGCGAAGCAGGAGGACTTCCTGAAGCGCGGCGATCTGGACGGCCTCATCGCGTTCCTTCGCCAAGAAAAGCAGCCCGCCGTCGCCGCTTATTCCGAGGGCGTCGACAAGTCGATTGGCGACATTCAGGGCGAAGCGAAAAGGATGGGGGCGATCGGGGGCGACGCGGACGAACTCGAAGCCAAGAAGCGCGCGCAGATCCAGAGGCTCCTCGACGACTTCCGCGGCGCATACGAAGCGGAAGCCCGAAAGGACCCCGACTTCACGCAGCTTGAGAAACTGCTCAAGGTCCTGAACGGGCAGCTTCAGGCGCAGGATCTTTCCGAGTCTGACGCGGAGGCCTTCTGCAAGATCTATGGGGCTGAAGCCAAGGCTCTTGTCGCCAAGGCGGAGACCGCGCGGCGCGCGCAGAGGCCCAACATGACAACGCGGCAGTTGAACGAGAAGATCCACAAGTGGTACGAAACCGCCCTTGAGAACGCCCTCAGGGCGAAGGAGCTTGCCGAAAAGGTCGAGGCAGAGGCAAAGGCCAGAAAGGAGGATTCCGCCGAGGCCGAAAAGGCGAAGAAGGAATTTGTCGCCCGCCTGTATGCGATGCGCCAGGCGACGGAGGGGCTCGATCTCGACAGGTACATTGCCTACGCGGAGGATGCGATTCCGAAAGCGGAAGAGGCGAACCGCGCCTTGCTCGGGGACTATGCGCGGACGCTTCGCCTCGTGAAGCGCGGGAAGCTGCCCATCTCGCGGGAAGAGGCGGCTGCGGTGCTCGCCGGCGCGGCGTTGTTCGGCCAGCCTGAAATGACCGACTATGCGAAAGCGCTCGGCGCGTCGTCCGACGACGTCTCGCGCTATGACGGCTTCCGGCGTCCGGCCATCGTTCTCGCCGTTCAGGGCGGCGACCTCGCCACGGTCGAGGCGCTTGTCAAGTCAGGCGCCGACGTCAACAAGTCCGATGGCAATGGCGACACGGCTCTCATCGCGGCGGCTCGTGCGGGCAATACAGAGCTGATCGGCGTTCTTTCTGCGGCCGGGGCGGATGCGCAGTCCGTCAGCAAGAACGACAGGAAGCAGACGGCGTGGATGGCGGCGCTTGAGGCGAACCGGCTGAATGCGGTCAAGGTGCTGCTCGCGGGGCGTCCTGCCCAGACGGGCGATGCGCCGACGGCGTTGGATCTCGCCGTCAAGACGGACGATGCCGCGACGGTTGAATATGCGCTCGCCGCATGGAAGATCCGCGATCCGGGCCTTCTGACGGCCGCGCTGCCCGTCGCCGCCAAGAACGGATGCCTGAGCGTCGTCAAGGTCCTTGTTTCCAATGGCGCGGAAATCACCGATGCCGCGATGGTCGCGTCCGTGCAGTCGGGCAACCTCGCGACGGTCAAATACATCGTCCGCAACGGCGGCAACGTCCAGGCCGCAAAGGCGGAGGCGAAAGCGAAAACGACGGCTCCGGCCATTCGTGAATACCTGGAGGGGCAAGGTCTCTGAGTCCCACCCCAACACCGCGCCACTCCCATGGGGGTGGCGCGGTTCGATTTTTATCTTCTTCAAGCCCCATGGCCTCCCTCTCTTTTTCGCTGACCCATTAGATATTACCATTTCCACCCCAGTGCATAGGATCGAGTGCATAGGATGCGGATTACGGGTGTCCGCCTACCCGACGGCGGAGAGGACGTCCTGAAGCCGCTGCCGCTCGCTCTCGGCGAAGATGCCGACCATCGGCGCGACGTCGCCGCCCCTGTGGTAGGCGGTGAATGCGTCGTAGTAGGCGCGGCGGTTCTCGTACTTGAC
>CAVAHB010000182.1:0-2747 GCA_963588415.1 Faecalibacterium sp. CAG:74
CGACATGCACCCACTCCTTGCCGCACGAGGACGTCGCGCCCCAGCCGACACTCTCCATGACCTCGTTCAGGAGCGTACCCTGGCCGCTGACGTAGGTGTGCGTGATCGCGGAAAGCGAGCCAAGGCCGCCCTGCGCGGCAAGGCGGTAGACGCCGTTCGTAATGTAGACGGACTGCGCGAAGCCCGCCATCACGGCGCCGGCGACCAGCGTGCCCTCGCCGCCCTTCACGAGGTCGCGCGAGCCGATGGCCGCGACGTCGTCCGCCGTGAGCGCGTATTCCTCGCCGGCGGGGACGGAGATCTCCCACTTCCCGTCGGACGTCTCGGACGCCGTCGGGGCGGCGAAGGCCGGGCCGGCGACCGCCGCGAGCGCGGCGACCAGCACCTTCCGGATCTTCAGTCTGTTCATGGCATTGTTCCTTTCTTTGAGAAATAATCGAATGAGTGAATTACCTCGGTAGAAAAGATTCCTGCGGGCGCATCGGAGATGCGCCCCTACCTGACATGAAAGGTGAAGGTGGAGGTAAAAGGTGGAGAAAGGGCGTTAAACTTTCCATTCTCCACCTCGGCCCCGAACCTCCACCTCTTCTTCGGGCGGAGCCGTCGGGCGTCGCGCACAGGGCCTCTGCGAGGCCGTCTGCGGCCTTGGCTACAAGGTGGGGGGGGGGGGGGGGGGGTATCAGGACCGTGCGCAAACGCGCCCACGCGGCTCCTGCCGCGCCGTGCGAGGACATTGCGCCCCACGTTCTCGAACGCCCTTCTCAACATCGCGGTGATATGATATCAAATTCCGTTTCACCACGCAACACCCTCATGACGTGTCCGTAGCGGCGAAGAAGAGCCTCAAAGTAGTCCTGTCCGGCGCGGAACGTGTCGAGAAGACGATCCCTGCACGTTTCGTCCGTCTGCCATTCCTGCAGCCCCATGTAGTAGAAGCGGCGCGTTCTCTCCAGAACGAGCATGGGAATTATGTCGTACTTGAGACATTCTTTGAGCAAGACAAGCCGTCCGACGCGCCCGTTGCCGTCCTGAAACGGATGAATCGCCTCAAGGCGCACATGAAATGCCGCGAGATCGTCGAACATGTGCGCGGTCTTGCCGTACCATGCAAACAGATTCGCCATTTCGTCGCGCACCTTCGCCGGCGGCACGGTGTCGCGGTCGCCTACCGTGTTCGCAAGCCGCTTGTAGCCCCCGACGACGAACCACGGCTTACGGCTGTCGGTCGTTCCGCTTTTGAGTATTTCGTGCAGGCGCTTGATGTAGGCTTCCGTCAGTGCCGCCCCGGCGGTCTTGATCACCTCGTCCACGGCACGGAAGTGGTTTGCCGTCTCCACGATGTCATCCACGGGAATGTCCGCCCCCAGTTCTCCGACCGTCTGCGTCTCGAAAATCCATCGCGTCTGCTCATGCGAGAGACGGCTCCCTTCCATGTGGTTTGAATTGTAGGCGAAGTCGATCTGCAACTGGTGGTAAAGCCCGCCCGACAGCCGCGCCTCACGTTCCGCATCCAATATGCCGCGAACCGTCCTGGGGTAGGGACGACGGCTCTTGCGCACCGGCTTCTCGGCATGCGCGGGGATGCGCCACGTCCTGCCCGACGGGACCGCACCCGCAATGCGCCCTCCTGCGCAATAGGTACGAACCTGCCTTGCCGTTACGCCCCACCGTACGGCGGTCTCCTCAACTGTCAGATACTCCATGCCGTTCTCCTTTCGGAAGTTTATGCTGTCTTCATCGGAAGTTTATCCAACAAAAACAGACATCGATTTTCGCAGATAAGCTTCCGAAGTATATCACACAGAAGGGCTTCGCATCAAGGGGGCTGAACTGCGGCGTTCAGCCTCCGCGCGAAGTCGCGCACGCGCATCGAGATGCGGTCGCGCAGATCGACGAAGAGGATGCCGCCGTTCAAAATTTGGCAAATGGCATCATTTTTTCGGCAACATCAGCGGACGGCGGACGCCAGCGCGGCGGAGAGCGCCGCGAGCGCCCGCGCGAGGTTGGCCTTGTATTGTCCCGTCATCGGGCCGTTCCCCCGAATGTCGCTCAGGCACTTGATCATCCGGCACGGCACGCCGTTCGTCTCGCAGACGTGCGCGACCGCCGCGCCCTCCATGTCGCGCACCGTCGCGCCGAGTTCGGCCAGCGTCGCGCAGTCGGCCTCGCCGTCGCCGAAGCGGTCGCCCGTCGCCAGCGTCGCGCGCGGCAGCCCCGGCGCGAAGTCCGCCGCGCAGGCGAAATACGGCGTCGTGCGCTCGTTGTGGACGCCGACCCGCGTGCCGTTGACCTGCGCGAGGTCGAAGTCGTATTCGACGGCCCGGTCGATGACGTAGCACGCGCCGACCGCCATCGCCGGGCCGAACCCGCCCGCGACGCCCGCGTTCCAGATCTCCGTCGCCCCCGCGTCGATCGCCCTCTGCGCCGCGGCCGCCGCGTTCACCTTGCCGACGCCGCAGACGCAGAGGCGGTCGCCCGGCCCCAGGTGCGGACGCACCGCCGCCGCCTCGGACTCCATGGCGACGACGAACGCGCGCACGCTCCTTTCCCCTTTCACCATCTAATCGCCTTCAACTGTTTCTCTGCCATTTCCTTTTCCCGTATGCCCACTCCTGATGACGACGTGAAGTATAGCAAATAATCGTAAAACTATCACCCCGCTATCGGACTCCGTCAGCGCGGGCGGACGCGGCGCGTCGCGACGGCGGTGAACGGGTCTTCCGGCCAGTAGTGCCGGGGGTAGCGTC
>CAVAHB010000183.1:0-2667 GCA_963588415.1 Faecalibacterium sp. CAG:74
GTCGTTCGGACTCCCTATCGTTCCGGCTTTCTGCCGTTTCGTTTTTCTGCGCTTCCGAATTCTTGTCGCCTCGGATTTCTCACCGTTTCCGACTTCTCCCTGTTTCCGACTTCTAACCGTCTCCGATTTCTATCCGTTTCGGGTGCTTTCCGCGCCGATGCCGCACATTATACCATAAATGAGAACTCTCTGCGGAAAATTCTCAAAGTCCAAAATTCGGTCTCCAAGACAGAGTGATGGAGACGCCCCTCTTCGTGGACAGCCGCATTCACTCTGTCTTCTCACCTATCGTGTGTCGGGATGAGGGCTAACGCATTTGGATGAGGAGGCGTTAGCCCTGATGCCGGGGTGAGGGAGTATGTCGGGGTGAGGGCGTATTGCGGTGGAGCCGCGAAAAGTGGTATAATTCCCTTCCATGATTACCTTGATTCTCGCGATCGCCGCCGGGGGCGGCGTGTTCTCGCTCGCTTACCTCGTCGGCGACTGGGGGCTTGGCTGGAGCCTCTTCACCGGCGTCCTCACCTTCGGTGTCCTCCAGGCCGTCGCCGGCGTCCTCATCCAGCGGCGCGTCAAGGCCGAGATGGAGAAGGTGCAGGCCATCCTCCTCAACGGGCAGAAGGCCATCCAGGCGAAGACCGCGCGCTGGCAGTTCCGTCCGCCGAGCTCCCTCGCCGCCGCCCAGCGCGAGATTTTCGAGGACACGAAGGGCTTCGTGAAGGAGGCCATCGCGCAGGCGGAGACGCTGCGGCGCTTCAGGCCGTGGGTGCCGATGATGGAGCGCCAGGTCGCGACGGCGAAGCTGCAGCTCTCGTGGATGGTCAAGGACTTCAAGACCGTCGACGCGCTGCTGCCGAAGGCGATCTGCATCGACCCGACGATGTGCTGCATCAAGATGGCGCGGCTCTACATGCTGGACAGGCCGACGGACGAGATCGCGAAGGTCTACCGCAAGGCGGCGGGGCGCGTGCGCTACAACGGCAACGTGCTGCTCGCGGCGACGATGAGCTGGGTGCAGGTGCAGCGCGGCGACGCGGACGGCGCGTTCAAGACGCTCACCGAGGCCCTGAAGAAGAGCGACGACGAGACGCTCAGGCGCAACCACGAGACGCTCATGAACAACCGCGTCGCGCACTTCACGAACTCCGCCCTCGGCGACCAGTGGTACGCGCTCCTCCTCGAGGAGCCCAAGATGCACGTGCAAAGGCCCCGCGCCGCCTTCCGGTGAACTTCGATGGACGCGATTTCGCTCTTTTCCGGTGCGGGGGGGCTTGACGTCGGCGTCAGGCAGGCGGGCTTTTCCGTCCGCGCCTGCGTCGAGCTGGACGCGAACGCCTGCGAGACGCTCCGCTCGGCCGTCGCCCGCGAGGGGCTCGAGACGCGCGTCTACGAGGGCGACATCCGGACGTTCGACCCGGGCGAGATCCTGTCGGCGGCGGGGCTTCGGTCGGGCGAACTCGACCTCCTATTCGGCGGGCCGCCCTGCCAGTCGTTCTCCCTCTGCGGCAAGCAAAAAGCCCTCGATGACGAGCGCGGCATGCTTCTCTTCCAGATGATTCGGTATGCGGAGGCCATCCGCCGCCCGCGCGCCGTCCTCATGGAACAGGTCAAGGGGCTCCTGTCGGCGAAAGACGCTTCCGGCCGTCGCGGCGGCGTCATGGACAGGCTTCTGAAGGAGTTCGCGCGAATCGGCTACGTGGTCAAGTACAAGGTCTGCCTCGCGGCGGACTACGACGTGCCGCAGATGCGCGAGCGCGTCATCCTCGTCGCGACGCGCGACCGCAACGGCTTCGTCTTTCCGCCGCCCACCCACCGGCCGGCCGGCGAGCCTGGCCTTTTCAACGCTGACCTGCCGGCGTATCGGACAGTCGGCGACGCGCTTGCCGGGCTGAAGAGTCCGCACGCCAAGATCTGCGGCACGACGGCCTATCCCGACGAGTTTCGCAACCACGTCGACGTCACGCCGGAGCGCGACCGCGAACGCATCCACGCCGTCCCCGAAGGCTCCTACCTGGCCGCGCAGACGCATCTGCCGCCGGAGATCGTCGGACGGCTCAAGCCGTGCGACACGACGAAATACCTCCGCCTGAACCGGCGGAAGCCGTCCAACACGCTTCGTTGCGGCGAGATCTTCTTCCATCCGACTGAAGACCGCTACCTGACGCCGCGCGAGTACCTGCGCATCCACGGCTACCCGGACGACTATCTGCTGAAAGGCCCGATCCGTTCGCGGACGGGTCGCGTGAAGAATCTCGACCAGCACCGTCAGGTGGCGAACTCCGTACCGCCGCCCCTCGCCTACGCCATGGCCCGCGCCGTCGCCGACTACCTGAACGACAGTTTCAAAAAGAACAGAAACGGCGGCATCGGAGATGCCGCCCTACCCCAGGCGACGTACGGACATATCGTGTCTCCGCATGGTAGGGGCGCATCTCCGATGCGCCCGGAAACGAGTCTGCGGACGTCTCTTCCGAGAAGTCGTTCTCGGACATCATCAAGCTCGGGGCCGTGCCGGACGTCGCGGAGCTCTGGCGGCATCTCGTGCGGAAGCGTCCCTGTTCGTTCTTCGAGGTTTAGTTGACATGGCAAGCGAAATCAAGAAGGCCATTATCTTGGCGGCGGGGCTGGGGACGCGGCTGCGGCCGTTCACGTGCGCGACGCCGAAGCCGC
>CAVAHB010000184.1:0-2608 GCA_963588415.1 Faecalibacterium sp. CAG:74
ATGTTCTCGATCTTGACGGACTCGTTGAAGAGGATCGTCCCCTTGTCTTCTTTTGACGGGAAGCGCATCTTCGAGACCTTCAGACTGTTCGTCTCGTCGCCTGTGATGATCAACTGGCTGCAAAACGGCCCCGTCTCATAGTTCAGGTGAAGCTCGGCAAGCGCCCGGCCGGCCTTTGCGAACGCCTTGAAGTCTTGCGCCGTTGCCACAAGAGGAATTCGCGCCAGCGTCTTCTTCAAGTCGGCGGAGAAACGCTTGCGGTAGTCGGGACTGTGCAGCAGGCCGTAGACATAGAAGAACACGTCTTCATGCGTCACCTTGGGGCCGTACTCTTCCCGTGCACGCTGAAGAATGAAGTCGCTTACGCCGAAATGCCGTGTATAGTCCTCATCGCCAGGATCGAACAGGGAAAGGGCGTCTTTCTCGTTTTTCTCATATCAGTAGAGTGGGAAGCATTGGCTTTTCCCGATCAGTTCAAGATCGGGAATGGTATCGGCCATGATGCACGAGAACTCTTTTGTCACCCCCACGCCCGAAACGCAGATCACCAAATTCCTGCTTTGAGGCGTCGGGAAAAGGCGGGGAATCTGGTAGACCATGTCATTGAAGGCGCGGTCAAAATAATAGTGCTGCTTCACGAAGGGGCGATAAATCGCCGTTCGGATGCATTCAGGCTGAAACGGGTGCTTCTTGCACTTTTCAAAGTCGTTTCGCAAACCTCTCGTCCAGCTGATTTTTGTCGGATCGAGCTGAATGACCGACTCGCCCGAACACCCCGGGGACTCTTTTCTTGCCGCCGACAACGCATCGACGTTCGAGTTGTAAAAGCCTATCATTGAGGCTATGTTGCGCTCCAGGGCTTGACGCGAGTAATTGTAAACCCAAGCATCTCTTGCGCTTGCACATCCACGCGAATAGTATGGGACGAAAACCGTCTTTGCCGACTTGTCATCCTTGTCGCCAAGCGGGATGAACGTGTCGAAGAGGCCGTCCCGTTGGTTGATCCAGTCTTCGGCCTCGTTGGGCTCGATTGAGGACAATCGCATCTTGTCGGAAAGGATCGACCCCAGCTCCCGGATCGTCTTGAGCTTGTCCTCGCGTGTCAGGTAGTCGCCGATGTCCCTGTAGTAGATCCGGGCGGGGGCCTTCTCCGCGTTCGGCGCCGCCGGCGCCTTTCCCTTCCGCACGAGGATCGTGATGGCGATGGGCGTGCGGCTTCCCGACCCGAATATCTTGCCGCCCTCCTTGCGCGCGAGTTCGCCGCTCGTCCGCTGGTTCCCCCTCAAATTGAGCACCTATAGGATAATATGATATGAAAGGAGACTTAATTCTGCGGCAGAAGCCGCCATAAACAGAAAGGAAAAACAGAAATGACATACAGAAACTGGATCGAAAACTGGGTCGAACGGAAAAGCCCGTTGGTGAAAGAGTCGACTTTCGCCGCCTACTCGAACATCCTCGTCAACCACCTCCTGCCAAAGTTCGGGGGTCTTGAATTGTCCGAAATCACGGAAGAGCGGATGCAGGACTACGTCTTCTCGCTCGTGAAGGAAGGACGTCTTGACGGGAAGGGCGGACTCAATCCCCATTCGGCGAAGGACGTGCTGATCGTCCTGAAGACGACGCTTCGGGACGCCATGCGGGCAAAGGTGCTGCCCCGCATGATCTACGACGTCCGCGTGCCGGCCTCACGGCAGGTCGTGCGGGTCCCGCTCCTTGACCGCAAGGAACAGGAACGGCTGATCCAGGCGATCTACCTGGACTTCTCGTCCAAGAGCGCGGGGATTCTCCTGTGCCTTTATACGGGGCTTCGCATCGGCGAACTGTGCGCCCTGCAATGGAAGGACATCGACTTTGACAACAAGCTTCTTCATGTCCGCCAGACGGTCCAGCGCATCTATCGCAAGCAACTGGACGGAACGGGACGGTCAAAGGTGGTGATTGCCGCGCCCAAAAGCCGCACGTCGGCGCGTGACATTCCGCTTGCGCCGATTCTGCTTCCCGTGCTGAAGCGGCTTCGTCAGGAAGATTCAGCGGCCTATTTCATCGGCGGCCGGACGAAATGCTCGGAGGTTCGCACGTATCGGGAGTTCTACGACCGGTTCCTTGCGCGGAACAACCTGACGCACATCCGCTTTCACGCCTTGCGCCACACCTTTGCGACGCGCTGCATCGAGGCGGGTGGCGACTGCAAGACCGTGAGCGAACTGCTCGGACATTCGACCGTCAACTTGACGCTGAACCTTTACGTCCATCCGCAAATGGCGCAAAAGCGGCAATGCATCGAGAGCCTGAGTTGAGGCAAGCGCAAAACCTGTCGCGATCCGCGCAGAACGGCGGCATCCTCGCCAACAAAACAAGTTCTCCTTGCGCCATTCCGTGTAATCGAATGGCGCACGATTGAATGGCTCACGATAGATTCTCATATGCCTTGTCTTGTCGATTATTCGAACTTTTCTGCTCGAAAACGGCGAAACATGGATTCGGCGTTGACGGTTGGCGACGGGATTTGCGTATAATTTCGTCCGTTGTTCAAACAACTAAAACAGATGCTGATTTCGTTGTTGCAATAACTAAATCGCGCAGAAGTTTAGTTGTTGCGAAAACG
>CAVAHB010000185.1:0-2567 GCA_963588415.1 Faecalibacterium sp. CAG:74
GAGGTCGGCGAGGTCGTTCGTCGTGGCGTAGGCCGCGAGGTCGTTCGTCGTGGCGAGCGCACCGCCGAACGCCGCGCCCACCACGCCCGTCACCGTCGACTGCGGCGGCACGTCCTCCCACGCCGTGTTCGCGTCCACGCCGGACGCCGACAAGCCGCACACGAGTGCGACGCACGTCGCCGCCCCCTTCAACGCCGCCAGTATCTTCTGCACCATCTGCCGTGTCTCCTTCTGCGTCGCCGTGTCCTCAAGCGTCTCGTCCAGAAGCGAATCGAACGCCACCTTTGACACCTTTGTGTCGATTGCCCCTTCCAGTCCATCTATCTTGATTTTGTAGTTGTCGAGGTTGACGGCGGGTATGTCCACGCCGCAAAGCTTCACCCACGGAAGAATGTCCTTATTGGCGACACCGTAGAGTTGCGGCGTACCGATGTCCTCCAACATGAAGAGCACATCCGCGCCGAATCTGCACCAGCGTTCCGCCTGTTCGGTGAAGAGGTTGAGCGTACAGGACAGGTCAGAGCCTGTGACCGTCCACTCATCCTCGTCTTCAAGCGGAAAATAGCCCACGGTGACGTTGCCGACCATGACGCGCAGACGCAGGTTCTCAACGGGCATCGTTCCAAACCCAACAATGGTCACGGCCACCTTCTCGCCGGAAGCGACCGTCCCGGCCAGTTTCAGCCTCTTCTTCGCGATGTCTGGTGTGATCGTCAAGGTTGTCATGGCATTCATTCCTCACAGAACCTGGCTTGTGTCGATGAACCGTCCGCCAAACGGCGTTTCCACCTTCATGCGCGTTTCGCTCTTCGCGTTCTCGTAGTTGGCGCGTTCCAGCGCGGCAATCTGCGGGTCGCTCCATGAACGCCCCGACATGGCGCAGAGCCGCGCCATCACGCCGGAGCAGATCGCCTCGCCATAGAGGCCGATGAATCCGCGCGGAACCCTTTCGGAGTTCAGCGACGGAACCTCTTCCTGCAAGACGCGCACGAAGTCCGGCTTCATGTGGATATGCGCCTCCGCCGGCGGGACACGGCACGGCTCTTTGCGCACCCAATATGACCACAGGGAAAGCACAAGAGGATTCGCCCCCTGCGTCATGTAGTCAAATCCGGGCCTTAGCCGCCGACATCCAATCGTGACTGTACGCACGCCCGTCACGACTCCGCCGAAGACGGCAGTCAACGGATAGCGTCGCTGCCCCAGCTCCAGCTCAATCATCCGCTCCGCCGTGAGGCATTTCGTCTCGCGGCAGAACTCGCGGAAAACCTCCTGAATGGTCTTCCGAATCATGACTTCCTCGCAACGCGGAAGCCGATAGACGAGGTTTTCGGCCAACTCGGAAAGCATTTCGAGTTCAGGCGTTTCCTGCTCTTGTTGGAATGAATTGGCCATACTCTCTCCTCAGAAACCGTTAGACGTTCACGCCGCCGTCAAGTGCGCTCGCAACCTTTTCTGCGCTCGCGTCGCCATCGTCTTCCGCTTCGCCCTTCTTTTCGGATTCGGAATCCTTCGGCTTCGCCGCACGCTTGCCGGACTTCTTCGCGCCGGCATCCGCTGGCGTAGCGCCGCCGGGAATCGTCACGTCATAGGGCGTAGGCGTGCCGGTGTCCTTCTGCGAATTGTCCTCCTTGATCTGCGATTCAAGGTTGAGGTCGCTTTCGCGCACGTTCATCTTGAGCTTCGCTTCCAGCATCTGATCAAGCGTACCAGATTTGACCTTTGCCGTAATCTGCCCGACAACTTCGTCGGCGGAAATGACGCCGCGCTCGATTGCCATCGCGACCTTCGCGGTGATTTCCTTGAACTTGTAGTTCTCCTCAATCTCGCTCGTCCACGGTACGACGCTCTTGTTGTCGATGTGGATGAAATACCTCTGTGTGGTGATCATGTCCTTATTTCCTTTGGCTGACCCGTCTCCATTCGAGTGAAAGCTCCCTGCGCCGGGGAGACAAGTGTCCGGCGCGGGGAGACATAGTTTACGAAACCGCGTTCACGCGAACATGGTCTGCCGGATTGAAGTCCGTTCCGCCGCCGAGCGCGTCATCGAAGTAGCCCGTCATCCAGTCGCCGGAAATGACGACCTTGACGACGCCCTTCTTGAATGCCGCTCCCACCTTGACGGCGAGCTGCGCGTCCATGCTGGGCGTGACGGTCGCCGCCGTGGAGGCGACAACCCCCGCGTCGAACGGCTTGAAGACCTGAGCGGGCTCGCCAGTCGCGGTCGCGGACAGGCTTGCGATCTCGGTCGTAGAGCCGTTGTCGGCATCCTCGACGGTCTTGAACAGCTTGACGGTCGATGCCGAATCGACATTCGTCAGCTGGACGAGCGCGACGTTTCGGGGGACAAACCCCTTGAGGAGCGTGCCGATCTCGTAGTACTTGCTGGTGTCGAGGCCGTCAAGCACACCGAAGTCGATCCGGCGTTCAAGCATGTAGGAGCGGACGTTCCACTGAAGTCCGTTGCCCAGAATGCCCTTGTCGTTGGAATGTGCTGCCATTTTTCAGTTCCTTTCCTGTGTCGCCGCCGGGGATCGACCCCGGCGGCATTTGTGGTTAGCCAAGCG
>CAVAHB010000186.1:0-2540 GCA_963588415.1 Faecalibacterium sp. CAG:74
TCCCTCTCGGCCGAGCCGTTCGACGCGGCGGTCGTCTGGTCCGCCGACGACGGGGCGGCAAAGTCCCCTCGCACAGCCGCCGCAACCTCGACGACGGGACAATGGACGGTCGCGGGCGGCGACCTGCGGCTCGTCAGCCCGACGTCCGCCGCGCCGGGATGTATTCTGTGGATGCCGACTCTGACGGTCACGCCCGGCGTCGCCCACCTCGGTCCCGGAGACCCAGCCCCCGTCTTCACGGCGGCGCTCTCGGACTGCCCGGATGCCGTCCATGCGTCGTTCGCATGGGACTCGTCGCTCGGGCAGTCCGTCTTCTCGGATCCGTCGTCCGCCGCCACGCGGCTGAACGTCAAGGATTTTCCCTCATGGTCGGAGTTCACGGCGACCCTGACGGCGACCGTGGGAACGAACGAACTCGTCTCGATCCTTTACACAACCTACGGAACGAACGCGACGCCGCAAGTGCGCCCGTCTCTGTCCGCTCCCTATGGCGTGTTCGAGGGTGGCGCGCTCGGAAAGCTTTCGGTGGGCTTCGCGTCCGACGTGTCGACGAACGGGACGTTGACGCTCGACTGTCGCATGGGGAGCGGGGTGGTGCGGTTTTGGAAGGGCCGGAACAAGGTCTCCGCCGTGAGCTTTCCCATGACGTGGGATGTGGAGGACTTTTCAGGTTTTGATTGCTTCATCGAGGGCGTGTCGGCCTGTTCGAGCCTCAACGACATCGCTTTCTCCCTCACCTACGAAAACGAGCGTGGCACGACGTCGACGGTTGCGCGGACGATGACGTGTGCGCGTGTCAATCGCGTCCATCTCTCGTCCGAGGTCGCCGGAGTGTCGGAGAAACCGCCGCCTTTCGATGGACAGACGGCGCATACGTTCGATGTGCAGAAGAGCCCAAATCCTGATCGACACCTCCCGGTGTTCTACGAGACGGTCAGGGATGGCGCCGGCGTGAAGGACTTTTCGGTGGAGATCCGGCTTGAGACGGCGCCTGTGGGCTATTGCGAACCCGGTGTGCGGGCGAGGTGGTTCACGATGAAGCCCACGCCCGAGTCGGGCAAACTGGTGGCGATTTCGGACAAGGCCGCCGAACTCCGTAATCCGAGGCTTGGAGGCGTCTACCACATCGGGGCGGTCTACGGCGGGTCGCCGACGAACGAGTGCAATATCGTGCTTCCTTTGGCGGGCGCGTCAGTCGACGAGATGATGCTGAGGAATCTGCGATCCGCAGACGGAGTGGTGTTAAGAATCAAGGAGAGGTTCACTTCTCGCGAAAGGGCTTATCTGAAGAACGGACGCAAATGGTTCTGGGATCATGCGGCAGGCGATTTCATCGGTCGCCCGGACAACAGGGAGACCCCGACGGTCTGGCACTACAATCAGGTCTCTGACGCGGACGGAATGGGGGCCGTCGCAACATGGGGCGGGCTTCCAATCCGCGTGTCGAAGATGAGCGACTTCTGGTTTGGGTATGTCGGGACGAAGCTCGACGTCCCCTATTACAAGCTGTGGCTTGCGCAGACGTTCGGGACTTCGAACGACGAATCGGCTGAACTGAGCTGGAAGGCGGGCCGTGCGCTCGCCGAGGGCGGCGACTACGGCTTCGTCGTTTCCAACCTCGTGCGGGCGGCCTACGACAAGGCGGATGCGAAGAACAGGCAACTATGGCCCAACCTTGAGCCGCTGGACAACGAGGTTCGTGCCGGAACGGAGATGGATGTCAACAGGGAGTTCTGCGCACCGAGGTTTGTGACTTTCGGTGAGACGGACATGATGGACAACGACAAAAACAAATAGGAGGCATGAAGATGACTTGGCGAAATCTTGACATGATGGGGCTTGCGCTGTGCGCGTCGGCGTTTCTCTCGTGCAGAGCCGAATCGGAACTGTTCACGTACGTCACGAACGAGTGGCACCAGTGCCGGAAAGAGAACGTGCTGCGGGTCGCAGCGGAGAGGCTTGCGACGAACGCGGACGATGTCGTGGGGCTGCTCCTGAAGCTCGAATACGACATGGCCTTTGCCGACAACGCGACGTTCACCAACTCCGTCGAGAGGTTCCGGACTGCGGCGAAGGGCGTCTCGACCCCGGCGTTCCGGGCGTGTACGCGCTTCCTCCAGCAGGACCTTGACTCTCTCGTGTTCTTCGCGACGAACGCGCCGTCCTCCGGGCCCTCGCAGGACGACGTCGACAAGGCGAAACGGGTGCGCAAGCGGATGAACTTCCTTGAGGAGTTCAAGGCGCTGGACGAGGACGGCTTCACCGCACGGGAGGGCTCTCGGCAGTCTGTGCCGCTTCCGCAGACGACGGGGGCGGTCGAATAAGCTCTACAAGACGGAAAGGCGTGATGTTCAAAAAGAAACACATTGCATTTGCACTCGCCGTCGCGGCGGTCCTCGCCCTGCTGTTCGGGGCGAGGCTGCACAGGCGCTCCGCCGAGTCGGCGCGTCCTCTTCCGCCCCCCGCTCCGCGCGAGGAGTGCTGGCATCTCAAGTTCCTGACCGAGCCGCCGCACGACATCCCGTCGGCGGCCGAGAGCA
>CAVAHB010000187.1:0-2527 GCA_963588415.1 Faecalibacterium sp. CAG:74
GGTAAGCCGAAATGAAGATTTGGACGGACAGGAACTATCCGATCATCATCTCCTGCGCGAAGGAGCTTTCGTGCTGGACGGAGATTGAAGTCCGCGACATGGGCTACAAGCCCATCGAGGTGACGGAGAACACGGTCGTCGTGCGCGGCGCGATGCGCGATGTCATGCGCCTCAACCTGCAGCTGCGCACGGCGCACCGCGTCCTCGTGCCGCTCCTGCGCACGACATGCCGCGGCATCCGCGACCTCTACCAGGCGGCGTATTCGATTGACTGGGAGAACCTGCTTGACGCGGACGGCTACTTCTCCGTCTCGTCGGTCGTCCACAACGACACGATTCGCGACACGCGCATTCCATCCCTCTACACGAAGGATGCGATTGCCGACCGTATGCGCGACAAGTGCCAGCGGCGTCCCGATTCCGGCGGCGAGAACATCGGCGCGGCCGTCTTCGTCTACTGGGAGGACGCCGAGGCAATCATCTATCTCGACACGTCCGGCGAGCCGCTCTCGAAGCGCGGCTACCGCAAGATTCCCGGATCGGCCCCGATGCAGGAGACGCTCGCGGCGGCCTGCATCATGGCGCTCGGCTGGAAAAAGGACACGCCGTTCGTCTCGCCGATGTGCGGTAGCGGGACGCCCGCCATCGAGGCCGCGATGATGGCGATGAACAAGGCCCCGGGCGCGCTGAAGGGACACTTCGCGTTTCAGTCCATCAAGGGCTACGACCGCATCATCCCCGGCGAATCGGCTCCGAACGTCGCGCCGCGCCAACGCGCCGGCGCCACGCCGGAGCAGCTGTGGAAGGAGATAATCCTCGAGGCGAAGTCCAAGGAGACGACGGACAATTTGCCGCCGATCATCGCGACGGACATCTCGCCGGAAGCCATCGAGAACGCGCACTCGAACGCGATTGCGGCCGGCGTCGCGCCTTACGTCACGTTCAAGGCGTGCGACTTCGCCGAGACGCCGATACCTGAGCAAAAAGGATGCATCTTCTTCAATCCCGAATACGGCATCCGCCTCGGCGACCCGAAGGAGCTGGCGCCCGTCTACGAGCGCATCGGCACGTTCCTGCACGAGAAGTGCCGCGGCTACATGGGCGGACTCATCACGGGCAACCCGGAGCTCGCCCATCTCGTGAACCTCTATTACCGTACGCGGATCCCGTTCTTCAACGGGCCGATCGACTGCCGCCTCTTTCTCTACGAGGGGTGCGAACTGAAAGGAGAGCATGTCAATGGACATCAGTGAGTTTCTCAACCGCGCGCCCGCCGAGGAGCCGGAGGAGACGTATGCCGGGGAAGAGCCGGAGGAAATCGACGTCCAGAAGGCCGTTGTCGAGTCGTTGGCGGCCGACAAGGCCGAACAGGACGAGATGATTTCGTCCCTGAAGAAAGACCAGGCCGAACGGGAAGAGTTCATCTCTTCCCTGAAGGAGAGCAAGGCCGAGCAGGAGATCAAGATCGGGTCGCTGCGGGCGAACAACGCCGCGCTGCAGTCCGAGGTGAACGCCCTCCGCAAGAAGCTTCAGCAGGCGCAGATCGAGCTGGCCAAGGTCGGAGATACGCTCGCCAAGAACGCAGAAAGCGAAGGGTCGAACAAGGTCGCGCTCCTTGACCGCAACGTCGAGCTGGACGACCGTTTCGAGGGCGAGACGCGCGACCACGTCATCGAGGTGCTGCGCGAGGCGCGGGACGCCGCCGAGAAGGGCGGCCGCGTCCGTAGGGCGCAAGTTTTGGAGAGTGTCCTGGTCGTCAACGAGCCGCACGGCGAACTCGCGAAGAGGCGCACCGAATTGGAGAAACTATTTGCGGACAACGCCAACCTCGTGAGCGGTGTCGTCATCCAAGAACTCGAAAAACGCGGAATTTCGCACAAAAAGGGCGAAGAATACCTCTTACCGTCCGAAATCATCGCCCGCGCCTATTGATAAATTATCAACAAATCAACATTCATAAGTTGATAATCTTGTAGATAAGTTGATATTCTTGTTGATAGTGTTGATAACAGACCCCTTGCCAGTTGATAAAATAAAGTCCATAATATCCGACCGTGACGGAACTCAGTCCAGAGATATGCCTGAAGATCAAGGAGGCGCGACGTGCCGCGAAACTTTCGCAGAGCGTCGTGGCGCTTGAAGTCGGCTGCAAGCAGTCGGCCCTGTCGATGTTCGAGCAGGGGGACGGCACGAAGCTGAACGACGAGGTCGTCGAGAAGCTGGCGAAGAAGTTCGGCGTCGATTTGACGGCGAAGGCCGAGCCGTCGGCGCGGACGGTTTCGCAGCCGTTCGCCTTCTCGCCGTTGGCGGAGCATGCGCCGCGCGGGTTCTGTCCGAATCCGCACTGTCCGTCGAACCGTCCTTACGAAGTCGAGGGGCGGTCGTATCTGCTGCCGGACAGGACGAAGGCCGACCCGGTGGGCGGCAAGTTCTGCGCGTTCTGCGGCGAGGTGCTCGAGAAGAGGTGTCCGAACTGCGGCGCTCCCGTGCATGACGGCGCGATCTGCTCGCTCTGCGGCGACCCCTA
>CAVAHB010000188.1:0-2524 GCA_963588415.1 Faecalibacterium sp. CAG:74
GGCGAAGGACGTCTACTCGTTCTTCCGCAAGACGTTCAAGACGTCGTTCTACCAGTTCATCGAATGCACGGGCCCCAGCCACGAGATCGACGCGAAGGCGTGGGGCGCGTTTTTGTGCGACATCTTCGACGCCTGGATCGAGGAGGATGCGTATCGGATCTCCGTCCGCCTGTTCGACTCCATCCTGTCGAGCCTCCTGCGGGGGTTTCCGACGCAATGCTCCTTCTCGACGACCTGCCGGCACTACCTCGTCGTCGAACACGACGGGTCCGTCTATCCGTGCGACTTCCACGTGCGAGAGGATCTGCGCCTCGGGAACGTCCTCTCGGACGGCTGGGAGGAGATTCTTTCCTCGCCTCTTTACAAGGCCTTTGCCGAACAGAAGAGCGCGGGGCTCTCGCCCGCGTGCCGGGCGTGCGAGTTCGTCCGCTTCTGCCAGGGCGACTGCCCGCGCAACCGCCGCGCCGGGCGGTCGACGCTCTGCGACGGCTGGAAGGCGTTCTTCGCCCACGCGCTGCCGCGCCTTCGCGAGCTCGCCGACCGCGAGAGGAAGAGGTTTTAGGTTTCAGGTTTCAGGTTTTAGGTTTTAGCCAATTGCCCCGCCGCAGCGACAGTTTTCAGACAGGATTAACAGGATTGACAGGATTGCTTTTTAGCCACGAATGAACACGAATTTTCACAAATGTTGAAGGGTGGAAATGTTGAAGGGTGGAAATGTTGAAGGGTGGAAAAGTGGAAGAGTGGAAAGGTGAAAAAGTCGCTTCGTCGGGGCGAGTGCCTCCGAGCTTTTTTGTGTGCCCGTGACATGCCGACTGCGAGGTGAAGGAAATCCGGGGCTTCTGCTAACCGCTCCCTCACACCGAGGTGAACTTGGGTCGCGCCTCCAGCATGTCCGACCCAAAAAACTCTGCGCCACTCCCCCGCCTCCGCTCCCCGCAGAGACCAACTCTTCCGCTAAAACCCCAAGTCTTCCATCTTCCAACTCTTCCACTTCTCCTAAAACCGATTCTTTCGCGTCACACGGCGGCGGCTGATTTTGGTATAATTCAAGTTGTTCTGCGGCGCGGGGTCTGAAAGGGCCGACGAGCCGCAAGGGCCTATAGGTCGGGAACTGACGCGGGCGTCAACGCCGCGCTCCACCCCGCGACCGCATAAGATGATTTAGCGTCAACGCTAACACGTCGTTCGTACGAAATACTGGTACTATTTCAAATCCTGAACGACATGCAAGCGGATGATGCGCCCATTGGGCGCATTGTCTCTTCATGTATTCAGGATATGCCTGTACCAGGGCTTCGTACGAGTGCATGAAGAGGAAGTGCGCTCTTTTCATGCACAAGAGGCTGTCTCTGCGACGAACCGCGCATGACAAGAAAGGTCATCCCAATGGCGGGCGTATCTGCGGAGACAAGTCAGAAGATCAAGAACATGAGCGTTATTTGCGCGATGCTCGTCGTGACAATCCACGTCGGCTGGCCCACGGACAGCCTCTGCTTCACGTGGTTCGTCGAAGAGCTCGTCAAGGAAGGCATTGCGCGAATCGCCGTGCCGTTCTTCTTCGTCGTCTCCGGCTTCTTCCTCGCGGCGCACTTCGACGAGCGCGGCTGGTGGCGGCGCGAGACGGCAAAGCGCGTCCGCTCGCTGGTTGTCCCGTTCTTCGTCTGGAGCTTTCTCTTCGTCCTCGCCATCGCATCGTTGAGCATCGCCGCTGACATCCTCGCGCACCGTCCGTTCGGGACGAGCATTCCGTTCTCGAATGGTAGCTGGAGGCAAGTCCTTGGTTTGAACCTTGACAAGACGCCAAACCTTGCGCCCCTGTGGTATGTGCGCTGTCTTTTCTTCTTCGTCCTTCTTTCGCCGATCTTCAAGGCGTGCGTCGGCAAGTTGCGTTTGGGCTGGCTCGTTCTTGCCTTTCTCACCACGTCGATCCTCTTCGCTCTTCCAGACGATCTTGCTCTTCCAGACGATCTCGAGAACAGACCGTTCTGGTCCGGCTTCCTGCGCTACGGCCTTTCGCTTTCCGGCGTCTTCTACTTTTCCGTCGGTATCTATATTCGGCGATTCAACGTCTCATTCCGCTCGACGCCCCTGGCACTTGCGTGTGCCGTCTTCGGCATCGGCTACCTGGTCGCCCGAACGATTGCCCATGCGCACGGCGTCGCGTTACTGGACGGATTGTTGCTTTGTCTCATTCTGCCAGCGCTGATGTTCGCCGTCTGGCATGTGATGCCTGCCCGCGCATTCCCCGACTGGTTGACGTCCTCTTCCTTCCCGATATTCCTCCTTCACATGATTTTCTTGAGTCAGATGTGCGTGGCACTCAAGCATTGCCATATCGGGGTTCAGACGGGGGCCATCCTTTCCTGCATCGTCGCGATTGTCGCGTCCGTGCTTCTGACGAATCTCCTGCGTCGGCACTTCCCGCGACTTTCAGGCTTCCTCTTCTCCGGACGTGCGTAAGATGCTTCGCATTTCCCTTGTTTGCCATCACGCCCGCTCGGGAGGGGGGTAAGCGGTGTGAAAA
>CAVAHB010000189.1:0-2458 GCA_963588415.1 Faecalibacterium sp. CAG:74
TTCTTGCTGCGCAAGATGAGGCCATTCTTTCGCAAGTAAGTTCGCGCCCACGCCAAATTGTATTCCAATTCGGTCGTTACCGTGCTGCCGGGATGAAGTTCATCGACGACGTCATCGGGAAAGTTGCGCCGTTCCACGACACCATCATGAATTTCGTCGATTGACGCAGACCCGCCTCGACTCGCTATCACCTTGAGCGTATCCAGGAGCAAGTCCGCATATCCCGGCGCCTTGTGTTTCTTCGTTGTTTTCATTTGTTTCTTCGCGGCTTTCATCAGCGCATTCCCTTTCTTCATCATGCGACCATCTTCCTAAGCCTTCAGGTAGCGCGTGCTGCGGCCCGTGCCGATCTTGCGGACGCGGCCGGTTCGCACCATCTCGCCGAGGACGGCCTCGACGGTCGTCGGGCTGACGTCGGGCAGGACGGCGCAGACGTCGGCCTTTGACAGCGGCGTGAAGGAGTTGAGAACCGTCGCCGTGATGCGTCGCTTCTTCGAGACCTTCTTCGCGTTGACGGACGCAAAGCGTCGGTCAAGCTCGGAATAGCAGGAATAGAGCGTCGTCAGGAAGTTGACCATGAACGGGAAGTATCGCGGACGGTTTTCCGCCCAGCCGACCGACGACTCCTTCAGCGCCTCGTAATACTCCGCCTTGTGCGCGTTGAGCACGCCTTCGAGCGAGACGTATTTGCCAGCGTCGAATCCGTTGCGGTACAGGAGCAAAAGCGTCAGCAGGCGGCTCAGGCGTCCGTTCCCGTCCTTGAACGGATGGACGCAGAGGAAGTCGAGGATCACGCAGGGGATCAGCAAGAGCTTGTTGATGGCAACGTCGTCGCGCGCCTCGGCATACGCGAGGACAAGCTGGCTCATGGCTTCCGGCGTCTCGGCGGCCGACAGCGGGCGGAACCGGACGACGCGGCGTCCGTCCGGCGTCTTCTCGGCAATGACGTTGTCGTCCGTCTTGTAGGATCCGTCCGACGACGGATCGGCCAGACGGAGCATCTGCGCGTGAAAGGCGCGTATGTCGCGCTCGCAGAAGTCATGGGCGGTCGGGTTCTGGTGGATCTCGTTGAGGACGTCGCGATAGCCGGCGATCTCCGCCTCCGTATGGTTCAGCGGAGCGCTTCCGCCCTTGACGAGGTCGCGGATGCGGTCGTCGGTCGTGACGATTCCCTCGATGGCGTTCGAGGCCTTCACCGACTCGACCTTCGCCATGACCTCCATCTCGCGAAAAGCAGCCTGATTCGCCTCCCGACGCGCCACCGACAGCATGCGCAACGCCGAAACGTTGGCGGTCAGATTCACCAGCTGCGCCGGAAGAAGCTCGTCCTTCAGGATGGAATAGTCAAATATATGCATAAGCCGACCTCGTTTCTGCATATAGAATAGCAAAACATATGCAGAAAGTCAACGATGCGCCTGTGCGTCCGCGGCGTTCACGAGGGCGGCGAGGTCGGGCGGCAGCGGTCATATGCCGACCGCCTTCAGCGGTTTCTCTGCCATTTCCTTTTCCTGTTCAAGATTCTCGGTTTTGCCCAAAGTTGTGAAGCCGCCGCGCCCAGCCGTTTCGCTTCTCTCTTCGTTTTTCTCATGTCGCCGACCCTCCAAAGCCGCCGTCACCCGTCAGATACTCAACATATCCGCCTGGCGAGACGCCGGCGCAGACGGCTTCCGGATAGTTCGCCCGAAACGTCCGCGACAGCGGCTTCGCCGCCTTCTGCGGACTCCACTTGACCTCGAACGCGCGCAGTCCGCCGGCCGTCTCCTCGACAAGGTCGACCTCGCGCCCGCCGACCGTCCGCCAGAAGAACGAGCGCGTCTCCGGCTCATGCAGGCGGATCCACTTGTCTCGCTCGGACAGGAAGTAGTTCTCCCAGAGCCGCCCGCGCTCGTCCTCGCTCCGTGCGTCAAGCGGACGCCAGTCGCCCAGGACGTAGTTCCGGATCCCGAGGTCGCGGAAGAACACCTTGCGGCTCTTCTTGAGCTCGTTGCGCAGGTTGCGGGAATAGCTCGTCCGCGAAAAGACGACAAACGCCTTCTCCAGGATGTCGACATACCGGGCGACGGTCTTCGCGTCCGAGCCGACGAGCTGCGCGATCTCGCCGAACGAGACCTCTTGCCCGACCTGGAAGGCCAGGGCGCGCAGGATCCTGTCGACCAGTTCCGGCCGGCGGATCGAGTCGTGCCGCAAGATGTCCTTGTAGAGATATCCCTTGCCGATCATGCGGATGCGCTCGACCTCGTCGCCCGGATGCGTGACCACGTCAGGATACGCTCCATAGGTCAGGCGCCGCTCCAGCTGGCGTCGCTCGTCAAGGGGAGAGGACATTGCCGCCAGCTCGGCGAACGACGGCGGCAGCAGCACATACTCGAACTTGCGACCGGTCAGCGGCTCTTCCGTCTTCTCGGCGAGCTCCTCGCTCGACGATCCGGTCGCGATGACCTGGACGCCCTTGACC
>CAVAHB010000190.1:0-2441 GCA_963588415.1 Faecalibacterium sp. CAG:74
CTGAAACCTAAAACCTGAAACCTTTTCGGCTAAAACCTAACACCTAAAACCTTCCCCAAAACCTTTCCACTTTTCCACTTTGTGTTTGCCACGAATGGACACGAATCTCCACAAATCCGATTCGTGGCTGAAACAGTTGGGGCGGATTCAGAACGCCGTTTGCTAAAATATGGTATAATTCTCGCAATTGATCTTTGATATCGGCGGCACGCGCCTTCATGGAGTTTGCCGCCACCATCAAATGTGCGCAAGCGCATTTTTTGCTTCGTCAGAAAACTGGTAATTTTCAAGGGTGAAGCGAAGAATGTGGCTGCGCAGGCTTGCAGACAAGGAGCGCAAATTGCGCTTCCTCGTAGTCTGCCCGCTCTGCGTGCCCGTTCTTTGATATTTCACCCACGGGCTTACCAGTGCCTCTGACGAGATATCTCGAACGAGGCACGCGCTATTTCTGCCGCCGCGCGTTTCCGTTCCAGTTCCATGACGGCGCGGCAGGGAAGGCGAAGAGGAGATGACAGATTCAGGGGACGGGCAGAAGCCCTCGTCAGGGAAAAGGAAACGTTGGCTTGGAGGCGTCTGGGGGCATGCGGCCGTCGTGTCCCTTGTCCTCTTCGGAGCCGTCAACCTGTTTGACGTCATTGACCGGTTCGGATGGCAGGCGATCGACCTTCCTCCTTTTCAGTTTTTTCTGTTCTCCCTCTGGGTTGCCGTGCGGAACGTCGTCGGATATACCCTGCTTGCCGTCGCGCCCGTCTTCCTGCTCGGTCGTACGGCGCGGTGGCTGCTGGCGCCGGCGTTTGCCTTTGCCGTCGGCATCGAGGCCGCCTGCAAATACACGGAGCTGGTCTGGCATGCATCGTTGCCGGAAATCTGGATTTCGCTGCTTCTGAACTCGTCCGTCACGGAGGGACTTTCCTTTCTGAAGACCGTCCTGACGCCGGCCACCGTCGCGGGGCTTCTCACGTTTCTCGTCCTTCTCGTCGTCGGCGTCCGCGCCCTGATGCGGGCGCGCTATCCGCGTCCGTCGCCGCGCGCGTTCGCCTGCGGCGTCGCCATGGTTCTGCCGTTCCTCGTCCTGAACGTGCTGACCATGAACTGGCATTTCGGCGTCGCCCAGGTGCGCTACACGGACTTCCTCGTTTCGTCCGTCATGTCCTGCCGCCAGATGAAGGGAATCTCGCTGGCGTGTACGAACGTGGGGCTTCCCGAAACCCTGCCGCTCGCCGTCGCGGCAGACCGGGCGCCGGACGTCATCGTCGTCCTCGGCGAGTCCGAGACGCGCGCCAACTGGCATCTCTACGGCTATCCGCGCCAGACGACGCCTCGCATGGACGCGCTTTGCGCGGAGGGCGGCGGCGGAATCTGCTTCCGTGACGTCGTGGGGTTCTTCCCTGCGACGGTCGAGGCCCTCTGCACGATGCTGACGGACGTCTCGCCTGATAACCTGTCCGCCGGGTCGTGGACGCTGGCGGAGGCCTATCGCCGCGCCGGCTTCCGCAGCGTCCTCATTTCCAACAACCAGTTCGCGGGCAATGGCTCGATGACGGGCTTCCTCAACCGCATCTTCGCGAGCTGCGACGAGCTGGTTTCCCTGAACGCGGCGTTCCCGGACGACCGGAAGGCGCAGGGCAAGGTCTTCGACGAGCGGACGGCTGAACTGCTCCGCCGCGAGCTGGCGCGGCACGACGGACGTCCGCGCCTTGTATTCGTCCACCTGTCGGGTATTCACTATCCCGTCCACGACGTGAACCCGAAGGCGGACGACCGTTTTTCGGACGCCGTGGAGGACGAGGTGCTAAAAGGGCTGGATGCGCGGATGCGCGACAGGCGCAACCGCTACGACAACGGCATCCTCTACGAGGACAAGGTTCTTGGACTGCTCGTCGATGCCGTGAAGGCGGAGTGCCGCCGTCCCGCGTGCCTGGTCTTCGTCAGCGACCACGGCGAGTCGCCGAGGTCGCCCGACTGGCGCGATTATGCGGACGAGAACACCTACGAGGTGCCGATGGTCGTTTGGTTTTCGGAATCGTATCGGCGGGCGTTCCCGGAGGTCGTCAGCCGTGCGCGCGCGGCCGCCGGGCGTCCGATGCAGAGCGACGAGCTGACGTTCGGGCTGCTTGAGCTGGGACGAATCGCCGAGGCGCCAGGCTGGACGTCCGAGAGGAATTTCCTCGACCCGGCTTTCAGGGGACGTTCGCCGCGCCGGATCGACAAGGGGCGGCACGTCTATTCGGGCGAGGCGGATCGCGGGCGCATCGGAGATGCGCCTGCAAGAGGAGAGGGGGAATGATGCAGAAGAAGAACGAGAGGCTGGCAATGCCGACCGGCGGGGTGCGGCATCTCGTCGCGGCGGCGGCGAACTCGCTGCGGGGGCTGCGGGACGCGCTGCACGAGACGGCGTTCCGCCAGGAGTGCGCGGCCGGCGTCGTGCATTGCGCCGCGCT
>CAVAHB010000191.1:0-2426 GCA_963588415.1 Faecalibacterium sp. CAG:74
ATATATGGATTTGCGTCTGTCCATATATGGAGAACGGTTTGTCCATATATGGACAACACCTGAGTCCATATACGGAGAATCCCAACGCTCCGAGAGGGGTTTCGCCGCGCTCCCTGAGGGGGCAGACGGAGGTCTTCCCGTACTCCTTATATATAGGCAACGGCGCGGCGGCTTCGGCACGGGCATCACGAACGCGGTTGCGGCTCGGTTTTTACCACTGAACACACTGAACGCCTTCGCCGAACTGCGAATAGGAACGCCTGAAGAACATCTCCTTCGAGTAGAACCGAGCCTTCTTGACGAAGGTCCGCACGTCATGCAACAGATCGTGAATCGGAATCATCTTTTGCATCCCTTGCGTCATCCATGCCGACCTCCGACACCGGACGCCTGCGCCAGTGCATCGAATGCGCCGCCAGACCCGCCCGCCCAGGCTTCCGTATCCGCATAATGCGCCACGACGTTCAGCGAGGACGCCCCCGAATAGACGACAAGCGGATTCGTCGTCTGCGGCGCCAGCGCACAGAACGCCTTGAGGTTCGCGCTCATCGACGCGACATAGGTCGACGAGCTCTTGACCTCTCGCGGCAGAAGGCGAGGTCCGTCTTCCAGCAGCAGGTCAACCTCCACCGACCCCGATGCGTTTCGGTAGAAGTAGAGATCCGAACTGAGACCGCGGTTCAGTCGGTACTTCAGGGCCTCCGCCGTCACCATGTTCTCGAAGAGATGCCCCATGAGAGGATGCGTCGCAAGCTGCTCGACCGTCCGGATGCCGAGGAGATACGTCGCCAGCCCCGTTTCGGCGAAGCAGATCTTCGGGGCCTTCGTCTGGCGTTTCCCGAAGTTGTTGTGGTAAGGCTTGACGGGGAAGATGATGTACGAGGCCCGGAGAACGCTGAGCCAGTTCGCGATCGTCCTGTCGCTCACGCCGACGTCGTTGGCCAGCGACTGCTTGTTCAGTTGACGTCCCACATGACCTGCCAGGAGCTTGACGAACAGTTTGAAACGGTCAAGGTCGGAAACGTTCAGAAGCCGCCGCGCATCACGCTCAACGTAAGTCCTGAAGTAGTCCGCATAGAACTGCGGCGCATCGATGGCGTCCACGAGCCTGCGCGGCATGAAGCCGTCCAGCAGCATTCGGTCGCGCCGCGTGACATCGACGCCGGCCCTCTTCAGTTCGGCGAACGACAGCGGCAGCAGCTCCACGACGCCCGTGCGCCCTGCCAGCGTCTCGCTGACGGCCTGCGCAAGTTCCGGCTGATGCGAACCCGTCAAGATGAAGCGCCCCTTGCCGGGATTCTGGTCTGCCGACGCCTGGACGTATTCCAGAAGCTGCGGCAGTTTCTGGACCTCGTCCAAAATCATCGGGCCGCGTTCCGCCGAGACGAACGCCTTCGGGTCTGCCAGGGCAAGGTCGCGCACGTCGCCCGTTTCGAGATTGTAATACGCATGCTGCGGGAACAAGTGCCGTATAAGCGTCGTCTTGCCCGACTGCCGCGGTCCCGTGACCGTGACAATCGGATAAAACCCCGCCAACTTCCGGACATGGCTCTCTATTTCGCGTTCAATGTACATCGTTTTCTCCACAGAACGCGGTCATTATAGCATAAAAACGCCTGCCTGTGCAAATCCGAATCCTCATTTCGGATTTGCACAGACATGAAAAAAAGGGGAGGGGGCTACGCGCAATGCATCGCGAAACTCTCCTCAGGCATAGCCGCGCTCCCAAACGCCTGCGTCAGCGCGTCGAACGTGCGGGCGTTGTGGAAGCCGAACGGCAGACCGCGCCGGACATCCAGCGGAAACGAGCCGTCGTAGGAAAAACGCGCGGCGCGTCCGCAGGGGCATGGTTTCAGCCGAAGCCACGCCCCAACATGGCGGCGCGGCAGGAAGCTCGTGTAGAAGTTGTCCTCAATGAAGTCCGGCCTGAACGGCTCGTTCGCGTAATGCCGCCGCCAGTAGTCCGCCACGACGCGGCAGCCGCGCCGACTGCGCAGCGAAAAGCCGCCGTTCATCGGCGCGAACCGCAAAAGGCGCGTCAGGAGGCGCGGAATCGGCCGGTCGCGGCAAAACGGCGCCCCGATGAAGTCGTAGCCGAGCGCGACGAACTCCTCAAGCCCCTCACGCAACGGGAAGCCGTCGTCCTGCACGATCAGCACGTAGTCCGTCGCGAACCGCTCGCCCAGGCGCGAGATGCAGTCGCGGCTCATCGTGTCGATGTCGCCCGGCACGAGCGAGAGCTCGACCTGCACCTCGACCCACGGATAGCGGGCGGCAAACCGCGCGAGCGCGTCGCCGACCTGGTTCGTCACGACGACGGTCTTCAGGCGGCCGCATTTCCGCCACGTTTCGAGGATCGCGCCCGCGAGGTGAACGAACTTCTCGTCGTAGCGTGCCGCGTCGCGGAAGAAGTAGGCCAGCGCCGT
>CAVAHB010000192.1:0-2408 GCA_963588415.1 Faecalibacterium sp. CAG:74
GACCGCCGACAGGCGACCCGAACCGCGCCGCGCGCGGGGTTTTGCAATTACCTCTATAGTTAAAATAGTTAGAATCTTTTGAAGGCGAATCGTATTTCTCTGTAATCAAGAAATCTATAGACATTGGATAATTCCAATGTTCTTGCGCCGTTTTTGCGACAAGTTCCTTATTCAACTCGATTTCTTTGCTACGAGTCCCTCGTAGCAGAATCTTTCTCAATATCATTTTTAAATATCGCATACCTTAAAACCCTACACCTTGATAGCCCCTACGTTTTAGGCATTTAGCTCAATCTGACACACCGCGCATATCAGGGCACCCCCTCTCCCCTAATCCGTGCCAATCCGTGTGAATCCGTGGACAAACACATCCACTCCCAGACCATCCGCTCTTGTCCATGACCTTCATCCTTAACCTTTCTCTCTCCTCCATTTTCAATTCTTCATTCTCAATTCTCAAATTCCCGTCCATCCTCGCCCATATTGTATCATTTATGATACGCGCCGCGCAAATGGGATCTAAGCGAAAAGCGATTCATCATCTGAAGCACCCGAACTGGTTAGGAGTCGCGACACGCATTCGGCTATTTTAGATTGACGGCATAACACATCAGAATTCTTGAACCCACCACATCGCCGACAAGCAACATACAAGCCATCATCTCTCACATCGCCCACATTTCGCGCCGACAAGCCACATACCGGACATCGTCCGCCTTTGCATTCCTTGGCGAACCTATCCATTGATATTCCATGCATTACCGAACGAATCATCTGACTTGTCCTCCATCTCCGTTCTCGTTCTCCTCTACTCCTCTACACGGACAAAGCCCCACCCCCTCCATCCATGCCACTCCGTGTCAAGGCGACAAGGACACCTCACCTTACGACTTTCACGTTCTTGTCTTCGGACACGGCCTTCCTCTTGACGAACTCGCGCGCCTCTTCCGTGTAGAACGAGACAGTCGGCAGCAGAATCGGCTTCCAGGGGCCTGTCGCCATCGCATTGCGCAACGCCTCTCGCGCCACGGAATAGAGAACGGACGATGCGTTGGTCTTGACGAGCCACTCGGCATGGTCTTCCGGGCAGGACTCGGCGACGGAGAAGAAGCCCACCGCCTCGACACGGAACGAATAAGGCGCATTCACCTCGTCCTTAAGCTGATGAAACACCCGAAGCGTGACCTGCCACTGACGGACGTCGCCCGCGATCTTGACGGCGACCGACTCGATCGTCAAGTCCTTTGCGGACAGGTTCATCGGCGCCTTGGGATCGAAATCCCCGTTGGCCCTGACAAAGAGCTCGGCAAGGAAGTAATTGTCAAGCAACAGCTTGGATGTCTCCGGCTTCATCCTCTTCGCCTCCTTTCGCTGTCGTGTCATTGCCGACGCTGGCAAGGCGCTCGGGCAGGCCCGAACACGAATAGCAGGTCTGCTCCGTCTGGTTGAGCCACAGGCGGCACTTGCCCCGCTGGATGCAGAAGTCCTCCAGCGTCTGGCGACCCTCATACAAGGCCACCAGCACCTTCCCGTAAAACGGCTGCGGCCGTTCCGCGCCGGTCTCCCAGCGCGTCCACGTCTTGGCCCCAAGGGCGAGAATCGCGCACATGTCCGCCTGAGTCTTGTTAAAGCGCAAGCGAAGCTCCTTGATCTCGCTCGGCAGCAGCATGCCCATCAGACGCGCTTTCACGCGGTCAATCTTGCGAATCGCCGCGTCCGTCAGGAACTGTTCCCCCGTGGCCTCGTCAAGTTCGACATCGACTTCAACTTCCGCAGTCTCGCGGATGCCGCCCTTCCCGTCGGGAATCCTGACCTTCAGTTTTTTTCTCATCGTTTTCATTCAAACCTCCCGTTTTCAATGTCGTCTTTCTGCTGCAAATGGGCAGAGATGACTTGAACAAAGACATGACCCTCCTTCAAGTTGATCTTTCCATACATGCGTCGACTCTCCAGGGGGAAAAGGAACTCGTATGTCTCGCCTGTCGGATCCATGCCCAAAACCCGCCGTGAATCCGTATACAAATCCTGTCGCAACACGCCAACCATGATGCCCAGCATCTCTTCGGAGAATCTTTCGGGGAAGATCATCTCGAAGTCTTCGCGTGCGCGAATGGTGATGCTGTACGTCCCGGCCTTTCTCTGCCTGAGAATGTCCGTGACAACGCGCACCCATTCGCACGGCAACATATGTACTGGTTTATCTGGCATATCCTTGCTACACCGAAAACAGCGTATATTGTATCATGTGATACCAAGCGTTGTCAATGGGGCTATGCGCGCTCGTTATGGGCGCAACTCGCCTCGCCGCACACCGCGCGGACATCCGCAAGCGCCGCGTCGAGCCAGGCGCGGCTCGCCTCGCCGCCCGCGACGTTCGCCGCGCCGATCGCCACCGCGAAGAAGCGCCC
>CAVAHB010000193.1:0-2399 GCA_963588415.1 Faecalibacterium sp. CAG:74
CTGCGGCTGTGTCCCAAAGCCAAATTTTATCTGCCGTGACAAGATTTCCGTTCGCAGCACCCTTTGGCGCAGTCTGAAAGGCATCAAACGAACCGATCTTCATCGCGGCAGGCCAGGGATATGCCATGAAAGCAAACTTCCCGGGCTCCGGTGTTTGCACGGAAGCCGAGGTCGCCAAAGCGCGAACGCATCCGGAAAGGGTCAGCGTCGTCGCAACCGCCCCAGACCCGCGATAGAAAAACACAGTCATTCCATTCTTTACGGTGTCTGCTGTCACGGACGTTTCCCCGTTCTTGCACCAGCCGACGGCGGAATTCACGCCAACCTTGCGGTAGTAGTATTTCACCCAGTCTCCTGCGGCTGTGTCCCAAAGCCAAATTTTATCTGCCGTGACAAGATTTCCGTTCGCGGCACCTTTGGGGTTCTCGTAAGAGAAAAGATCCGGGATCGCGATTTCGGCAGAGTCGCCGACGTTTTCAAACTGAATGGCAAACGCCTTGAACTTTCCCGCCGCCGGGGCTTCCACCGTCTGATAGCCCACAATGGTCGGGAACGCGGAATCCCCAGCAAATACGGGGTTTTCGCCTCCGCAAAGTGCAGTTGAGGTGCCGTAAAGTGCAGAAGACGCGGCCGTCCGCGAGGATGCGGACGCAGAGCTTCGTCTTGTCGGCACGGCCTCGTGCAGTCTGCAAGCCGTCCGCTTCGGCGGTTGAAAGAGCGGCAAGTGACCTTGGCACAAATCCTACATCGCGGCGACGATAGCGGCGCGTTGCGCTCGATACTCGTCTTCCGTGACGATGCCTTTGGCGAAATATGCATCAAGCCGCTTGAGCCGCTGGGCGGGCGAGAGCGGCCTTGAGCGTTCCGCGAGCCGCGAAGCGTCGGGCGCACCGAAAGCACCAGTCGAACCGAAGGCATCGGGCGCGGCAACGGCACTGGGCGCACCGAAAGCGTCGGGCGCGGCGCAAGCGGCGGACGCGGCGGCGGCCCCCATCGGCCGTTTCGCCTCCCCCGCCCCCAGCGCCGGCATCGCCTCCACGGCGTGGCGCAGGGACTGCTCGTTCTCGTGGTAGTAATGCCGCGTCATCGCGCTCGACGCATGCCCCACGATGCTGGCGACCACGGGGAGCGGCACGCCCGCATGGACGGCGAACGAGACGAACGTATGCCGGAAGGAGTGGAACGTCGCGTCGGGCGTCGCCTGCCGCCGTCCCTCGATGGCGACCGACGTCCGGATCCCCGCCGCCGCGAAAAGCCCCTTCAGCCCGACGTCGATCCGCCAGTGCTCGGCGAGATACCACGCCGACAGCCCCGGCATGACGGGCCCCGTCGGCGGCAGTCCGGCGGCGGGCGCGGCGGCGTCCAGGGCGGATTTAAGCGCGGGATGCAGGGGGATCGTCACCATCTTGCCGAACTTCCTCGTCTTGCGCGGGACGAGCTGGATGACGCCGCGCGCGCGGTCGACCTCCTCCCACGCGAGGCGGCAGCAGTCGCCGAGGCGCAGCCCCGTGTAGATGCCGACCCTGACGAGAAGCGGCCACTCGCCGCCCGCGCCGTCCGCCGCCGCCACGATGCGCCTGAGCTCCGCCGCCGTGAACGCGCGCCGCACGTGGCCGCCGTCTGCGAGCAGCCGCACGTGCGCCCACGGGTCGCGCTCGACGCCCGCCCTGTCCGCCACGCAGTGGCAGATCTCGCGCAAGACGCACACGTGGTTGTTGTAGGTGCTGGCGCAATGCCCGATGCGGAAGACGCGCAGATACTCCTGGACGGCCTCCTCGGAAAGATGCTTCACCTGCGAAATCTCGGCGTGGTTGTCCTCGATCCACTCCGCAAACCGCATCCAGACGACGCGCTTCGCGTTCAGCGTCGCCTCCGTCTGCTCCTTGCGGCGCGGCGACTTCTCGTATTCGCGCCACGCCTCGGCGAGGGGGAGCGTCCTTTCGCCAAGCCCGAGGGGCGCGAGCATCCGGCCGAGGAACCGCTCCGCCTTGTCCCTGTCGGTCGTCCGCGCCGACCGGCTCAGCCGCTTGCCGTTGACGCCGACCCTGACCGTCCAGCGTCCGCTCTTCTCGCGCTGGAGGCTTCCCGTTCCCTTTTCCCGTGCCATTGGCCTTTCTCCTTTTGTTGTCGTTGCGCGGCGTTGTTGCCGCGTTCGGCGAAAAGGATGTCATTTTCCAGTCCTGTCTGTCTACACGCTTTTTGCCTTTTGCCGACAAGCCCCCTCTTGCGAACGATTCTCAAAGTGTGGTATAATTTCTACCGAATCACTACCAAAAGGATTGCAATGAGTGCATTGCTAGTCAAGGACGCGCCCAAAGACCTTCACCAGTGGCTGAAGTCGGATGCGTCGTTCAACCGAAGAAGCCTGAACCAGCAGGTCCTGGTCTGTCTCGAATGGT
>CAVAHB010000194.1:0-2376 GCA_963588415.1 Faecalibacterium sp. CAG:74
GGCCTCTCATGGCGACGGGTCATTGACGATCGTGAACGTCGGCCATTTCGGCAATGCCGTGATCCACAACGACTACGAGGCGTTCGCCGAGAAGGGCTACCATACCGTCCTCGCCTTGTGAAGTCCTCGTCCGAGCGATGACACGGAATCTCGGTTTTGCCTAAAAGCGAGAATTGCGGGTTTTGACAGCGCGGCTCGGCAATAGGAAGATTCTCACTTATAATTATAAGTGAGAAGTCGGCGGACATAAGAGGGAGACTGGTGAGCGGCATTTGCCGCGCAGAATGAGAACGGTCTGCGGAATTCTTTGGCGGGACCGAAGCTTCGTCTATCCTTTCTAACGAGACTGTCGCCGCAGTTGCGGTCGCCGTGCCCGAAATTTTGGTATAATTCTCCTTGTAGTCCGCTTTTCAGGAGTAAAGCCAAATGTTTGAGCCCATGCCTTTCGACAGAACTAAACACGTCTACCGCTGCGACGAGTTCAACGAGCTGCTGAAAGACGCGGTTCGCTTCTTTCACGGAACGCCCGTCTGCAAGTTTCCGCCGGACGCGAAGTTTTCGGGCGCGGGCGTCTATGCGCTTTACTACATCGGCAAGACTGGGCTTTACGGGAAGTTCGGTCAGGAGATCAACCGAGAGGAGTATCGCCTGCCCATCTACATCGGGAAGGCGGAGCCGTCGGGTTGGCGGCAGAGCCGGACGACAGGAGAGGACAAGTCCGGAAACAGGCTCTTTGACCGTCTGGTTCAGCATTCGCGGAGCGTGGCGAGCGCTAAGAATCTCGACCTGGCGGATTTCGCCTGCCGTCTGATGATTCTTGAAGGCCCGGTCGCGGCGATGATCGCCTCGGTCGAGGCCGCGCTCATCGCCATGCACCGTCCGCTGTGGAACAGCGTGATCGACGGATTCGGCAACCACAATCCCGGCAAGAAGCGGTTCACGGGGATGATGACGCAGTGGGACGCCTTGCATCCGGGACGTGTGTGGGCGAAGAAGATGTCGGGCGAGATGCCGGACGTCAAGCTGCTGAATCGGCGCGTCAAGGACTATCTGGTCGGCATGCGATGATGAGAAGCCTGGAGTTGTTCAGCGGATGCGGTGGCCTGGCCAAGGGGCTTGAGTTGGCGGGGTTCGAGCATTGCGCGTTCGTCGAGTTCAACAAGTGGGCGTGCGAGAGCCTTCGCGCGAACTTCGCCCCGTCGCTCGTCCACGAGGCTGACGTTCGCGCATTCGACTTCGCCTCCGTCGGCGCCGTGGACCTGATCGCCGGCGGGCCGCCGTGCCAGCCGTTCTCGCTTGGCGGACTGTCCCGCGCCGATGCGGATTCGCGCGACATGTTTCCGCAGGCCATTCGGGCGATTCACGAGTTGAAGCCGAAGGGTTTTCTTTTCGAGAACGTCAAGGGCCTGCTGCGGAAGAGCTTCTCTGACTATTTCGAGTACATCGTCTTGCGGCTGACGTTTCCCGACCTGGTGCCGACCGCAGGTCAGGACTGGCGAGAGCATCTGGACGAACTGCGTGGCGTGGATTTCGGTTCATACGGCGGACTGAAATACGATGTGCAGTATCGGCTTCTCAATGCCGTGGACTACGGCGTACCGCAGAGCCGCGAGCGCGTGTTCATCGTCGGGCTGCGGAACGACCTGGGAATGAAATGGGAGTGGCCGGCGGAAATCCCTGGGCGGACGACGGTCGCCGACGCGATCGGGCGGCTGCCGGATGCGCGGCGTGACAACGGCTTGGGCGACCACGTGTTCGTCGACGGCGCGCGGGAATATCCCGGCCACACGGGAAGCGACTACGACAAGCCCAGCAAGACCATCAAGGCCGGCGCACACGGCGTCCCCGGCGGCGAGAACATGATCCGGTTTCCCGACGGCTCGCTGCGCTACATGACCGTCCACGAGGCGAAGCTCATCCAGACGTTTCCGGACGGCTACCGCATCTGCGGGTCCTGGGGCGAGGCCATGCGGCAGATCGGCAACGCCGTCCCCGTGCGTCTGGCGCGGCTGATGGGCGAGCAGATGAGACGCGCCCTCGGCGGTTGCGGGCAGAAGAGCGTCCGTCGCCGGACTGAACGGAATGAAGGCTTCCTTCGCGTCGCGTCATGAAGCAGCGCATCTTAAACCCCATGTCCTGGACGCACATCGACCTCTTCGCCGGAATCGGCGGCTTCCGCCTTGCCGCGATGCGCAACGGCGGACGCTGCATCGGCAGCAACAGCGTGTCCGTACCCGTGATCGAGCAGCTCGTCCGCAGCGTCGTCGCGGCAGGCGCGTTTCGTGGACGCCATGCCCGCTGCGCTGACGAGGCCTGACGTCCTGACGCCCGTCATCGTGTCCGCGAGCCGGGCGACGGACGTGCCGAAGTTCCACG
>CAVAHB010000195.1:0-2345 GCA_963588415.1 Faecalibacterium sp. CAG:74
CGGCGCATCCGCAGACCAGGATGCATGCCAGCGACACAGCCGCGACGGCGAGCGCGAATGCAATGCGCTTCTTTTTGAACATCACGCCTCTCCGTCTTGTAGAGCTCATTCGATCGCCCCCGCCGCCTTGAGTTCGAGATATTCCCTCTTCGCTTCGCCCGAAAGCCGCTCCTCGCACCTTTCGACGACATTCGAATCGCCCCGTCTGGCGGCGCACTCGCGAATCCGTTCCAGAAGGCCTCTGACGGACGCATCCTCGCACATCAACGTCATCGTCAGCTCCTGAGGCGTCCGGTATGGGGCGAACAAGAACCTCACCGATTTCCAGTCGTTCGTGTCGTTCGTCCGTTCGCACCTCGCGACCATCGCGGCGGTGAAGTTGGTGTATGCGACAATCCCCGAAAAGGCGACTGCGTTCAGCACCGTGAACCGCACGACTTCGTTCGTCCTATACGAATCCCAGTCCCGCTCGATGTCCGAACAACTGTTCGAGACAACCGGAACAAGTTCAAGGAAAGGCCTCTCCGTGTCTGCATTGCCGACAAGGCCATCGCCTCCTCGGACGCCCATGAACAGCGTCTCCGCGTCGAAGTAAGAGCTCGACCCGTAGACCTTTGCAACGCTTTCGCAAATATCGGACAGCATGTTCGTCGAGGCCTGGCAGACGGCCGCCCAAAGCGAAAGAAGGGAAAACGCCATGACTCTCATTCTGAATCTCCTTGTTGGGGTTTGCTGTAGACGCAGGATCCGTCCATCATTTGCGTGGCATTGCGCGACACGCCGTTTCTTCTCGCGCTGATGACCCATCCGTCATAGTCAACGATGCCGCAATGTCCCATCCCATGCGGATTAGGTCTTCCACAAACAAAGCCCGGTTCTGGGAAAGCCCCCTGTTCGAGATGCTCCCATCCAGTGATCTTGGAGCTGCGACTAGCCCAGTCGTTCGCTAACGGAGGATAAAATCGTGGGGCGGCATAATGCCCCCTGTCCACCATGTGCTGAACGGGGATTGAGAGCCCGGCCTCCATGGCAATATCCGCAATGAAGACATTGCATTTCCACCTTTCCTTGCGGATGCTTGAAAACGGTTTTCGCGGCGAACAAGATTCTTCATAGGCATATTCAGGACGTCCGAGATGCGACAGAGCCACATCACGGAGCGTCAGCAATTCGACGGAAGAAGCCACGCCAATATGGTTTCGCATACCCCTTCTGTTTGGCCCCTGCCGTTCGAATATGGCCTCGACATGCGGCTCGTCCGCGAGATGCACGTATTCGACCTCGTTGGACTGGGTGGCGCAGACCGTGCGGGCGCGGAGCGCGAACACGCCCGCCTCGTCCATCGGGAGGCTCGCCTCGGCGCCCCGAACGGCGCGGAGCCGCCACGGCCCGTAGCCGTCGCGCGTTTTCCGCTTCGCCGTGCGCCACTCCACCGAGGCGCCGCGCCCCGCTGACGGCTCCATTCCGAGCCTGACCCCGACGGACGCGCCGCGCACGACCGCAAGCCCCGTTTCGGGGGCTTCAGGCACGGCGACCGCGCTGGGCGCGTAGACCGTGCAGGAGGCCGAAGCCCGCAGGACAGCCCCCGTCGCGCCAGGGGGCGCGAACGAGCACGCGAACCCGACGTCCCCGGCCGCCGCGCTCGCGGCGACGCCCGTCACGAAGACCGTCTCCGACCACTCCGCCGCGTCCTCCACCGCGAACTCGGCGGGGAGGGGGCGCGAGAGCTCCACGAGGCCTTCGCCCGACGTCTGCCACACGCGCACCGTCCCGCCCGTCGGGCAGTCCGCGCCGAGTCGGACGGCGAGCGGCGCGGGGCGACTCCCGTCCATCCACAGGTCGCGGCGGACGAGCCCTTGCGGAAGCGCAAGCGAGAGCCGCGCCTGCGGCGTCTCGTTCGTCCCGTAGGTGAAGCGGAGCGTCGAGACGAGCGAGTTCGTGCCGATCGTCGCCGTCACGGAGATCTCGGACCGCCGCCAGCTCGGCATGGACGCGAACTCGACCTCCGTCGTCCTCCCGCCGGGCGAGAGGATGCGCACGTCCGGGTCGTCCGTCCGCCAGCGGTAGGACGCGGCGGGATCGGCGCGGCAGTCGACGAAGCCGGCGGTGAACCGGAGGCGTCCGGGAAACGCCCCGACGTGCCCCGCGTCGGGAGACCCCTTCAGCCCCGGCAGCCAAAGCACCGTGCCCGTCCCGGACGACTTCTGCGGGACGATGAAAAGCCGCCCAGGATCCTCCGTCCACCGCCCAATTGCGCCGGACGCGGCGGCTGCACGAGGGGACTTTGCCACCCCGTCGTCGGCGGACCAGACGACCGCCGCGTCGAACGGCTCGGCCGAGAGGGA
>CAVAHB010000196.1:0-2342 GCA_963588415.1 Faecalibacterium sp. CAG:74
ACCCCTTCGCCGAGAACGAGTAGGACTTGCCGCCCGCCTGGACTTTCGCCGTGATGCGGCCGGCCGCTGTGACCTTCAGGGATACCGTGCCGTAGGGACGGAAGTCTTCTTCATCCTCCTTGTCCTCCGACTTGACGAGGCGTCCGATCATGCCGCCGAACGTGCCGGTCGCCCACGCCGGGAGCGGCGCGACCGTGACGAGGACGGTGAGCGTCTCCGTCGCACCGGACTTCGCCGTCACCGTCAGGACGACGCTGTACGTCCCGGCCTTCGTCGGCACCCCGACGATCGACCATTCGTCCGTCGCCTTGTCCCTGACGAGCTTCATGCCGCTCGGGAGCTTCGACGCCCGCACGGACTTCACGCCCGACTGCGTCTCGATCTCCAGCGGGATGCCCTCTTCCTCATCGCCCATGACGCCGACGGTGAACGAGCCCTCGGCGAGTCCCTCGCAGGCGAGCGACATCTTCTCCTTCTCGAACGAGGCGACGAGCGCGAGGTCTTCGGACGGCATCGGGAAGGTCAGCTTCGCGTTTTTCGCCGCGTCTGCGTCCGGCCGCCGCAAGCGGAAGCGTCGGGAACGTGCAATCCACGGTCGTCGCGGTCGAGCCCCGGACGGTCGCCTTCGCGACAACCTCGCCTTCCGCGTTCTCAAGCCACACGCCCTCGTCCCCGACCGCCGAATCAACGGAGAGGTTCACGCCCGAGATGTAAAAGGAAACACAAAGGCGTCTCCTTGATTTTCAAGCCCCGATCCGCCTTCTGCTTGAGCAGCCAGACGCTGAACAGCCGCTCCGCGAGATAGGCGGGTATCCTGATTTCGTTGTAGGCCTTATATCGCGTCCAGTCGCATTCCCTCTCCAACGCAAACAGGACATCGAAGATCCATTCGCACCAGTCCGCGAACAGCTCTTTCCGCAGGATGAAGTTCAGACAGGTCCAACCTGGGGTCACCCCGGAGAAGAACTTATCACAATAAGGGACATAGTCGGGATACCGCCGGGCGATGAGGGAGAGACAGGCATCCAAGTCGCGTTTCGGATGGTGGGTTACGAACATTGAATAGCGGTTCTGCGCTGGCGGGACGAACCGCTTCAGCCAAAAGAGAAACTTCCGGGGGATGATCGCGTCCTGGGGGGACGATCGCGTCCGCGTCGCCGCAGAGGGCGCGGAAGGAGTCGAGCGTGTAGACCTCGTCGAACAGGCGCGAGAACTCGGGATGGGTCAGTTTCACGCTACCTCTTTTCCACTTTTCGCTCCACGTGTTCCGGAGGGAGAGGAAGCGGCGGTAATGTCCGAAGCCGATGTAGTCCCCCGAAAACGAGGGCAGGAAGTTCTTCCAGACCCAGTAATGCGCCGTGAGCTCGCCGAAGTTCGGGTTCCTTTCCGCGATGTTGATTCCGTCGCAGTCCTTCAGGAAGCCAAGATCCTCGCCGGTTTGCAGGAACCCCGCCTGGATCGGGAAAATCCAGTCGTTCGCGTAGACGGGCGTCCTCTTGTAGTAGACGGAGAAGTAGGCGCATGGAACGGACATGTTCATTTTCTCTTTCCTTCCGCAAGGATTTCCGCGACGGCCTCCTGAAGCTCGTATCGTGGCCGATAGCCGACCTCCTGCCGCAGCCGCGTGCAGCCCCCGACGATGACCGGCGGCCGCATCAAGCGGACGAGGTCGTTGACGTCCACGTCGGAGACGCCGTCGCCGTAGGTCAGCATGAACGGCTCGCTGCCGACGTAGTCCCTCGCCCGCCTGATGCGGCCGCCGGTCATCGTCGCCTCGCCCGTGTAGAGGAGCGTGACCTTCCATGGCTCCGTCGCGGTGCGGTGGATCTCGACCGAGTTGGTCGCGAGGTCGACGGTCAGGTCCGAGTAGCGCTGGTAGTAGGTGACGAAGAAGTCCTTGATGACGTGCGACTTGTAGCCCGTGAGGATCACGAAGTCGTCGAAGCCGTGGAAGGAATACGACTTCATGATGTGCCAGAGGATCGGCTTGCCGCCGATCTCGACCATGGGCTTGGGGACGAGCCTCGTCTCCTCCGAAAGGCGCGTGCCGAGCCCTCCCGCCAGAATCAGTGTCTTCGTGATCGCCTCCGCTTCCTCCGCGCCCGTCAGACCAAGGCACAGCCGCCGAGCGCGGAAAAAGGAGCGGCGTGCCTTCACATCGATGTTTTGTGCGGGACACGACCAAGCGCCTTTCTGAAACACGGAATAGAGGACACGCCGCGTGGAATGAACCACGTAGCGCATCTCACATATTCGGCTTCAGAATGTGAATTTTGGTCGTTTCGCACAAAGCCAAATACGCAAGACTGCGTACGCCTCGCGGGCCTCGGATGGGTTTCCGC
>CAVAHB010000197.1:0-2340 GCA_963588415.1 Faecalibacterium sp. CAG:74
GGCGTCGAGATGACGAGGACGTCGCGGATGCCGGCGAGCATGAGCGTCGAGAGCGGATAGAAGACCATCGGCTTGTCGTAGACGGGCAGAAGCTGCTTCGAGACGACCTTCGTGAGCGGATGAAGCCGTGTGCCCGCGCCGCCGGCGAGAATGATTCCCTTGCGTGCCATGGTCTTTCTCCTTTACTTTCCGTCGTCCGTCCAGGGCTCGATGCCCGAAAGGCTCGGATGCTTGCGGTCCTTCTCGGACAGCGTGATCGCGACGTCCAGCGTCGGCCATTCGATCCCCAGGGCGGGGTCGTCGAACATGAGCCCGCGCTCCGACGCCTTGCAGTAGAGGTTGTCGCACTTGTAGGAGAAGAGCGTGTCGTCCTCCAAAACGACGAAGCCGTGCGCGAAGCCGCGCGGGATGAAGACCTGGCGCTTGTTCTCGCCCGAGAGGACGACGCTGACGAACTTCCCGAACGTGGGCGAGTCGAGGCGGATGTCGACGGCGACGTCCCAGACGCGCCCCCGGATGACGCGCACGAGCTTCGCCTGTGCGTGTTCGCCCGCCTGCCAGTGGAGGCCGCGCACGACGCCCTTCGACGAGAGCGACTCGTTGTCCTGCACGAACGTCGCCGCGATGCCGGCCTCGCGGTAGCGCGCGGCGTTATACTGCTCGCAGAACCAGCCGCGCACGTCGCCGACGAGGGCGGGCTCGATGATCTTGACGCCCGAAAGCTCCGTTTCAATCACATTCATGATCGCTGATTATATCAGAAGAGCGGCGTCTCTGTCAAAAAGATGCGTCCTGCTCCGTCTGCAATTCTCTTCCCCAAAATTCGTGTCCATCCGTGCCAATCCGTGTCAATCCGTGGACAAACCCCCTTCCCTTAAATCCGTGTCCATCCGTGTCAATCCGTGGACAACCCTCTCTCCAGCCTCCCGATCTCGCGGTCGACGAGCCAGCGGTACCAGAGGCCCTGCCAGAAGTTCCACATCCAGCCCGCATAGCCGTCGAGGAAGCCGAGGCGCACGAAATACCGGATCGAGAAATAGATAAAAGCCCGCAGGTAGCGCGGCATCCGGTAATACGCCTCCTTGGACGGCTTGAAGCGGAGCTCGCCGCGCCGGAACGCGAGCGCGTCCCGCGCCTCGCGCTTCGCGTAGCCGCGGTGCTTCTCGCGCCACCAGTCCATGGAGTTGAGGTTGTCGTCCGCGAACTCGCCCTTCAGCCGCCAGTCGCGCCCCTCGCGCGTCACGATGTGCTCATCCATCGCCCGCTCCTGACAGCGCCCGATGCCGCGCTTAAAGAAGCGCACCATCGGGATGTGCGCCGTGCCGCCAAAACGGATGCGCCGTCCGCAGAACACTCGCGCGAGAGAGAGAGAGAGAGAGGTCACGTCCGGCGGCAAGCCGCCGGACGTGACCAGCCGCCGCACCTCTTCGCATGTCTCAGGGTAGAGATATTCGTCCGCGTCCAGTCGCAAAATCCAAGTTGATATAAGCGGCAAGTTGTCAAGTGCCCAGTTAAGCTGCTTCGCATACTCGCCTGGCCAGACATGCTGGACGACGGTCGCACCCATCTCAGCGGCGATCCTGTCTGAACCATCCATCGAAAAACAATCTACAACAAATATTTGCCGAGGATTAAGCGGTTTCAGCCTCTCCAAGCACCGCCTAATATGAATCTTCTCATTCTTTTGAAGGATTATTACATCTATATCTGTAGCCATAATTCTCTTTTTATCTTTCTACAACTTTATAGGGCAACTATCCGTGTCAATCCGTGGATAACATCCTCTTCCCTATCTCCCGCGCAGGATTGCCGCCGACAACCGTCCAAGGCGCAACATCCCGCGTGACGACCGCCCCTGCCGCAACAACTGCACCTTCGCCAATTATTACACCAGGGAGAACAATTGCTCCTGTCGCAATCCAAGCGCTATCCATAATCGTTATTGGTTTCGTCATCAGGTCAAATGTCGGCGAATGCACATCGTGTGAACCCGTCAGCAACCGCACATCCTCGCCGATGCAGCAGTTCTCGCCAATCGTAATCCTGTCGAGGCAATAAACCCAAGCGTGCTCGCCAAGGGACGAGTGCTCGCCGACGGAAAGATTCCATGGATAGTCCACGCGCGCTGTACGGGCAGGCGAACATTGCCATGAGATACCCCCCCCCCCCTTGTACCAGGTGGACGCGAAGCGAATCCACGCTACACCGCCACTTGCGTGCGAACCACGGCGAAAGACCGCACACGACAGGGCGAACAAATTGCCACGCCCGTTGCGCCAGCTTCTCCCGCGTGGGTCTCTGATTCGTTTGAACAGGACAATACTTCATTTCAATTACCTC
>CAVAHB010000198.1:0-2316 GCA_963588415.1 Faecalibacterium sp. CAG:74
GCTTTCTCGGGGAGAAAGGACTTGTCCTCGTAGCAGTTGCGGAAAATGGGCAGTGCGAAGACATTCGCCAAAGTCTGCGCGTAGACGCATTCGCTGAATACGGCGGACTGGACGCAGCAAGTCTTCCTCTCATGACGCGTGAGCTGGTGGTGAAGTGCCGGACATTCGCGTTTGACCATTCGCATGAAGTCGCCCGACACGCCGCGATTCTTAACCGCTTCCCAATGCCTATTCCGCTCGTCCTTTCCAAACAAGACCTTTTGCGCCGCGACGGAATAAAACGCACCCATGATCTTTCGCTGGTCGTCCGTCAGCACAATCTCCCTCATCTGTCTGCCTCCAGTGCAACGTTCGAGTGGACGACGTCAAAGACCCCTGCGTCCGCGTCAAGTCCGAGGATTTTCAGAAACCTTCCGTTGATTGCGTCGCGGTATTCGCGTGGATACTTCACGTTCTCCTGAACGCCGACGTTCTCCTTCGTAATCACGAACCTGTCGCGCTCGTGAATCATCCGCCTCGCCATCTCGCGGCAAAACCTCCTGTCGTCGGCGGAAAGCGACCCGAAGAACAGCGGCATGGACAGAAGAAGCCCGCGAGGATAGGTGATGCCGCCGTCGAACAGCCGCCAATGCCAGTAGGCGAACGACGAGTTGACCATGCAGAAGACGTACCAGTAGACGTCCTCGTCCGCAAACGACAACGAAATCTGCCCCTTGCGCAAGAGAGCCTTGTCCGTCGCCACGGTGAAATAGCGGCACGTGTTCGGCATCGAGAAAGAGAAGCGTCCGACCTTGCTGACGTGTTGCTCGACCTTCGAGTCGCTGGCGCGAACCCAGGCCTCGTAGACCTTCTCCAGCCTCGGATCGCACTTGGCGAACATCGGCGTTTCCGGCGACACGCGCTGGCGGCGCGTCCCGAGGAAGCCCTCCAGCGTCGCGCAGTCGAGAAGCCGCTCCCGTTCGACGCTCTTGAAGCGAATCAGCGGACTGAAGCGGAATCCGGCGGCGCCGCGTCTGTCCTCAACGACCGTGATGGCGGCGCGGACGGCGTTGCTCGTGTTCGTGTTGAAGATGCCGTGCTTGCGTCCCGCGAAGATCGCGCCCGGCACGTTGTCGAAACTGACGACGAAGCCGCCGCGTTCGCTCAGGATGCGCCGGAGCGGATAGAACTTCTCGCCACCGATGAAACTGTAGGGCGTGATGACGACGGCCGTGCGGCTCTGGCGAACGATTTTTTCCATGAAGGCCGAATAGAGTTCCATCCCCCGGCAGACGGTCTCCGTCCGTTCCCACGTCTCCGGAATCTCCTTGACCGCCGCATACGGCGGATTCGAGATGACCTTGCAGTCGGGCGGCAGCGTCAGCCGCCGGTCGAGGAAGTCGCCGAGGTGCGCATGGACGGACTTGAGCGCGTCCGTCCCGTAGCGAACGCCGATGGAGGTCAGGCAGATGCCAATGGCGATCTCGTCCCGATCGTAGAGATGGAGACGTCCCTCGCGGAGCAAACGCCTCGTCTTCGCCCTGCCGATGCGCCCGAAATACGATAGGATCAAGTTGCCCACGCCGCAGCCAACGTCGCAGACGGCCTTTCCGGGCAGACGGTCGAACCACTCCGACATGACGGCGGCGACGTCCTCCGGCGTGTAATACTGCCCGCGGTGCTTCTTGTCGAACTTGTCGCGCAGGGCGAGTCCCTCCTCGTAGAGGTCGCCGAGCGCGGACAGCCGGAGGAATCCATCCTCACCACGGACGAGAAGCCAGCGGCAGATGCGCTCCCACGTCTTCGCCAGCCCGAGGTTCTGGACGTCGGCGCGGTAGCGCACAAGGTCGTAGCCACGCAAGTCGAAGTCAAAGTCTGTCCCGTCCGTCTGCAAATGGGGAAACGCCCATTCGAACGGCGCGACCACATCTTCCGCCGACAAACCGGTCAGGACAAGCTGTGTCGCAAAGGCGGACGCACCGCCGCAGAATCGTCTCCGAGACATCTTCAACCGCAGAGTTTCTCCTTAAATCATCCTATGTTGCAGAACGCGAACATTATACCATTTTTGATTGTGGTTATTTTAACAGGAGTTTATCCATCGCCTTTGCCAGTCCGCTCCCACATTTTGACAACTCCGCACGGCCAATAAGTGCCGCGCCCGCCTCCGCGAACTCCGCGGCTCTGCGCGAGCTCCACGGCCAGCACCACAGTACAAAGTAGTACACGAGTTCCCCACCAGTTCAAAAAAAGTTGCCTTTCTTTCGGCGCGGCGAACCCTCCCTGTCCGACCGCCGAGCCCATATATGGACAACCCCCGAGTCCATATATGGAGAA
>CAVAHB010000199.1:0-2288 GCA_963588415.1 Faecalibacterium sp. CAG:74
CCCGATTGCCGTTCCGAAAGGTGACGGGGCGAAGGCTCTGGGCGAGGCGTATGCGACGCGACTCAAACCCTGGGCGGCGGCGCGAAAGGCGAATCGGGTCGCAACGCCCGAGATTTGGGTTCTTCCAAGCGGCGACAGGTGGTCGGCAATGCTTGGCGGCGTGAAGGAATTCGCGGACGGCATTGCGTTTCTCTGGGAGTGTTATCCGTGGGCGGAACCTTACGCAAAGTTGGGTGAGTTTACCTTTGAGGCGAAGTCTTTCGGTCTCCCCTACATACTTCTCAACTTCGGTCCAGTCGGCAGTAAGATCACATGGCAGGACAATGGACGCGAGAGAGCCATTGCGGACGCGCAGTTCTTCGGGGCATTCCTGATCGCGAGCCTGCAACCCAATTGCCGCGCCATCGCCTTGACGAACCTGAAGGATGCCGAATCGGGATCGAAAGCACTCGGAACTTCGGGACTCGCCGCGACGATTAAGGACTTTGTGGACAGCTACAACGTCTCTTCTGGTCTCTTCGACAGGAGCGGAAAGGAAAAGACCCATCTAAAGGCGGCGCGTTTCGTTCGCGAACTGACGCGGAACGCTTCCGCGCCCGAATATGCGGTGACACCTGGGGGACTGCGCATCATCCGGTTCTGGGACGGGGCGCGGCGTTGCGCCGCCATCTGGCAGGGCAACCGCAATTGCCTCACGCAGGAAAGGGTGGATGACCTCACGGGCGAACCCGAGGCGGGCGAAGTCGTGGTTACAGTTCGCGGAGTGAAGAAAACTCCCGAGGTCTATGATGTCTATGGCGAACGGATGGATGTTCCCGTGAAGAACGGCAGGGCCGCCGTCAGGGTCGGGCTCGTCCCGATCGTCGTTCGTGGAATCGACGATGCTTTTTGCAGTAAAAATAAAACACACAGCAGGAGATAAACTATGAATGCGCAAAAATCGGCAAAGGTGCTGGCTGGGCTCGTCTGTTTCGGTCTCTCGCTCGCGGTCGGTGCGACTACCACATGGACTTACACGCCTGGGCAGGATGGCGTTGTTATCGGTACGATTGACGACGGACAGTGGACGCTGAAAGTCTGCGAATTCGACAGGGAGAATGGGATTCTCTCCTTTGTTATGAGCGAAGCGTGGGGCGATCCCGTCGTCAAGGCGTGGCAGGAACCCGCCGACGCGGCGAAGAAGGGTGTTCTCGACTTGCGCAGTCCCGTCATCGTGGAAAATGCGGATGCGGGACAAATCTCGACGGAAATCAAGGCGATACATCTTGGGCACTACGCCTTCGGCTGCAAGGATTCGTGGACTCTCGCTTCTAACCTGACCGAGTTCCGCTGCGATGTCATTGGCCGCATGATAGGCGAGTCCAACTTTGCCAACGATTCGAATCTAGCGAAATTGGAGATTTGCGGCGCGGCGGAATGCATTCCGCAACTTATGCTCGCAAACGATCCCGCCTTGAAGGAAATCAGGCTAGACTTCCCGAAGTTGCGGTCCGTCGGGAGCTCATGGAGTATTTTCGGTGGCGACGGCAGTTCGACACATCCCGACGCGATTGATGTCGCGGCGATTCTCAATGCTGATGTCACGGATGTCTGTAATTGGGCGCTTTCCGACCCGTGCGTCACGGGCGATCTCGTTCTTTCGAATGTGTTGAACGTCGGCGAGGGCGCATTCCATAAAACGACGCTGTCGACGGTTTTCCTGAAAGGTGCGCTTGCGGAGATAAGGCAATTGACTTTCGGTGCGCTGGATAACGATGACAATCCGTCTATTACGAACGTCGTCCTTGATTTGCCGCAACTTTCCGCAGTCTCGGCAACCGCCTTCGAACACCAGAAATACATCCTGTCTTTGGAACTCCCATCCGCCCTCAAGGTCATGGGTCGGGTTACGAACATCTTGAGTGCGGCGGCGGGTGGCGCAATGTTCAAGGGTCTGGGCGACGAAGTTGGCATGAAAAAGGGTCAAACGGCGTGGGTTCCAAATGATCTGAGGATTTATGTCTCGAAGAATCAGTGGACGCCGAGCGCGGCGGAAATCTATTCCGAATCAAACCCGACAGGATTCTTCCTCGGCAGGGAGACTTTTACGGACAAGGAAAAGGAAATGATTGCTGCCGATTCGTCGCTTGCGAAGGCCTTCGGCGTTCTCGTCATCCCGAAAGGCAACGGCGGCATCTGCCGCAAGGCGTTCTTCGTCCATAAGCCGTCCATCCATGACAAGGTGGGCATGCTCATTAGTGTTCGTTGATTTTAAAGAATTAAAGAAAGGTAATAACGGATGAAAAAGT
>CAVAHB010000200.1:0-2272 GCA_963588415.1 Faecalibacterium sp. CAG:74
CCTTTCAGGCCGGTGGCAGGCGCGAAGTGCCGCGCCCGCCGCTGTCAAAGATCAATCACGGTTTCCCCGTGCGCCGGGCTTAGCACTCCCGCCCGACGAAATCAAGTCGTATTTTACCACATTCCTCCGAACGCCGTCAAACTGACATTGGCTTATGACGTGGCGTATTTTGCCAAGTCATCAAGGGACGAAATAAAGACACGACCCGCACGGCGGACGCCGTCCGTCTCTTTCGCGATGGCAGACACAATCCGGCGGATGTTGTTTCCGCATCGTTCGGAGATATTTCTGCGAATCGCATAGATTTCATCGATCGGATCCGCAAAATCCCAATTCGTTGTCATAGTCCGAACTCCTCTCTTCGTTCAAGAAAATCGCCTGGCGTTATGATGACCGGGGCATGGTATCCTGCTTTCATGATCACTTCGACGGTCTTTGGCAGAGTCACGGGGTTGGCCATGTGCTTACAATTCAGCGTCAGCAGCACGTCCATCTCATAGTAGGCGGCTGTTGCTATGTGCAGAGCGTCCGTTCCTTCGGAAACAGGAACGGCATGCGCTTCCATAAGCTTCTCGGCGATGACGACAATCTCATCCCTGAACCCGTCGAGCACCGGTATGCATTCGATCGACGCCTTGCGTTGCGCCGCCATTTCGGGATTGCCGTCCGCACCCTCGGCATCCACATGCTGGGACACGAACAGAAGGCATTTCGGCGCGATCTCCTGCCACCACCGCAGCGTCGCCGCCTGCTTGATGGCGATGTGCGCCAACGGCGTGGGACGGCCGTTCAGGAAGCTCCAGAACGACGTCTCGCAATAGACTTTCAGCCTCTTTTTCTCCTCAGTCATCCGCACGTCTTTCTTTTTGCGTTCGACAAAACAAAGTATATTCTACCACATCCCGCCGAACGCCGTCAAATCCGCCACTCTGCCCTCGCACCTTTCCAATTTTCCACTCTTCCACTTTCCCTCGCCGTCAAATCGGGCAACGCCGCCTCCCCCACTTATTATAGATGCGGCAATGAAATATGTTGATTTTCGCTGTGTGAAAGAAACTCCGATTCGTGTGGCTCTCGCTACCGCTCCGCAGAATGTTTTCTTTCAAAACCAACCTATTCACGCTTCACGACCTTGAAAACGATTGTTTATCGGCTGGCTTCTGCGAAGCCAGCATGAGCCGGCGGAGCGGTAGCGAGAGCGCCAATCATCGGAGTTTCTCACTACATTTATTTGCCGAAGCAATATAATAAGTGGACTCAGCGGTCTCACGCGGGAACGGGAACACGGCTTCTGCGGACGGCATTGGCTCGGCGCATAGGCTTTTCAGAAGTGCCGACGGCCCGCAGATATGTGGCAAGTCCGTCACAGGCTATTGCCTCGCGCTCCTTCCCCATTGAGCGGAAGACGTCTGCCAGCGCATCGGGAATCGCGTCAGGCGTCCCCTCTTCCGTCGCCGCCACAAGGTACGCCGCCCGCGCTTCGGGCGTCTTGAGGTTGTCCTCCACATGCCAGTCAGACCAAATCACCTTCATCTTCATGCTCCTTTAAATGTGCCTTGCGATTTCTTTCGCCAAGTCGATGTCCGCACGCTGCGTCTTCTTGACGCCGCCGGCAAGAAGAAGGAAAATCCGTCCGCTGACCTCCTTGAAGTAGACACGGTAGCCGGGGCCGAAGTGAAAGCGGAGCTCCCTCACGCCGTCGCCAACCGCCTTGCAGTCACCGTAAACGCCACGCGAGGCCAGCTTGACACGACGATCGATCCGCGCCCTGGTCATGGCGTCTTTCAGCCCAGAATACCATTTCGAGTAGAAGTTTGACTTTCTGATTTCCATGGCGGTCTCACATAAGATTTAGCATTATACCAATTCCCACCGAACGCCGTCAAATCGGGGAAACGGACGAGAACGAGGCACGGAACGAACGTCGGCATCGACCGACAAGAAATCATATCTCCTTGCGTAGCAGATGAGAGCCAGCTGGTGATACCACGGCAATTGTCCAAGCGGCGCTTGGACAATCTGCCCCCTCGACCAGGACGCCGCAAACGACCGCATGTACATCAGGTTCGAGCGGGAGAAGCCCGCCATCTCCGGGAATTCGGCCCTCAGGTCTGCCGCGATCCGCTCGACTACCTTTTTCTTCGTTTCGTCGATGTCGCAATCTCGCTCATTTCACGCTTTGCCCCTATGCCCCTTGACAAGGAAATCTCGGATGGGGCTCCGCGAGTCCTTCTCCTTCAGGCGCATCAGCCGCCCGTCGTCAAAGGTTTCG
>CAVAHB010000201.1:0-2256 GCA_963588415.1 Faecalibacterium sp. CAG:74
ACGGTAGGGTCACGCGTCCCGCGTGACCGAATAAATAGGTTTTGCAATTGCCTAAGCCGTGTAGATTTGTAGAGTTGTAGAGTTGGGGGGGAGAGGGGGCGGGGGTTTTACCACAGAACACACAGAAGCCGCCTTCGGCGGCACACTGAAGGCACTGAAAGCCGGGGAGTTTCCGTTCCCCCGACGAAGCCGCGGGCGAGCCGCCGAAGGCGTGCGCGGAGGGGGCGGAGGGGCGGCGAAAAATTTTCTTTCGTCGGGGCGATTCGTCGTCCGACGGCGGCGGCGTGCGCACGAACCCCAGCAAATGCGGGGGTTCGGGTGGGGACGGACGCAAAACGCCGCGCAAAAATATTTTCATTCCTCCCCCTTGCGCGGCAAAGTCGTTTATGGTATGATTCACTTGTCGCCGATAGAGGTGTCGGTGGCGAAACAGGAGTAAACACATGAAAAAACTACTGATAGCATCGATGGCGGCGGCACTCACGGCGGGAGCCTGGGCAGCCGAGTCCGTGAGTTTTGTGGGTACGGCGGAGTCGTTTGAGAGCGAATTCAATCTCAGCGACGGATACTGGGCTGTGACGGAGGGGATGGATACATCCACCGTTACGGTGAAGGAATACGGCGATAGCGACACGAAGTATACCTACTCGTCGTCGACGGCCCTGATCGCCAACGGCCCGGGAAGCAAGTACCTGAATCTCGAGACCGAGAGCGGCAGCGTCCTCTTCCGCAATCTCGCGGAGAATTCGGGCGCGGTCGCGGTTGACGAGGAGAACTCCTACGTTCTCGACACGCTCGTGAAGTTCACGGCGACGGACGAGGTGCCGACCGCCGGCTCGAGCGACAAGTTCATCCTCTGGCTCCGCTCGACCGATGCGACCGACGACGGCTCGACAACCTACGACCTCATGGCAACCTGCGGCGTTCTTGGAGATGACGCAGTTGGTCTTACCGGTTCGGCGACCAATGTCGCATTGAATGTAACGGTGACGCCCGATCGGTGGGTTCGCGTGTCGGTTAAGACGATTAAGCTGGGTGCCGGCGGCGAGAGTGCATACGGCACGCTCGGCTTTGTCGTTTACGTTGACGGGGTTCTGGCCGCCGCCACCGAAGATTCGTATAGGGCGATTATTGGATCGGATGAAGTGTCTGACACGAACATGTCCGCTCAGGGCAAGGACTACTATGCGAAGAAGGCCGTCTTCCCGTGCCTGATACAGGGAGATTCTGAAAGCGCATCGACGACGGCTGTCGCTTCCGTCGGGTTTGAGGGGACGGGCGCGATCGACGACCTCTCGATTACCACGATGGCGGATGGCCCCACGTTCGCGAAGTGGACTGCCCCGGCTGTCGAATACACCGTCTCGTTCAAGGCCGTCGGTCTCGCCGATGGAACGACGTGGACGAAGGAAGATGTCACGGTCACGGCCGGCAACACGCTCGCCACGCAGACCGCGCCGACGGTTGACGGCTACAAGGTCGTTGGCTGGTACTCGAACGAGGATTGCACGGACGAGGTCACCTTCCCCGTGACCATTTCGCAGGCCATGACCATCTATGTCAAATACGAGGCGGAAGCCACGGTCGCCCCCGTTGCGCCGGGTGAATCGGTGTCGGGCACGACCGAAGAGGCGGCGAAGAGAGCCATTGAAAGTGCCGGCATTGCGGATCCGTTCTCGGGCATTGTGGACGACGTGAAGACCGCCTATGCGGCGAAGTTCACGGCGACGGTGACGGGCGACGCAACCTCTGGCTACACGGCGACGTGGACGCTGACCGATACGGCGGCGGAATCCCTCAAGAGTGACGCGGACGACGTTCTTGCCGCGACGCTCGAGGCGGTTCTCGACGACACGAAGTCTGGGGTGTCGATCAAGGCGCAGCCGGGCTTCTACTACACGGTTCTCTCGTCCGACACGGTCGGCGCGGCGGAATACACGGCGAACGGCTGGACGCAGGCGACGGGCGAGAGTGTCGCGCTGACGCTCCCGGAGAAGTCCGAAACCGCGACGCAGGGCTTCTATAAGATCGGCATCACCGCAGTCAAGCCGGAGACGGTAGAGTAATCGGACGCGAAGATGCGAAAACGCGGGGTCTGCGGCACGAGCCGCAGGCCTCGTGTTTTTTGTGTGTGAGGGGGTTGGGGTTTGGTTTTAGCCGTGTAGATTTGTAGATTTGTAGAGTTGGGGGCGGGGGGGTTTGGGGGTTTTACCACAGAACACACAGAAGCCGCCTTCGGCGGCACACTGAAGGCAC
>CAVAHB010000202.1:0-2201 GCA_963588415.1 Faecalibacterium sp. CAG:74
AAGTCCGCCGACGCCGTCGCCTTGTGGCACGCATGGTCGATGAAAAGAAGCCTCATTGCGGCATTTCTCCGGCGACCGCCGTCCTGAGGCGTTTCAGGAGCGCGAGGCTGCGTTCCACTGCGGCCAGGCTGGCCTCATGGCCACAGACAAGGCAGGCGACCGCGTTCCTCATCGCCCGAAGCCCCCTTCCGCGCCGTAATGCCGGCCATACTCGAAATGCTCCGCGAAAGCGCGGCAGCCGGCGAAATAGGACGCGGGGTCGCGGCGGATCCGGGAAAGGGCCGCCGGGAGGTCGGCGACCGAATCGATGACCTCGCCGGCATGGAAGCGCTCGACGAACGGCGCGATCTCGGAAATGCGCGTCATGACGACGGGCAGCCCCATCTCGATCGCGCTCTTCACCTTCCCCGGATCGGCGTAATGCGTGAGGTTGTCCGCCGACGTGTCGTAAAGCGCCAGCGCGGCAAGGCATCTCGCCGCCTCGTCGCGCAGCTCGGCGTCGGAAACGAACCGGTCGGGGAATTGCACGCGGGACTCCAGTCCGCCCTCGGCGATGCGGCGGCGGATCTCGTCGCCGAAGCCGTTTGCCGCCGCCCCCATCAGCGACAGCGCACAGTCGGGCGTCCGCGACAGGAAGCCGAGCACGTCTTCCACGCCCTGCCCCTTCCGCAGCTGTCCGACGAGCAAGAGGCGGTTCGACTGCGGGTCGCCGAAGCGCTGCGGCGGCTTCACCCCCAGCATCAGCGGCGGCGCGTCCGGCCGGCCGACGGCCTCCCCGATGGCGCGCGTGAGCGGACGGTAAACCGAGCAGCGCGGCGCGTAGAAGCGCGCGAAGGCGTTGAAGAGACGGCTCTTCGGCGAGCCGTCGGGAAAATGGTCCCATTGCCAGAAGACCGTGCGGACGTTCCGCCGAAGGATTTTCCCGAACGCGAGAAGCGGGTGCGTAAAGATCGCCGTCACTTCGGCCTTGCTGCGACGGAAGGCGTTCAGCTCGCGGTTCCAGTGCCGCCACAGCCCCGTGTAGTAGCCGAGGCACGAGGACGCAAAGGACAGTTCCCGCTCCTCGACAAGGCGGCCCGCCTCGTAGCGGCGAAAGAGGTGCGGGCCCTTCCCGAACCGCGTCTGGAAATAGAGCAGCCCCAGCTGCCGCGCATTCTCGATGAGGTACTCGTCAATGTGTCCGCAGAACTGGAAACTCGCCTGCGCGAAGACGCATTCGTGGCGATAGTCCTTGTTCGCAACCGGAACGCCGGCGCGAATCTCGGCATCCGGCGTCATTCGGCGGCCTTGAACGCGCGCGCTTCGAGGAGCGGCACTTCCTTGAAATGCTTCGCGTTCCCGCTTAAAAGCGTCTCTCCCGACTCGCAGGCCGTCGCGAAGATCAGCGCGTCGCAGACGCCGAGATCGCTGCGCAGGGCCGTCTCCTCCATGATCGACACGGCGCGGTTCGTCACGTTCGGCGTGACGGGCAAGGTCGCGAAGTTCAACTTCGAGAGGAAACGCTTCATCTCGCGCATCTCGGACTTGTCGCGGACGCCTTGCAGGAGCTCCATGTACGTCACGCACGAGATTGCGCGCGACGCCGCGTCGTCGATGGCCCGCAGGGCGCGTCGGTTGCCGCGGAACGCCCAGATCATGACGTCGGTGTCGAAGATCACGGGAACGCCCTCCGCGCGCGAAGGCAGCGGACGAAGTCCGTCGGGCGGGCCATGTCCTTACGGTCAGCCCACATGCCGGCGGCTGCGAGCTCGCCGGCCTTCGGCGTCCGGGGCGTCGCGTCCTCCCAGGCGATGACGACCGCCCAGGGACGCCCGTGAGACGTCACCGTCACGCGCTCGCGCCGCGAGACGGCCGACTGGATGTCCGCCATGCGGTTCCTGAAGTCAAGCATCGTCGCTTCCAGCTTCCCTCCGAATATGTTCAGTCAAACTGCGCACATTATAGCAGACTTCGCCGCGCCCCGTCAATCGTCGCGCATTGAAGGCATGGACTTCAGCGCACGGAGCAGGTTGCGCGGGCTTCGGACGAACGCCGCAACGCAAAACGCGGGAAGCATGAGATGTTTGGCCCCCCCCCAGTTATGCGCGAACGAATAAATGACGTTGCGGAAATACTGCGTCCAGATCGCGTCGCGGTCGAAGCGCGACGCCGTCGCGCCGCAGAGATGGTCGATCGGCGGCGTCGGCACGAACCAGGTCTCC
>CAVAHB010000203.1:0-2174 GCA_963588415.1 Faecalibacterium sp. CAG:74
GGCCTTCGACGAGCTTAACGAGACCCTGCCAAGAGGGGTTTTGCAATTACCTCATTATATCTTGCCTATAACTTAATTTCATGCCGCTAAAATTCCGAGTTCAGCTGCACTTATTCCAAGTTTTGAAATCTTCTTTTTCATCGATCTGATCATCCTTTCCCGCGTACGATTCATGTAGGCGACCTCGCCATCATCCACATACTTCTGGCCGTATTTGATCCCGCGATAGATCATCTTCGCCATCAGCCGAGCAACGTCCTTGATGGCCGTCCGAGAGCAGGTGCGGCTTCTGACACTGCGCAGCCGAGCGCCGAGCGAGGATTCCGAGCGAAAGAGCGACGAGGCCGACATCTTCAATCCGAGTCCGACACGACAGGTGTTCTTGTGTTTCTTTCGCTGGCTGACATTCTTGCCCGCACTCTTGCCGAGCGAGGGGGCGCAGCCGACGTACGAGACGAAGTGCGCCTCGTCCGGAAACGCGTCAAGGCATGGGCCGAGTTCGGACAGGATCATGGCCGCCGAATTGTAGTCGATGCCGTCGATCTTCGTCATGTCGAACCCGCCGCAGATACGCACAAGATCGGCCTTGGCCTTGGCGTCCGCCTTGTCCTTCTTCTTGCCCCCGCCATCGTCCGGCGGAGGATCGACGGGCGGGAACGCCTCGGCGATCTTCGCGTACATGGCGCGGATCTGAACGTCGTAGTTCGCAATGCGCTCATCGAGGAAGCAAAGCGTCTCGTATGCCTGCTTGAGATTGAACAGGTGCTCTTCGCGCCAATTCCCCGTCAGTTCCTCGGCGATTTCGGATTCGCTCTTCTTGCAGCGCTTGTCGCGCAGCGCCGCCAGTGCGACGGGATTGCGCTCGCCCGCGACAACGGCAGCCAATATCCTCATGCCGGTGACGCCGTCAATGTCGGAGACCGCATGGTGCAGACGAACATTCATCTGATCCAGCGACTTCTGGATGGACTGGATCGACTGCGTACGCATCTGCTGGACGTTCTCGCGTTCGCGGATGACCGAGCGCACGGCGTTGAACACCTCCGGCGGACGGAACGCACCGCGCAGAAGTCCGCAACTGTGCAGCCGCTGCAGCCACTGGCAGTCCTGTATGTCGCTCTTGCGACCCGGGACCATCTTGACGGTGCGCGTGTCCACAAGGACGCATTCGATGCCGGCAGCTTCGAGCGTGTCGTAGACGGGAATCCAGAATACGCTCGTGGATTCCATCGCGGCGGATTCCACCTTGCGCTCCTTCATCCATGCGGCCATGCGCAGGAGTTCGTTTGTCGTCGTCCCGAAGTGCTCGACGTCGTGTGAGCCGTCATCCTTGCGCGGTCCGCAGACGTAATGGTCCGCGTGTCCTGCAAGGTCGATGCCCGCCACATGCCGGCGCACCTCGTCGAATCGGTTTGTCTGTCGTGCCATGTCCTTTCCTTCCGTAGGTTTCGGACAGGACGTCGGCTTCGGCGGGATCGATGTCAAGTCTTGCCTGGGGAGGAAACCTTCGCGGCGAACCGTTCCGGCCCTACCAATGAACATTGGTCGCGCCGAGCTCAGTCTACACATGGGGCACTCGGCTCCAATGAATGCGGGAGCATGTGCCGACGTCCCGACCAAACTCTCTGATAGTGTACCAAATGCACACGGGTTTGAGACGACGGAAATTCCGCCTGCGTCAGCAGTCGGCATTTCCGTCGTCTCAAATCTGTTGTGCTCCATCAAAGTTATCCTCATTAACATTCCCGTGCGAAGCGCGGGCGGCGGGCTACACGGCTAATCCTCCCCCCTCCTCTTCTCTCAATCCGGGTCCCCTCAATCCCTGGACAAAAACGGAAGGCGCTTCGCGTGGACACGAAACGCCGCCGCCGCGAGGTCGCGCGCGTCGTGACCGAGGGCGTGCGGCTGTCGTCGGGGCCGCTGCCTGCGGCATCGCCCGCCGCCGTCCGCGCGCCCTCGCCTGACGGGCGTTCGCGGCGGCGCCGACGGGTTCGTGGCCTGCGGCGCAGCCGCCCACGGACAACGGACGGCCGCCGACCGACAGCGGACAACGGCTCGTCTCGCTTCTCATCCCTCACTTCTCTCGCTCCGTCGCGTTCCAACGTTTCGGCGTCCGTCCTGTTGGCGGGCGAGCAAAATGAGACAGTCTGGGCGAGCAAAATGAGACGCCGCAA
>CAVAHB010000204.1:0-431 GCA_963588415.1 Faecalibacterium sp. CAG:74
CAAGGCCGTCAGCGCGAGAGCGACAAGGACGTGTGTTCTCATGTGCACGGTTCGCTTCGGAGTCGGTCATGACGGGGGTAAGTGCGTTTCATCGTCTCGCATTATACCGAGGCAATTGCAAAACCTGTCGCGATTCGCGCAGAACGGCGGCATCGGAGATGCCGCCCTACCACCGTGCAGAGTGGTAGGGGCGCATCTCCGATGCGCCCGCAGAGGGTTTTGCAATTGCCTCTACCATAAGCCGCGCCGTTTCTCCGTATCTCCGTTTCGACGTGCGAGACAGTCCGCGCCTATCCTTCGAGACCGAGTAGCGACGCCGCCGGAATCAGCGCGTCGAAGTAGCCGCGCGCCGCAACCTGCGGCGACAAGTGGCCGTCGTACACCAACGCCGTCCTTACCGTATGGCTCTGCGGCACGTGCAACGCCGCCAC
>CAVAHB010000204.1:507-2116 GCA_963588415.1 Faecalibacterium sp. CAG:74
GCGGCACATGCACCGCCGCCACCTTCGCAGCCACTTCGTCTTCGATCTCGATGCCGATCTCGTGCCGTCTCTTGATCTCAACGACATAGAACAGCCGATCCGACTGCAGCAGCAGGTCGATCTGGCAGCCCTTTCGCCGGGAGGTCGCCGCCTGGCGATACGGCGCGGCCGATTTCAGGAGAATGCGACCAAGCCCCAGACGAGTCAAAAGCGGCGCGAGATTGTTGATCACGAGGTTCTCGAACTGCAAGCCGAGAATCGCCGGCCAGCCCGGCAGCGCCTCCAGCGAATTGAAGAGAAACGAGTCCGCGTCAATCATCGCGCCATTGGGCTCGACATAACGAAGGAAAAAGCGCGTATAGTTGTCGCAGATGCGATAGCGGCAGATCTTTGCCGCTCGCCCCGTCTGCGGATTGACGCTCCGTTCGCGAGCCACGAATCCGGCGACTTCCAGGTCTTCCAGATGAGCCGAGATCCCGCCGTTGCGCTCGACGCCCAGCGTCTCGCAGATCTCGCTGAGCGTCCGGGACGCATCTGACAGGCACGTCAGGATGCGCCGCTTCGTCACGGCCTCCTCGCCAAAGACGACATTGAACGTCTGGTTGAAATCGTCACGCAGCAGCGCATTCGAGACGAAGCACAGGCGTCGGACGTTCTCGTTTGCGGACAGCGAGGGATTCACCTCCTCCAGATAACGGGGGACGCCTCCCGTCACGGACAGGACGTCAAGGATCTCCGAGGTCGCGACACGCGACGCCTTGCGTCCCCAGAACCCGACGCAATCCTCCAACGGCAGATCCCGCACGACAAGGTTCAGGGAGGCCCGTCCGACAAAGCCCGTGTTGTTGAGGATGTTCCTTGAAATCCATGTCGAGACGCTCCCGCAGAAAAAGACGATCAGCCGGTCATGCTTCTTGAAGAGATTGTCCCACGCGACCTTCAGTTCGCCCGGAAACCCGGCATCGTAACGCCCCATCCACGAGATTTCGTCCAATAGCAGAACCGTCCTGGCGCTTCCGATGCGGCGATCCAGTTCGGCAAATGCCTCGCCCCACGACTTCAGCGCCGGGACGGGACGTCCGCATTCCCGCGAAAGCTGCTCGCGAAAGGCCTTCAGCTGAAGGACGTTCGTCATGCGCGGTTCGGGCGCGATGCCCTCCAGTTTCAGGAACACGGCCTTGCTGCGCCGGGCGAACTCCTCGATCAGCGTCGACTTGCCGATTCGGCGACGGCCGCGACACGTGACAAGAGACGCCACCGGCTTCGCCCAAAGCGACTCCAGTTGCCTTAAGTCATTCTCTCGACCGACAAACATGCAGGGACCTCCGTTTCAAGACAAGGGAAGTATACCAAAACGCCCGTCCGTCACGCAACACCATACCGTCACGAAATCTGCAGATTGCGCATTTCGTGACGGCAATCAGACGTCTTTTTGAAGGGGAGGAATGCCATGGGCGACAACAATCTCGTTCCTTGCGTCTCGCAGTGGATGACAGTCCAGCCGTCGCTCTTCGGCTGTCTCGAGGACGAGCCCGGCGAGCTCGACGAGGAGCAGAGGACGTTCGTGCGCGTCTGCAGCCTGGCCCTGTCGGGGACGTCCTTCTCCCGG
>CAVAHB010000205.1:0-2100 GCA_963588415.1 Faecalibacterium sp. CAG:74
CACAGCCCTCACAGAACGCCACGATCGTCCGACATCGCCATCACCGAATAGTTTTTCAGGTCTTCGGACGTAACGGCCTTTGCCGGAACGAGCTCGTAATGCCGCTCTTCGGCGACCTTGATCTCGCCGTCGCACAGCGCAAGCGCAAACATGGCAATTTTTGACGAGGTGACAAACTGAACGGAGATCGGACGGCAAATCAGCCCCGGCAGATTACTTTGGCACCAGGCGATGTCCTGGGCCGTCTGGACGATTCCATGCTGGTCCTTGCCGCCCTTGGCCTGCACAGGCACGATGAACTGGCGACCGTGCTTGTCGACGGCGACGTAGACCTCGTCGATCTCGATCTGCCCGACACCTTTTACCGTCGTCCGCAGATGGTTCTGCAGCGAATAGGCCGTCGCCCCCAAGAAGATGTCGATGAGCCGATTGTAGCGGACTTTCGCCAACAGGGCCTGCTCGTCGCCAAGCGCATATTCGGAGATGATTTCCGGCGTCGCGTCCGGGATCTTGACCGACATCAGGTTGGGAGAGGGGAGGATGCGGCTCTTCTTGACGAGCCTGAACCGGTAAACGGACTTCCCTGCGCCAAGGATCACCCATTCATGCCCCTCGGGCTGCGTCCTGAGCACGCATTCCGGCAACGGGCAACGATAGCGGAACGAATAGAGGACGTCCCCGATGTTCTTCGGCAGGGCAATCTTCAGTTTCGCCGCCGCCGCGACGAACTGGTCTCGCGTAAACGTGAATTCGGCGATGCCGCGCCTGTAGCCATGCTCAAAGACATAGCCGACCAATGAGGCATACCGATTCTCTTTCTTAACGGGCATCACGTCTCCTCTTTCGCTGTGCAATGACATTTCGCGGGACACCGAAATGAGCCGCCGCCTCGCTCATGTCAAATCCGAGCAACGCCTCGTCGCCGGTTTCCAAGACGGCATCCGGCTTCTTCGGGACGCATCCCAATGCCGTCATCACCGCGTGTCCGACGGCGCGCGCGAGAAGCGGAGGGACGCTGTTCCCGATTTCCCTGAACCCATGCCATTTCGTCTTGTGGAACCGGAACCAATCGGGATAGGAATGAATCCTGGCGCCCTCGCGGACTGTGATCACGCGCGGGAGGACGGGATGGATCGGCCGCGGCGACGTAAAGCCGCCTCTTGCGCTGTCCGTTCCCGCGCGCAGCGTATTGGACTGTCCGGACCACGCCAGCTTGAAAAACCGGCTATGCGGCTCGGTCTCGCCCTGTGGCGCGGCAAGAAACCGCTGCCGGCTCAATTCCGTGTGAGTCGTCCGCATGCTTGCGGTCAGCCTGTCCCGCGCGAATTCGCGGCGATAGCCGAAGTCGTCCGCATCGTCGGCCAGTCCACGAAGCTTCCGCGCATAAAGGCTCTTCGTCGTCCACGAAACCGCGACCGAATCGTCCTCCAGCAGACGCTTGTAGTCGTCGGCATTCGGCAAGTCCTCGATCGCCTCCCGGATCGTCGTCCGAGTCTTGACGACATCGGGATAGGCCGGAAGCGTCTGTCCGTCTCTCGCCGCAATGAGAAACAGACGCTGGCGATTCTGGGGGACTCCGTAGTCTGCCGCGTTCAGGACGCGATAGGGGAGGAGGACCGTGTAATTGATCTCCTTCAGCGCATCGATCAGCTCGTTCAGGAAGCAGATGTGATTTCCCACCGTCAGGCCCTTGACGTTCTCAAGGACGCAATACTTCGGACGGATGTCATTCACGATGCGCAGGTAATGCCCGATCAGCTGATTTCTCGGATCGTCAAGCGCACGTTTCCCGATCATCGAAAACCCCTGGCAGGGAGCGCCCCCGAACACGACGTCGACGTCACGATCTCCCAAGCCGGCCAACCGTCGGATGTCTGCGCCGGAAATGTCCTTGATGTCCGCGCAGATGGTCTTCGAATAGGGAAAATTGTACTCATGGACGGACGCATGGATGGGGTCGATCTCGACGGCCGCAGCAATGTCAAAGCCTGCCTGTTCAAAGCCAAGCGACAGGCCTCCGCACCCGGCGAACAGGTCAACGGCAACCGGGCGATGAGAACCTTTTATCCTTCTCGACATTTTCTTTCCGTTCATAGCATC
>CAVAHB010000206.1:0-2053 GCA_963588415.1 Faecalibacterium sp. CAG:74
GTCAAATCAATAGATGGAGAACGCCGTGCCCATATATGGAGTACGCCGTGGCCATATATTAAGTACGCCGTGGCCATATATTGAGTACGCCAACGCTCCGAGAGGGGTTTCGCCGCGCTCCCCGAGGGGTCAAACGGCGGTCTTCCCGTACACCTTATTGTATATAGGCAACGGCGCGGCGGCTTCGATACGAGCCTCACGAACGCGGTCGCGGCTCGGATTTTACCACTGAACACACTGAACGGCTTCGCCGACACAGAACACACTGAACTCGCCACCGGAGAGAGGCCAAGCCGACTTTCAGTGTTTTCAGTGTGCCGCCGAAGGCGGCTTCTGTGTGTTCAGTGGTCGAAACCAGTGGGCGCGACGACTTCCTCGACCTTCGCGGCGGCGATGGTTCGCCGCGCCTTCGAGAACGCGAGGCCGATCAGCGTCAGGGTCTTGCCGTTGCCCGCGAACTTGTCCGCGTAGCGGTTCGCCTTGATCTGCCGGATCGCGGAGACGGCGGAGCTCCCGAGCTTGAACTCGATGACGTAGCAGTGGCCCGCCGCCTCCGCCGTCATGTCGATGCGCCCCTCGTTCGTCTTCACCTCCGCCTCCACGGCAACGCCGATGAGCTTCAGCGCGACGTAGACGACCGTCTGCCACATCTGCTCGTTCTGCCTGTCCGTGAGGTCGTAGGGGATGTTCGCGAAAAGCCGCTTCAGCGCGGCGACGAAGCCCTTCGGGTCGTGGGAGCAGAGGGCCTCCACCGCGTCCGCCTGGATCGTGTTCGAGTCATCCCTTTCGCGTCCCGTATAGGCGGGGACGACCTGGCGCAGGAAGGAGTTCTCGACTTCCAAGTTCGGGAAGTCGAGCGAGTAGCGCCGTTGTGCGCCGCGCTGCTGGAAGCCCGTGATCGTGAGGTAGCCGGTCTGGAAGAGAAGCGTCGTCAGGTCTGCGCGGTCCGGCTCGTAGGTGCCGAGCGTCTCCTCGTCCACGTCCACCTTCGCGAAGTTGAGCGGCTTGACCTTCAGCGTGTCCATCAGGAACGTCGTCATCGCCGTCGTCGCCCAGTAGTTCTTCAGCTCGCACGAGGAGAGGCAGAGTCCGAGAGAGACCGGGTTGACGACCCTCTCCGCCGCGTGGTGGAACCGGTAGCCGTCGTACCACTTCAGGATTTCCGCGAAGCCCCGCTCGTCCGTCCAGCCGTTCGTCTCCGCGAAGCGGTGCAGGAGGCCGGGCAGAAACCGCTTCACCTCGTCGTGCGTGTAGCCGAAGAGCGTCGCGCAGCTCTGCTCCATCGTCATGTCGCGGAGGTTGTTGAGGTCGGAGAAGATGGAGACCTTCGAGAACTTGCTGATGCCTGTGATGAACGTGAAGCGCTGCTTGCCCTCCATCGTCTTGACGACGGAGTAAAACGCCTTCAGCGCGTTGCGGAACGGGATGACCTCCGGCGTGTTGAGGTTCCTCAGGAGCGGCTTGTCGTATTCGTCGATGAGGAGGACGACCTGGCCGTCGGGCGACTTCGCCGCGAGGTCGTTGATGAGGTTCTTGAAGGTGATCGGCGCGGATTCGCCCTGTCGAAGCGCGACGCCATTGCGTCGCGCCTCGTCGTCGAGGATCGTCGTGAACTGTCCCTTGAGGTCTTCGGCGCGGTCGGGCTGGACGCTCCCCAAGTCGAGCCGCAGGACGGGCCACTTCTTCGACCAGTCCCATTTAGTCTCGATGAAAAGCCCCTGGAAGAGCTCTCGCCGTCCCTCGAAGAGCGCCTGCAGGACGGAGACTGTGAGCGACTTCCCGAACCGGCGCGGACGCGCGATGAAGAACTGGCGGCCGATCGACAGGTTGACGAGCGGCCAGAGCCGGTTGGTCTTGTCGACGTAGGTGAAGCCGTCATGCCGCAGGTTGGCGAACGTGTAGATGTCTGTCGCGAGTTTTTCCATACTGCGGATTATACCATTTGCCGCGTCGGAATGGCAAGTGCGAGGCGTTCCGGTGTTTGATCGGGCAAATCCAGGGTGACTTGTAAAGGGGGTGGGTCAGCAAAAACCCCTTAAGCCACCTTGGCCAG
>CAVAHB010000207.1:0-2050 GCA_963588415.1 Faecalibacterium sp. CAG:74
CGCAACTCGTTGATGCCGTCCTGATAGGCGTTCCCGAAATGCGACTTCCGCAAGATCTCAAGCCGGGTGCCTTTGGGGAGGAAGAGCGCGTTGTGCGAAATCGACCCTTCCGTCGTCGCCAGGACTTCCGTTTCGGAGAAGAGGCGCACCATGTCCCGAAACGAGATCTTCTCCGGCGCGACAATCTCGAATCCGGCGCGGCGATAGGCGTCCTCTATCTGCCCCTCGCCAAAATCCTTCTTGTCGTTGACAAGACCCGTGCGCGTGAAGTAGACCTTCCTGCGCGGCGAGCCCCCCCCTGAGGGAAGGATGCCCGAGATGGCCGCGTCAATCGTCCGCCCGTACTCGGCCGTCATGCAGACCTTGCCGTTTTCATGCCAGAACGACGGGTCGCCGAAATGGACTTTGCGGAATCGCATAGGCTCGCGCACTTCGATCAGGCGGTCGGGGGTGGCGCCCAGCGCATACAGAAGCTGCTTGAAGTTCTCGGGGAGCGTCTGCTTCGGCGACCCGACGGCATACGCCACGCGCAAGCTCTTGTCGAGCGAGAGAAGAGGCCAGAGATGCGTCGAGAAGTCCGTGATGAGATGCCCCCACATGCACCACAGCGTTCCGATGAAGATGACCTCTTCGTCCATGTCGCGAACGGCAAGCTTGCCGGTGTCGAAGAAAACCTTTTCCTGCTCACGCGGGAAAGAGACCGCCTCGGAGGTCGACCAGGGGATCTGGACGCCGTCCACGAAAAGCCCTTGCTCGCGCATGCGCTTGCGCTTCCGCATGCGCGGAACGATGACGGCGTTCTCGTAAGAATGAATGGAGAGGACTTTATCGCTTTTCATGTTTTCGCACTTTTTTCTTGCACTTCGCTATTGCCATAGGACACGCCGAACCTTCGCAACGTCGCGGCAATCAACTCACACCGCCTATTATACCAAATATGATATAATACATTTCGTTTTCTTCAAAGCCATGACAAAGGTCTCGATACGCTTCTTCAAGGATCGGGAAGTCCGCGCCACATGAGATGACGCGTCGTCCAAGTGGTGGTTCTGCGCGGTTGATGTCGTTTCGGCGATAGGCGAAAGCGCGGATTAGCGCAACTATTGGTATGTGCTGAAATCCAGGCTTAAGAAGGCCGGGGTCGAACTCCTTACAAAATGTAAGGGGTTCAGGCTGCTTGCTCCAGACGGCAAGCGGCACATGACCGATTGCTTTGACGGCGACGGAATCGTCGAGCTTGCCAAGAGGTTTCCGGGGAAGAATGCATCTGCCTTCCTCGACTGGTTCCTCTATTCTGACAACACGGTCGACGGCAAGTCGCGGCAGAAGGCCTACGAACTGTTCGGGAGCGGACTTCTCGACAGTCTCGAGCCGGGCAGCGTCAAGTGCCTCCAGCAGATTCACGGCTACATCTTCGGCGAACGGCGAATCCGCCTGGGACCTGGGGCCTCAGATGTCGCCGATGAGGATTGCCGACGCGGACTACTGACTCTTCGGACTTCGGCCTCATCGCGGCACACGGCCGCACGTGAATTTGATATAATTTCCCTTGTTCTGCGGCGTGTGGTCTGAAAAGACTGATAAGCCGCACGAGCCTATAGGTCGGGAACTGACGCGGCAATCCGCCGCGCTCCACCCCGCGACCAATTAAGATTTTAGCGTCAAACGCTAACACGTCGTTCTGTCAGAAACGCCGTCATCTATTCAAGCGGAGGCAGTCGCTGAACTGTCTGCGGGCGAGCGGGACGCTCGCCCCTACCACGCACGAACGGTAAGGTCGTGCGTAACCATGGTAGGGTCACGCGTCCCGCGTGACCGATAAGGTGACGGCTCTCCTGACGAGTGCTTGAAGAGAAAATGCGCTCTTTTCACGCACGCGAGGCGGTCTCCGCGATGGACATGCGCAGGAAAAGGCAATTGCGCGGCGGTCACGCGGGACGCGTGACCCTACCGACGGGACGCACGGGTTCGTCGCGTGGTAGGGGCGCATCTCCGGATGCGCCCGCAGGAGGACTTGCGGTTGCCTTGAAGGAAGGAAGGGGGACGACGA
>CAVAHB010000208.1:0-2031 GCA_963588415.1 Faecalibacterium sp. CAG:74
GCGTCCTCATTGACGTGGCACGCGGCGACCGCGATTTTGCGGAGGCCTCGGCGAACGCGCTCGACTTGAAGCGCGACGAGGGCTTGTTGATTTCGCCGTTGTCCTATGTGGAACTGTCGCCGTCGTTCAATGGGGACTCCGAACTGCAAGACGAGTTCCTGCTTGAACTGGGTGTCGATTGCGAAGTCTTTGGGAACAGGGATGTCGTGTTGAGGGCGCACCGCGCATGGTATGAGCACATTCGGCGCAAGCATGCGAGCGAGGCGGCGAAGCGTCCGATCGCCGACGTGATGATTGGCGCGTATGCGCTTGCGAGAGGGGGCCTCATCACCCGCAACGAAAGTGATTTCAGAACGCTTTACCCCACGCTGCGAATATTCAGTCCGATGGACGCAGCGGACTCCGTCCAGTTGTGATTCCGTGCGTTTTCGTGGCTATCCCGATTTGACGATGTTCGGAAGAATGTGGTAGAATATGTGCAGATTTTCGCAAAAAAGGTTTTGTGTAAACTGTCTTGAACGATGAGGGTCTATCTCGACAACTGCTGCTACAATCGCCCGTTTGACGAGCAGGGGCAATGTCGTCTTCAGACGTTCGGGGACGTCAACGCCGAGCGGTTCATCGCGCTTGTCAACCGAGAGCCGCGCGACTACACGAAGTGGCGCGAGAGGAACATGTACGTCGGGGAGTCTGTCCGCGAGACGGCGGCGCGTGCGCGCAGGGCCGCCGAGCGTCTTGAGCCGGCCATGGCATGAAATCGACGCAGGCGTCCGATTTGACGGCGTTCGGAGGAATGTGGTAAAATACGAACTGATTTTGCCGGGGGGAAGGTGCTTCGCCCGGCGCACGGGTGAACCGTGATTGATCTTTGACAGCGGCGGGCGCGGCACTTCGCGCCTGCCACCGGCCCGAAGCGAATTCAAAAAGGCTAAAGCAGAGCCTTCCTACCAGTGGTAGGGGCGCATCTCACCCCTCTAGCGACATTGCTTCGCAATGCTCGCTCTGCTCGGGGGATATGATGCGCCAGCAGAAGATTCTGCAATAGACTTGAATTTGCCTGACGGCGAAACCTTTGACGACGGGCGGCTGATGCGCCTGAAGGAGAAGGACTCGCGGAAACCCATCCGAGGCCCGCGAGGCGTACGCAGTCTTGCGTATTTGGCTTTGGATGAAATAGCGACCAACCGAAATCAAGCAAAAGCCGGATATGTGGGATGCGTCGCGTGTATGCTCACGCGGCGTGTCTTCCTATGTCCGTGTTTTTGCGAAGGTGCTTGGTCGCTCCTCATCCAAAACATCGATGTGAAGGCACGCCGCTCCTTTTTCCGTCCCTCTGGTGGCGACGCCTTCTGTAAAGTCGAGGGGCGGAGAAAAAGGATGCGAATGAGAATGAAGCTCGTGCAGGAGCGACAATTGCAGACCGCGCAGAACGGCGGCATCGGAGATGCCGCCTTACTACTGCACGATGGTAGGGGCGCATCTCCGATGCGCGCGCGGGATGCTTTGCACTTGCTTCAGAACAGACTGAAAGCGATGCTGTCGCTGGCTTTCGGTCTTTGGACGGCGGCCGCCGTGGCGGGCGGGAACGCGCAGTATTGCGTCATCGACCTCTCGGGCGGAGCGGAGGCCATGTCCTATCCTGTCGCCTATCTGGACGTTGTGCCGGAAGGAGGCTTCAACACGGACGAGTTCAAGACGACGAAGCTTGTCCTGAAACGAGTGGAAGCGGGTTCGTTTATCTTGGGCGAAGACCAGACGAACGAGTTGCATCGCGTCACGCTGACGAAGCCCTACTACATGGGGCTCTTCGAGGTCACGCAGAAGCAGTGGGAACTTGTGATGGGGTCGAATCCGTCGTATTTTTCGGGCGACACGCGGCCCGTGGAGCGTGTATCCTATGACATGATTCGCGGCTCGTCGGAAGGGGCTCAATGGCCAGAGGCGAATGCCGTGGACGACGGCTCGTTCCTCGCCGTGCTGCGGGCGAGGACGGGCATCGACTTCGACCTGCCGACGGAGGCGCAGTGGGAA
>CAVAHB010000209.1:0-2018 GCA_963588415.1 Faecalibacterium sp. CAG:74
TTCGCCGAGGCCTCCGCAAAATCGCGGTCGCCGCGTGCCACGTCAATGAGGACGCACGTGTCGACGACCCAGCTCAATCCGCCTCTCCCTCGCGAAGCTCGTGCATGATGTCAGCCGTCGAGCGGTATTCGGGATGGAAACGCCTGCAGTATCCGATGAGGTCGCGTGCGGACTTCGGCTTCGCCGGGGCTGGTTTTGGGACGGGTTTGGGACGGTCGAGCTTGACGAGGATGACCTGATACATCCCGCTTTCCGGGATCGAGAGGGACAACGCCCCCTCGCGCCCCATCACGTTCTCAGACCACACGCAATCAGCCGAGCCGACGTTGGCGACGGTTCGCGCCCAATCGATTTTCTCCATCAGCTTTGGCATTGCAACATTCCCCTTCTACGGTTTTCCGCTTCATTTCGGAGAAACGGCAACATTATACCACAGTCGGCGTCCGCCGCGCAATCGGCAGACGAACGAATCTCACGCCTTGCCGCCGCGCCTTTTCCTGGTCTTCAAGGACGCTTCGGAAATAGTCCTCCACATTGGCATAGCCTGCGCATATCTCGCGCTTGATGCGCCAGATCTCCTCAAGCCCGTCGTCATATCGCTTTTCACGCATCATTCGCGACCTTCTCCCAGAAGCATTTGCGGCGTGCAGATGCAAGGACTTTCGGCTTTGATTGTCCTTCTGCCATGCGCACCCCCTTCTCGATTCGCATTCTCTCGGCTTCGTTCGGGCAAAGCACTCCCGCCCGACGAAATCAGCTCGTATTTTACCACATTCTTCCGAACGCCGTCAAATCAGGCAACCGAACAAACGGCACTCTCCACGCCCCCCAAGGCGTCCCAATTCTCACTTTTTTAAAAAAGTGAGAATTCACACATGCCAGAAGAACATGCCTGTTCGCAAATGTGCGGCAACAAACAAGACATGAACGCGCCCCATCACTTCTCCGGCGCGGCGACGCCCCGCTCCTCGCAGAGCATGTCATAGAGGTAGACGGGGCCTTCGCGATAGAGGCCGGTCCCAATATTCTGCAGTTTCTGGTAAAGCGCAGAACCGTAGACGATGCGAAGGGCCTCCTTAAGGGACACGCCCTCCTCCTCCATCACGCGGGCGCTCAAGTCGGCGGTCGCCGCCTCGAAAAGATACTTCTGCTCATTCGACATAGATCACCTTTCTGCGGAGCAGGCACATGACGGCCTTCCGGCTGTGAAACGAATACTGAACCGTCCGCCATGGGCGTTGCCGCAAGATTCCGAGGATGTCGTCCTTTGACAGTTCTCCCCGCTGGTACCGGCGCAAAAGCGTCATGATCCTGTCGTCAGCCACCAAGCCGTCGACGACGTCATAGAGGCGGTCGATGTTGTGGTCGGCGGCCGTGCGGTCTGACATCCGGTTCGCCATGACAAAAGCCATCCACTCGACATCCAACGCCTCGAACCGCCGCCGCCTAAGCCCAAGTTCGACCGCCCTGTCCTCGTCAAAGTCATAGCACAGGACGACCTTCCTGCCACGACCGGAACGCACTACCGACAGGCCGGCGATGCTCGCGGCGGAGTCGAAGTCGGGAGTCAGGTAGAAGCCCTGACCGAAATCCGTGCCGCGCCGACCACGATTCGGGTCGGGGACGTCAAACGGCTCGTTCGTCCCATGGTAAAGCGTGATCACGCGAAAACGCCCCCGTTTCGGCGGCACACGTCCCGAAGATCCTCCAAAGTCAAATCAAGCGGCTGATTGCGCACGGTCGCATAGCCGTTGAGCACATAGTCAAGGCCCTGATGGGAATCGAGAAAGCGCAGGGCGTCGGCATTCGCCATGCCGTATTTCTGCGCAAACTCATTCACGCAGGCAACCGTAAACTCGATTTCCTCCGTCATCTCCTGCGACATGTCACCCTCCTTTCTCCTTTTTAAAATCCAACTTTCGGCACGCAAGACTGCGTACGCCTCGCGGGCCTCGGATGGGTTTCCGCGAGTCCTTCTCCTTCAGGCGCATCAGCCGCCCGTCGTCAAAGGTTTCGCC
>CAVAHB010000210.1:0-2000 GCA_963588415.1 Faecalibacterium sp. CAG:74
CATCCAAAGATGGGAAGTCGTTGGAGGAATGTGCGCGATTAATAGTCAATGATGGTCATCGTTTTCGTGAGAATATGAATGCCGTGTGTTTGAAATGGATTTTAGAAAATGAGTTCCGTTCATTAGATCGTGTAAACAAGCACCTTTTTGCCGTGTATAAGAATGATGATTTGATTGCATTTTGGATTTCGCGAACGGATGGTCTTGGAGCTCGTGGGCGTATAATGGAATGGCAGGTGCGGTCGGATTTTGCTAAGTTCGAGCCCTGGATTCTTCTAAAGGGGGCATTGATGATCGCTCCAAAGTGTAAGGTGGTAATGCTTGATACGGACGACTTTCAGTGCAATTGTCTATTTAAGAGGCTTGGTTTGCTTGCGATTCCTGGTCAGGTTTGTGCTGTCGGTGCGGCGAAGGACTCCCCCTTGAGAGAGCATAAAGGTTTTGAAAATCAGGCTAACTGGCGCTTGAGGATGTCTATGGCTGACGCAAAGTTTTTCTAAGGGGAGGGTTTGACTGATGATAATTCAAGATTGTTTCTGGCAAATAGGCAGCATGGTTAAACACTGGATGTTAAGAATGTTGAATGATGGGGCGTGGGCGAAGGAGGTTGTGGCATGATTAACTTCACGGTGGGGCCTGTCCAGTCGTCGGATGCCGTCCGCGCGGTCGGCGGTCAGCAGGTGCCGTATTTCCGCACGGCCGAGTTCTCGGCGACGATGCTCGAGAGCGAGCGTCTGATGCTGAAATTCGTCCAGGCCCCAGCTGGTGCCCGCGCCGTCTTCATGACGGCGAGCGGCACAGGTTCGATGGAGGCGGTGGTCGTCAATGCGCTGACACCGAAGGACAGGGTTCTCGTGGTCAACGGTGGCAGCTTTGGCCGCCGCTTCGTCGAGCTCCTGCAGATCCACGGGATCCCGTTCACGGAGGTCGTCCCGCCGCCAGGCGACACGGTCTCCGCCGAGCAGCTCGCCGCCTTTGACGGACAGGGCTACACGGCCTTTCTCGTCAATGTCCACGAGACCTCGACGGGCGTCCTGCACGATATCGGCGCCATCAGCGCATTCTGCAAGCGCAACGGGTTGCTCCTAGTCGTCGACGCGATTAGTTCCTTCCTGGCTGACCCGTTCGATATGGCGGCGCAGGGCGCGGACGTGATGATTACGGGTTCGCAGAAGGCTCTGGCGTGTCCGCCCGGCGTCTCGGTCATTGTCCTTTCGCCGCGCGCAATCGCCCGGGTCGAGGCGAACGACCCGCGTTGCCTCTATCTCGACCTCCAGAGTGCGCTCAAGAACCAAGAGCGCGGACAGACCCCATTCACGCCAGCCGTCGGCACCCTCCTGCAGATTAACGCGCGTCTCAAGGAAATCGACGCGGTAGGCGGCGTCACGGCGGAAACGGAAAAGATCGCCACGCTCGCCCGCTATTTCCGGGGGCGACTGAAGGGGCTTCCATTGGAGGTCTGCTCGAAGAGCCTATCGAACGCCGTGACGCCGCTTCATCCGACGAATGGGATGTCGGCGTATGACATCTTCCTGAAGCTGAAGGACGAATACGGCATCTGGGTCTGCCCGAACGGCGGCGACCTGAAGGACAAGGTCTTTCGCGTCGGTCATCTCGGCGCGTTGACGACGGACGACTACGACAAGCTCCTCGCGGCGCTAGGAGCGATCGCCGTTCAATCGTTAGATAAAAGGACAGCGAGAGTCTGAAATGAAGCGAATCTTCATATCGAGTGTCCAGCGCGAGTTTGCGGAAGTCCGCAAGCTCTTGAAGCGGTACATCGGTCGCAATCCTGCTTACCGCCGCCTGTTCGAGACTTTTGTATTCGAAGAGGATGTTGTCTCGATGGACAGGCGGACAGATGAGGTTTATCTTGATGAACTTCGCCGTAGTGACATTTACCTTGGTCTTGTTGGGAATGAGTATGGATTTGAAGATAAGGACGGTATCTCGCCAACCGAACGGGAATACGACGAGGCGACGCGTCTTGGTCTGCCGCG